>NZ_CP129966.1:0-330488 GCF_030503595.1 Corynebacterium sp. P4-C1 | reverse complement strand
GAGCTAGCCGACAAGGGCATGAGCGCAATTTACGATCCCGCCACCCACGATGCCGCCGCCCCGGCCTACGCCCATGCCCACGAGCTGACCCTCGCCTTCCTCGCCGTAACCGCCGTTGGCTTCTGCGCGGTCACCGCGTGGTGCTTCCGCGGGAACCCGAAATCCCCGAGCGCATAGCTTCCGAAGTACGGGCCGGGCTACAGAGCCCGTTATAGGTAGATTCTCGTTCGCAGTCCCCTGTTCATACCGTTTCGTTTATTTCGTTTACGTGCTAGCGTGACCCTATGACGAACGTGCAGGACAACAGCACTACACAGACCAGAGCAACCGCTCGTCACGCGCTTCGGAAATTGAATAGCGCGCTCGCACAACGCACGGACTCTACAAAAGGCATCGATGTCGCGGTAGAGGGTTCAGGCGAGGTGATCCGCCTGTCTCAAGATGTCGCTGGCCTGCTCCGCGACATCTTGGCTAACACCGCTGCAGGACGATCGGTGAGCGTAATCCCCACGAGCGCAGAACTAACCACCCAGCAGGCCGCAGATCTCCTGAACGTCTCCAGGCCACATGTGATCAAGCTGATGGACGATGGCGTCTTAGAGGGACACAAGGTGGGAACTCACCGCAGGTTGTATGCCTCTGATGTGCAGGCATACAAGCATCAACGAGACATCAAACAACGCGCTGCCGCTGATGAGCTGACGGCCCTGACCGATCACTTAGGGCTGTATGAATGAGCAATTTCACGGTGGTCTACGACGCTAATGTCCTCTACCCCAGCATCCTCCGTGATGTCCTCATCCGACTAGCAAGTGGCGGGAATTTCCACGCGCGCTGGACCGACATGATCCTGGATGAAGTTTTCTCCAACCTGAGTAAGAACCGACCCGATCTAGATACGACAAAACTCAGCAGGACAAGACGCCTGATGTGCGAAGCGATTGACGACTGTCTAGTGACTGGGTACGAAGAGTTAATTCCAGCGCTCTACCTTCCTGACCCGGACGACAACCACGTCCTAGCCGCAGCCATTCGCTGCGGAGCTCAGGTCATTGTCACCGAGAACAAGCGCGATTTCCCCCAGCCTGAATTAGCCAAGTATGACATCGAGGTTCGCACAGCCGATGAGTTCCTCTGCGACCAAATCGACCTCTACGGTTCAAGCGTGCACCAAGCGATTACCTATGCGACGGCAGCTTTCACCAACCCGCCGAGAACCGTTGATGATGTGCTTGATGCTCTAGCTAAAGCGGGAGCACCTGAGGCGGCAGAACTCCTGCGCCGCTAGCAAAGATCAAAAATACGAAATCTCGCCGTTCAGCGGAACACTAGTCGTTGAGATTCGAAGGGAGTCAGGAGCCTGTTGGCAACCTAGATTGTGGCCCCAGCTAGGATCACCGTACTTTTACACCGTCGGCGCTTCGTCGCCGACTTCCTCATCTGCATCCTCCCCCACCATTGCGGTGAACAGGTCAGCCATGAGCTGTGAGGCCTTGATCGAGGCGGCTTCCTGCTCTTCCGGGGTGACGTCTTGGTAACCGGCCAAGAAACGCAGTTGGTACACATGGTCGTCGATATGACTCAAAAGTAGCAAGGTCACCCGGCACCTTTGGGGTGTGGTCGCGCTGGCTAATTGGTTAGCAGCTAAACAAGTAGACCTTTTACATCTACCCGGCCGATCATGCCGGTCGGCTAGTACTTAAATGTTCCGAAGGCTGCGAGCTGGCAGATTTCATCGGCCACACGGGGCGGGACGTGCCTGGGAACGTTGTCGTCCCGGAGGGCA
Organism: Corynebacterium sp. P4-C1; assembly: GCF_030503595.1. Lineage (NCBI taxonomy): Bacteria > Bacillati > Actinomycetota > Actinomycetes > Mycobacteriales > Corynebacteriaceae > Corynebacterium > Corynebacterium sp. P4-C1. The sequence continues at coordinate 328,702 of NZ_CP129966.1, read as the reverse complement.
GCGGTGAAGGCGTCGCCGGGGTTGTCCGCGGCCCATGCTTCGGCTGCGCGCTGAATGTCTGCGGCGGTGACGTGGTGGTCTACCTCGTCAAAGTCCGTGAAGACTACGGCATTTGGACCATGTACATCTTTGCCAACGACGACCGGCCTCGACCACATGGCGCCGACGATGAGGCCGCTTCGAAGAATTGTGCTTGCCATTTCTAGGCTGACGGACATTCGTTCCTCCCCAATGCTTCTTCTCACACGGTTCTCGGTTTCCAGCCATAACTCTATTTCTTCTCTGCTCAGAGTCCTTTTCTGACTCGCTATGTCCACCTGGGAATAGATCTTCGGGGTTAAGTAGCAGAATGTGTGTCTGATTCTTGCGATTTCCGCAGATCAGACTATACAAATCAGGCTTGAATAAGGATTTCGTCCTTATTCGGGCCCGCTTCTCGTTCAATCCGCCGGAACGGCGCTTCAGTGTGGTAGCTGGATGCTGGTTAGCTTTGCCGGTGACACCAAACAGACCACGATGCCCAGTATGTACTGGGCAAATGAAGAAAACGGCACCACCACAAAAGGAACGACCAGATGGCGGTGCAAGAACCCTGACTGTGGATTTTCCACCACCTACCGTCGGCCTGATCTGACTAAAACCCGCGACTTCAAAGCGTTTCACCGATACGTGACCTCCACGAGGTCACTAACCGAGATCGCCTGCGATGCCGGAGTCAGCAGATGGGGTCAAGTCTCGGCGGGCATAGCGGTGAACAAAGTGCGAGGTCTGGTCGGCGGTGCTGCGCGTAGCCGCCTTGTCACGAAGCCAAAACAGCCATGAGTCAACCATATTTTTAAAAGAAGCGACTTTCGTAGCATCTCATTGGTAAACCGTACCGCTCAAACAGAGTGATTGATAGCGTTCTGTTCGTCCGACACAGTTTGTTCTACTTATGCACGATCAAGGAGACTGCATGACCATCCGACCGAAAATCCGTTCAGGCGTTGTCCTTGCTTCACTGTCGACCATCGTTCTCGCCGGTGTTCCACTGGCCAGTGCCACACCCGCCAGTTCCGATAATGTTCCTTCGCTCACTTCCACCGTGGCCGATAACTCCGAGGTTGATGCGGCGACGCGCGAAAAAGCAGACCGGTTTATCTCCACTCAAGAAGATCAGTTCGTTATCGACGGCGCAGCCAAGTCGGCATTGACACCGAATGAACTGCAGAAAGTCGAAGCGTCCGTGAAGGAAGCCAACACGGCCATCGCGTCCGCTTCCTCAACCAATGACCCATCGGTTGAAAAGAAAGTCAATGATAAATCCATCGCTTTTTCCCAGTCAACGGGTCCACGCATCGAAAACACCGATGGTGACACGGTTGACCCATTCTTCCAACCAGGCCGCAACGGAATCGAGTACTACTGGTGGGGGGTGAAGATATTTATTTCCCAGGGCACTCTCAAAGGGATTGGCGCAGGAGTATCAATCGCAGGAGTCTGGATTCCAGAAGCATTGGTATCGAAGATCGTCTCCACCCTCGGCATTGCAGTTGCCGTTGCTCCCGGCGGTATCTGGGCTGATTTTACTTATGCTCAATTTGCCCTCTTGCCTGTCAACCCAGTAGGCATCACGCCTGTGCGGGCTGGCTTCCAGTAAGGTAGCGAAAAAGAGAAAGGATCGCTCATGGTCAAGAAGATTCTGATCTCAGTAGTGGTAATCATGATTCCGATAGCCTCTTGGTTTCATTGGCCGAGTTGGGTGATGTACGCCTTTGCCATCATCGCCCTGGTGTTGATATTCCTTCCAACCAACACCAACCAATAGGGCACCCTCTAGGGGTGGCCTCCGTGCGGGTCACCCCTAGAGGTCGTATAGACAAGGTTTGTGCAATGTATCGAGAATCATTAGCCGTCTGTGTAATTGCCACTGTAAGTGCCTTCATCAGCGGATATACTTCATTGGATTTACCACAAACAAACTCGACAGCATCCACGATTACCCCTCAAGAGACTCCTTATATTGACCATCCCCCAGGCGACTCCGCGCAGTCAGGCCCCAGGTATTCCAGCGGGGACGATATTCAAGTGTGGTGGCCCAATGGCTCCATAGACTGCTCTGTCTCCTATATCTCTATGACAACTGGTTTAACAGCAGGCCACTGTGGAGAAGAGGGGGCAGAAGTCTTCTCCCACGGAAATAAAATAGGAACCATTTCGACAAACTATCTGCTCAACGGCTTGGGTCTCGACATAGCAGAAATCGCACTCCACCCCAGCGTAGGGGACCAGATAAGGCCGCTGCAAGTGGAAGAACACCCTCAAGAGTCCGTTGTGTTTGCCAACGATCACGAAGGTCAGAAAAAGTCCGGAGAACTGATCTCCGAACAATACTCGTGTCAACGGTTTTTGTTGAATGGCCAACCAGTGTTTGCTTACGTCCAGTCCTCAAGCTTACGACTTTCGCCAGGCGAGTCCGGCGCCCCCATCTACTCTTCATCCGGAAGGTTGGTGGCACTGGGGCAAGGTGGAAATGGTGCTAGCGTGTCCACTGTAACCCCGATTTCGTTGTTGGACAGTGCCAAGTCGGGCGATGTTGACACAGTGCACAAAAGGGCAGGTGGACCCTGTCGGAGATAGACCACGCCTCCCGGCTAAAACCGCGACAATTCCAGTTTTGGAGTAAGCATCCGCACGTTTCATCGCGCTCGATTAAGTATTCGGCCTGGGTGCAGTCGTGACCAACGTAGTGGGACTCGGGCGTGTGTGGGAATGGTCCTCAATGGCGTTCTATCTTTCGTCTGGAGTCTTGCCCTCGGCACTGGCTTCGATACCACTGGTGAGATAGGGAAACGCTGTGGGATGCCCCCGTGGAACGATCGGCGACTTCCCAAACCCTTGAAGTAGATCACCTCCCAGGAGGGGAAGACCTCTATTGTCGGCAGTTGGGCATTCAGAAACTGGGTGTTGGGGTGAACCGTGCCCTTCATGCTTGACTGTTCTTTTATGTTTTCCGTCGATAGAGCCATTGGTATTCAATGTGTTTGTTAATTTTTTTCGTTCTTATCGCCTATCAATAGCACTGGTGCTGTGTCTGCTCGCCCTTGTTTTGTGGGGCTTGCGTGTGCTTGTGATCGCTCCTGTCGATGTTGGTACAGGGGTTTTATTCTTCTTTTTAGTGGCTACACTGCCTCTGGCGGTGTATCTTCCTACTGCTGCAGTTTTGGGATATCTCGTATTGTTCGCGGTCGTTACCTTGTCTGGTCATTCGCCCGATCTGTTGACATTGACGGCGGTTCTGCTGGTTACGGTTGTTACTGCGCAACACAGGTACAAGACTGCTGTGGTCTTTGCTGCTATTACGACGCTGCTCGGGTTTTACTCCCCGGATCAAAAGTCGTTGAGTATGGATCCACAGTCTGTAACCATCTTTACTCTCATGATGGTCAGCGCCTTTGCCGCCGGGTGGTTTATCGTTAGGTTGCGCACCAAGGAGATGCGACAGAGGTACCAGATGCGCCAACGTCAGGTAGAGGTAGCGGGATTTCTTCATGACATGGTGGCTGCTGATTTAACCGCGCTGATAGCAAGACTTGAAGCACTGGCGATCTACATCCCGGAGAACGAGCAAGCTCTACAGCGGTGTGCCGCCACAGCGCGTAAGTCAATGAGTGACATCCGCACGCTGGTAGATGAGCTCAATGCCCAGGCAATTGATCATCCGCAGGTGACCGTACCGGCACTAACAATGACAGTGACGCAAACTGCCCGTGCACTTCAGGAGGCCGGGTTTCACGTTGAGAGCTCCACGACTATTCGTGTGGATCCTGGCGCGGAGTCTATCAATAGGGCGCTCAGTCAGTGCCTATCTGAAGCTAGTGCCAACATCATCAAATATGCCGTCCCTTATTCCACCGTTAGTATCACCGCGACTGCAAATACCGAAAAAGTCATGGTGACTCTCGTCAACACCTATAGGCTTGGCCGTGGGCGAGCTGGCTCCAGCAATTTCGGTCTAGCCTCCATGCAGCGAACGATTGCTATCGTAGGTGGAAGCATGACACTGGATAGCACTAATGCCCGCTGGACGATTACTTTCCAGGTTCCCGTTTGAAAGGTCCCGTAATTGATATGAAAATGTTGGCCTCTCTAATCTTCACCGTTGGCCTTACGGCAAGTCCCCTCCCAACAGTCGAGGCACCTCCCACTGAGGGTGAACCAGTGATCCAAACGTATCAGTCTATTAAGGACTGGCTGGGGTGCAGTAAGGGTCAAACACACCCTTGGTGCAGCAAGTGAGTTTCACGATCCTGCTTGTTGATGATGATCCCGTAATCCGTGAATCATTTCCGGTTTACTTCTCTAAAGTTCCAGACCTAGAAGTTATCGCCACTGCCGCAAACGGGCGCAGCGCACTGGCATGGCTCAACAATCACACCTGCGACATCGTATTGTCTGATGTACGTATGCCCGATATGGATGGGATCGAACTGCTGAAAAAGTTGAATAGTTTCGATACCCCACCAGTCTTTGTCGTGATGACAGCCTACGACACTGACGATACGATGATTACCTCTCTTGCGCGTGGGGTGTCCGGGTACGTCATTAAAGGCCAACCACCGCAGATAATCATTCAGGCGCTCAGGGATGCACTCAACGGAGGGACCAGTCTCTCACCTCAATGTGTGAAACGGTTAGTTGCCCAATCCTCATGGGGGCGTTTCGCCGAACGAATAGAGCAAGCCTCCTTGACCGATAACGAGGAAGCCGTCATGCAATTGCTGTGCCAAGGAAAAAGTAACAGGCAAATAGCGAACGAGTTGTTCTACTCGGAGCCTCACGTAAAAAGAATGGTGTCTTCCCTGCTGAAGAAGATGGACTGCAGATCCAGGGCAGAGCTCATAGCGCTCTCATTCTGAACGGCCTATATAGTTGGCGGACCCACGCCGCTTAGTGCTCGAGTGAACCCACCAACCTTTTCATAGTGCGAGTGTTTTGCACCCCCATGTGAGTGCTCTTTGAAAAGTAGCCCAGTGTGGTCGTAGTTATTGTGCCTGATTTGTTTGTGGTGTTGTGAGTTCGCGGCCTTTGATGCGGTGGCTTACTCCTCGGTGTTGGAAGATTTTTGCGTGGTGGACGATGCGGTCGACCATGGCAGTTGCGACGGTGACGTCTCCGAAGCATTGGGCCCATTGGGAAAAGGCCAGGTTGGATGTGACGATGATGGATCCGTGTTCGTATCGGCGTGAGACGAGTTGGAAGAAGAGGTTTGCTGCGTCTGCCTCGACGGGGATGTATCCGAGTTCGTCGATGATGAGCAGGTGGTATCCGCTTAGGCGTTTGAGTACGGATTCGAGTCGTCCGGTGTTGTGTGCCTCGGTGAGTGTGTTGATCCACCCTGCGGCGGTGTCGAACAGTACTCGGTAGCCTTGCTGAGCAGCGGTTATGCCTAGGGCTGTAGCGAGGTGTGTTTTTCCGGTGCCTGGTGGGCCTAGAAGGACGACGTTTTCAGCGGTTGCGACCTAGGCGCCGGTTTCTAGTCGGGCGATGTCAGCGCGGTCGATGCCGGGTTGGGCGCCGAAGTCGAAATCGGCGATGGTTTTGACTGCTGGAAAACCGGCTCGTTTAACGCGTTGGCGCGCTCCGGATTCAGCGCGTGCGGTGGCTTCTACTGAAAGTACCGCGGCGAGGTATTCCTCGTAGGTATACGATTCTGCGCGTGCTTGTTCAGCAATGGTGGCGTAAACGGTGTTGATACGTGGGGCTTTCAGCGCCTGTGATAGGTGCGCAATCGTTGCTTGGGTGTCGTGGGCGTGCGTGTGGGGCATAGTCGAATCCAATCTTCTTTGAGGGGCTAAGCGATTGAGTCGTAGATGGCTAGGTCGGCTACCTCTACGTCGTTGTCTGGTGTGTGGGTGTGTCGTTGGGGTCCGGTGTTTAGCTGTCGCATGCGTCGTGCGGCGTGTCGGTGGGCAGGGTCGGTGATGACGTGGTGTTTTCCCCAGTAACGCCGGTGGCAGGCGGCGATTTCGCCGGATGGTCCTGTGACAGTGATTTCTTCTAGGCAGGTGCGCACGGTCACGAGCCTGTCGATGAAGGCGGGGTCGACGCTGTATTGGTTGGTGTCGACGGTGATGTAGTAGTTGCGTGGCAGGCGTACCGCAGGACGGATCCCGATCGTTGGGGTATACGGCGGAAGTGGACGCATGGACTGTTGGTCGGTGCGAAACAGATCGATCGGGCGGGTTTTCAACGTGGCATGGGTGCGGGTATTGGCTACGGTGCTAAACCATTCATCGAGCTGGTCTTGCACATCCTGCGGGTTGCTGAAGTGCCGGCCTGGGAAAAAGGAGCGCTTCATATAGCCGTTGGTGCGTTCAACGATGCCTTTCGATTCCGGATCTCTCGGCGGGGCCTGGACGATCTTGGTGCCGATTGCACCGGCGAACGCAGCGACTGGCTCACACAGGCGGGCCTTACCGATGCCAGCTTCCCGGTCCCATACCAGCCGGTCGGGCACGGCTTTGAAGTCACGCTCGATGAGCTGCCACATCCCAGCTATCAGATCATCAGTTGTACGAGTCGGAAGCAGACAGGCAGCGGCGAATCGGGAACGCGATGCCGCCATCACCAACACCGGGAATGCTCGGGGCACACCGCTTGCATCGGGCAACCCGCCGGCGGCAAAGGTCAGGTCGCACTGGATTTCACGCCCGGGAAGATGGGTGAGAGTGTCCACGGGGTCTGCGGGAAGATACTCGGGTCGGATCCGGGCAATGTTTTTGCGCAGCCACGATTCTGACCCAGTCCACCCAACGCGCTGTCCGATGACTTTTGCGTTAAGACGTGGAGTTTCAGCAAGCAACGCGCGTACTTGTGGTTCAAAAGCATCGAAACTCGTAGTTTTAGCCCGACGCGGCGGGTATTTCGGAGGCAAATCCAAAGCCAGTGCCCGCTCGACAGTCTTCTTCGCGCAGCCAACCTCGTTGGCGATCTTGCGTATCGATAAACCCTGCCCACGCAGGTATCGGATCTGTGCCCATTGTTCCAAAGAAATCACCCATCCAATCTTTTTCGGATGGGCTACTTTTCGAGGAGCGTTTTGGGCTACTTTTCAAAGAGCGCTGACACCCCACCTTGATTCAATCCTGGCACTCGGAGCTAGGACCATCCCTGAAAAAGATTATACACAATTCGACGGGCTGCCTGCCGCCCGGATTCTGTCAGAGCTACACCTGCGATAAGCCCAGCGATGCCTCCAAAGAACACAGAAGGGAACCAAGGCATATCAGTGTAAAAATGAAATATGCCAAGTGCCACTAAAAATCCGCAAATTGTTACCAATGAGCGCATTTTTTACCACCCCATGTAGGTGGCAAGGGCGCCACCTGCACCGGAAATGCAGCTGATCGCAAGTCCTAGTCCAATTTTCTTAGCGAGGAACTTTACCAAGGCCCAGTAGGAAACCCTCTTCTCTAAAATTTCCAGGATTGTATCGTAACCGATTACACCACCTGCACAACCAGCAATGGTTGTGGCAGTTGCGCTAAGAACTCCCTTATCGTCTTGGTCCTCTGCGGCCCTAGTCTGGACTAGTACTGAATTCAGCTCAACATCCATCTTCTTTGCTCAAGACAAGACTGTTTCCCGACCATTGGAGTCAATGGCTACCGCGTCACCATCAGCGTTGAACCCGTACTCAACTGTTCCCGCAGGCAAGGGGGGGAACCACCCGCGGACTCGATATCCTCATTGATTTGTTTGAGGTCATTTTCCGAAACAGTCTCTCGGTCTGCACCGAGAGTAGAGGGAACCTGGTGAGTCTCGACGCACTCCCCCTCCTGAGTGGCAGGAGCTGCGCTGGCCGTAGCAACAGGGAATGCGACGAGAGCGGTAGAAACAGCTAGAGGGAGGATTAAAGCTTTCTTCAAACGCATAAATAGATCCTTTCGGATTGATGAAAAAAGGGACAAGACAGCAGCTTTCAAGCTGTCCACCACTACATCTAATGGGAAAATTAAGTCTCTTTAACGTCTTTCCTCCGTCTGGCCTCCGTCTGGAAGGATATTGATACGAAAGTATCGACTTGTAAAGACCAAGGATTTAGAGGCGCCGACTCGATCCTTTTTCTTCGGCAACGGTGAATTGCCGGATCAAATCAAGCAGCTAGACACGCAACATCGCAATGCCACCGACGTATCTAAGGGGGCTTTCACCTTCCGATTGTTGGCCATAGCTATGACTATCAACGCGAAGGGTGGTGTCGGGAAAAACCACGAGCAGGATGTCCCTGGCGACCGTATTCGCCTAACGCGGTATCCCCCTGGACCGTGACCAACCTCTACCGCCAGGGGTCCGCTCTCGACTGGGCCGAGCGTGCGGCGACCCGCTGCCGTTCAACGTCGAGCTGTCGATCCCACAGCGCCTGGACCGCCAAGCCGCTTTAGTCGCCGATAACGAGATGATGTTTATCGACGTACCACCCGGAGACGAAAACGCGATTGAAGCCGCTATCGCCGTCAGCGACTTCATCATCATTCCGACCCGTTCCGCAGCCGCCGACCTGTCGCGGGTGTGGGAGCTGCGCGACGCTGTAGGCGGCACCCCGCACGTTGTCTTGCTGACTTTCGCCCGTAAAGGGAACCAGCGCGCTTGAAGCTGCACGAGAAGCGCTTGAAGCCGAGGACATGCCGCACTTTGAAACGGAGATCCCGCTGCGCGGATATGCACCTTACCTTTGGCTACTGCCCCGGCCCCGACATGCATGGTTACGACAAGTTGGCCAACGAGATTATGGAGATGATGAAGTGACCATCAGCAAAGCGCGCGCACGCGCCCAACAAGGCCCATGGACTAAGAAAAAGGCCACGAAGAAAAGCACAGCCACACCCACGAAGTCCGTCCGTTCCGCGTTCCACCAGCCTTCAATCCGTGATTACGTCAAGAAAATGACCATCGAAGTGGACCGCGATCTGCATGCTGAACTCAAAGCTATCGCCGCACGCAAGGTAGGCACCTTGCGTGAAATTGTCGGGTCGTGCCTCGAAGAATACGTCAAGAAGAACCGCTAGCTACTCATGCAGCTTTGCGGGAGCACCTGAGGCGGCAGAACTCCTGCGCCGCTAGCAAAGATCAAAAATACGAAATCTCGCCGTTCAGCGGGGCACTGATCGACGAGATTCAGGGGGAGTCAGGAGCCTGTTGGCAACCTAGATTGTGGTCCCAGCTGGGATCGAACCAGCGACCTTTCCGGTGTGAACGGAACGCTCTTCCACTGAGCCATGGGACCGTCGCGTTTTTGGCGCGAGGGATACATTAACACTGCTGTGGTAAAAGCCCCTAATCGCGTGCCCAAGCACGGTGAACGTGGGCTTCGAGCGTGGCGGCGGGGCAGGGGGAATGTACGGCCGGGTTCCGGCGCTGGAATGAGGGATGGATGGAAAGCAGGCGGCGTCGATAAGCGCGTGCTTGAGCACACTAAAAACAAGTCACAACGACGGGATTTGGTCGAACGCGGGGCGACACATTAGAGTTTCTAGTCGCACAAGTTCACATCGGAACGAATGCATGCGGATGTAGCGCAGTTGGTAGCGCATCACCTTGCCAAGGTGAGGGTCGCGAGTTCGAGTCTCGTCATCCGCTCCAAGTCCCCTTATGGGGGGCTTAAGCGCGATTAGCTCAGCGGTAGAGCACTACCTCGACACGGTAGGGGTCACTGGTTCAATCCCAGTATCGCGCACAAGGGCGAAAGCCCCGATGCGGATGTAGCGCAGTTGGTAGCGCATCACCTTGCCAAGGTGAGGGTCGCGAGTTCGAGTCTCGTCATCCGCTCCACGTACCTCTTGGTACTGTGAAAGAGGCGGAAATCGCCCACGGTGGAATGGCCGAGTGGTGAGGCAAAGGTCTGCAAAACCTTGTACACGGGTTCGATTCCCGTTTCCACCTCCATATTCATTTGAGTATCATCTGAATATCAAGCGCGATTAGCTCAGCGGTAGAGCACTACCTCGACACGGTAGGGGTCACTGGTTCAATCCCAGTATCGCGCACAAGAGCACACGCTCTTTGCGGATGTAGCGCAGTTGGTAGCGCATCACCTTGCCAAGGTGAGGGTCGCGAGTTCGAGTCTCGTCATCCGCTCCACACCACCCCACCAGCTGAAATCACTGTTTCGGCCGGTGGGGTTATCCTTTTGCCATGGCAGCATCCGATTCATCTGAAGCATCACCGAAGACGCACGCGGAGATCATCGGGCCGTCGACGGCGACCCAGGAGGTCCGCGCGGTAGCGATCAGCACGGCGTTCGGATCGTTCACCGCGTCCGGCACATCCGGGGCGCTGGGCAACGACGCTGACAAAGAAGTCATGCTCGCGCTGCGCGAGTGGGCGGATGTCGTCCTCGTTGGTTCCGGCACGGTCAAAGCCGAGGACTACGGCCCGGCGGACATTCCCCTGGCGGTCGTGTCTCGCTCCCTGGACTTCGACACCTCCGCGAAGCTCTTCAGCGGCACACCCCCGTTGATTCTCACCCCGGATTCCTCGCTCACCGACGCCGGGCTCGCCCCGCGCCGCGAGGAGCTCACCCGGGCGGGCGCAGAACTCCTCGGTACGGGTTCAGGCAGCGCGCGGGAGATCGTCGATACGCTCCGCGGAAGGGGTTTGGGCCGCATCGTGTGTGAGGGAGGCCCGTCACTGTACGCGGCGATGTTCGAGGAATCGCTTATCGATGTCCTCCACCTCACCTCCGCCCCCTTCGTCAACGGCGAGCCCTCCGGTTTGCCCGGCGACATCGACGTGGAACTGGAGCTGGAGGACGTCCACTCCGCCGGCTCCCACATCTTCGCCCGCTACCGGCGGGTGGGAGCGGGAAACTAGCTGGCGTTTAGTAGCTTTGGGGGTTGTGACTACCAGGACACCCCGCACGAACGTGCTCCGCTCCGCCTGGACTGCCCCCGCCCCGGAAGAGACTGGGGAGTTCCGGCATTCGGCATGGACGGCCGCAGCGAGCGCTTTCTTGCGGCCGCTGGCGGTTCTGCTCGTCATACACCGTGTTTTCGCGGTGGCGCTGCCGGGGACTGTGACCGACGATTTCACCACTGTGTGGTCGGCCGCGCGCCGTTTCGTGCTGCGCGAGCCGGTATACAACGAGCTCTACCACCACGTCGACCCGCACTACCTCTACAACCCGGGGGCGACACTGCTGCTGTCCCCGCTCGGGTTTGTCGAGAACATGGATGCCGTCCGTGCGCTGTTCATTATCGTCAACGCCGCGTGCATCATCGGTGCACTGGCGTGGCTGACCCGTCTCGCGGGTGGCAGCCTGTCCTCCCCGGTCTTCCCGGGAGCCGTGGCGCTGGCCTTCCTCACTGAGGCAGTGACCAACACGCTCGGGTTCTCCAACATCAACGGCATATTGTTCCTGGGGCTGACGGCTTTCCTCGCTTGGTTCCTCGCCGAGCGCCCGGGTCTATCCTGGGCCGCTGGAATTGTGCTGGGCTTGTGCATCCTGATCAAGCCCATGTTCGCCCCCGTGCTGCTGCTGCCCCTTCTGCGCTTGGACTGGCGCGCGGTCGCCGGCGGAATCGCTGTGCCGGTGGTGTTAAACGCTGTCGCGTGGCCGCTGACCCCGGGTGCGCGGGGCTACATCGACATCGTCGCGCCGTACCTGAGGCAGACCCGCGATTACGCGAACTCCTCGCTGGCCGGCGCGGCGGCCTACTTCGGCATGCCAGGTTGGCTGCACGCGCTGCTTTTCATCTTCTTCGCCGCGGCCGTTCTCGCCGCCGTGGTCTTCCTGGCCCGCTTCCGCTATTCCGCGCCCTGGGTCTGGGCTGCCACGACCGCCGCGGTGCTGCTCGCCGGGGTGTGCCTGCTGTCCTCCCTGGGGCAGGCATACTACTCAATGATGCTCTTTCCCGCCGTCTTCACCCTCGGAAGCCGTCTCAGTGTCTTCCGTTCGCCTGCGGCGTGGGCGGGAATAATCCTGTGCCTGTCACCGCTGTCATGGGTAGTGGAGGGCCACTGGGTACTCGGCCGCTGGATGGACACGTTCCTCCCCACTGCCGGCTGGGGCATCTTCATCCTCGCAGCGGCGGCGTGGGCAGTGGCTGTCAGCACCCCGATCACCGTGTTGAACCGAACCGAAAGGACGCACCACGATGCTGGAAAACACGAACTACAGCGACTGGACTGAAACGCAGTGGCGTGAGCGCCTGAACCCCGAGGAGTACCACGTGCTCCGCGAGGCCGGCACTGAACCGCCTGGAGTCGGCGAATACACCGACACCACCACCGAAGGTGTGTACCGCTGCCGCGCCTGCGGCGAAGAGCTGTTCCGCTCCACCGAGAAATTCCAGTCACACTGCGGCTGGCCGTCTTTCTTCTCCCCGCTCGCCGGCGACAAGATCATCGAGCGCGAAGACCGCTCGCTCGGTATGGTGCGCACCGAAGTGCTCTGCGCGAACTGCCACTCCCACCTAGGGCACGTTTTCGCCGGGGAGGGCTACGACACCCCGACAGATCTGCGCTACTGCATCAACTCCATCTCCATGACGCTGGAGGAAAAGCCGGTCCAGTAGCAGCGCGGCCCGGTTACGCACTGCCCACTCAGCAACATGAAAGATGAAAGGCGCCTGTCCACGCGGTAAAGCGTGGGCAGGCGCCCGTCGATAAGCGAAAATGGCCTTCTACGGCAGGGCCTCAACGAGTTCCGCGATGTCCGCGACGCGGCGGCCGGAGAAGAACGGCAGCTCCTCGCGCACGTGCAGGCGGGCCTCCGTGTAGCGCATCTTGTGCATCAGGTCCGAGATGCGGGCGAGCGTCGGTGCCTCGAACGCCAGCATCCACTCATAGTCGCCGAGGGAGAACGCCGACATCGTGTTCGCGCGCACGTCCTTGTACTCCGCCGCCGCCTGTCCGTGCTCAATGAGCAGCTGGCGGCGCTTGTCCGCGTCCATGATGTACCAGTCGTAGGAACGGGTGAACGGGTACACGGTGATCCAGTCCTGCGGCTCCTCGCCCATGATGAACGCCGGCAGGTGGCCGCGGTTGAACTCCGCCGGGCGGTGCAGGCCCACGCCGATCCAAAAGACCTCGAGGCTCTGGCCAAGCACGGTGTCGCGGCGAAAATCGTTGTACGCCTTCTGGATGTCCGAGAATTCCTCCGCGTGCCACCAGATCATCACGTCAGCTTCCGCGCGGATGCCGGAGATGTCGTAGATCCCGCGGACGACGACCTTTCCCTCCTCCTCGAGGCGCGCGAAAAACGCCTTCAGCTCAGCGATGATCTCCGCGCGGTCGTTTCCGAGCGCGCCCGGAATTGCGCGGAACGTTGCCCACTGCGCGTAGCGCTGTGTGTTGTTGAGCTGTTCAATGTCCGGCTGGGCCATGGTGGCGAATCCTTTCTTCCCGCGTAGGGAGGTCCAACAAAAGTTCTATAGACCGATCCTACCCCGCACGCTCGCGCAGACAACGGCGCGCCTCCACAGAATGGGCACAGGCTCTGGATAGCTTGGAACGCGTGACACATTCGGACCATCCGCAGCTCTCCGCCGCCCCCTCCCCAGCATCCGCGAACGCGCCAGCAGACGCGCCGCACGGGGAGTCCGCGACCATCCCTGCCGAGTTCAACGAGGCAGTGGAATCCATGCACCGCGCGCGATTGCGGCCGGAGATCAGCTTGGGCACCATCCGCCCACCGCAGCGTCCCGCACCGTTCAGCCACGCCGTGGGGCTCGAGGTGCAAGAGCTTGACGACGATGCCCCCATCCCCACCGACTCACAAGGCGACGCCTTCGGGCGGCTGATCCTCCTCTACTCCCCCTCTTCCGAGGAGTCGTGGGAAGGCTCGATGCGTTTGGTCGCCTACATTCAGGCGGACATGGACGACGCTGTCGCTTCCGATCCCCTGCTGCCCGATGTGGCGTGGCAGTGGCTGGGTGAATCCCTCGCCGAGTCCGGCGCCGACTACACTAACCTTGGCGGCACGGTCACTTCGACCTCCTCTGTCCGCTTCGGCGAGATCGGGGGCCCGCCGCGCGCCTACCAGATCGAAATGCGCGCTTCCTGGACCGCAACCGGAACCGATTTGTCCCACCACGTCGAGGCCTTCTCGAAGGTCCTGGCGCATGTCGCGGGCCTGCCGCCCGAAGGCGTTGCCGGCATCGACGGCCGCCGCTAGCTGATGCCGCAATCCCCTGACCGCGGTAGGTACACCCTAGCGTCCACCCCTGCGGATTACCGGCGCGCGGCCGAGGCGCTGGCCCACGGCCGCGGGCCCTTCGCCATCGACACCGAGCGCGCCTCCGCGTACCGCTACGACGACCGCGCTTTCCTGGTACAGGTCTTCCGCCGCGGTGCCGGGACGTTCCTGCTCGCCCCCGAGGGACACCGCGACGCTTTCCCCGGGATTCTCGGCCCTGTGCTCAACGGCGGCGACTGGATCGTCCACGCCGCACCGGAGGATCTTCCCAGCCTCGCGGAGCTGGGGTTGTATCCCGGCATGCTCTTCGATACCGCCCTGGCCGGCCGCATCGCCGGCTTCGACAAGCCCAACCTCGCCGCCATGGTCGAGGAGTTCTGCGGTGTCGTGCTGGAAAAAGGCCACGGGCGCGAAAACTGGTCCGAAGTTCCTCTACCGGACGAGTGGCTCGACTACGCCGCGGAGGACGTCATCTACCTCAACGAGCTCGCCGAAGCCCAAGCGGAACTGCTCGCTTCCGAAGGCAAGCTGGACATTGCCGACGAAGAATTCGCCTTCATCGTCGCTGAATACGCCGAGTGGGAACCGGTGCGAAAAACGTGGCGTGACTTGAAGGGGCTGTCGCAGCTGAAAACGCCCACCTCCTTGGCCGTGGCTCGCGCCGTGTGGGAGGAACGCGACACCCAAGCGCGCCGCCGCGACATCTCGCCCTCGATGATCATGCCGAATAAGACAGTGCTGGCTCTGGCGAAGGAGCTGCCCCGCACACCGCAGCAGCTCGGTGCGGTGCACGGATTTCCGCGCCGCCGACGGGGCGCTGTGAAAGCATGGTTCTCCGTGCTGCAGTCCGTGTACGACTCTGATCCTGCGGGCTACCCCGATAAATCGCGCCGTTCCGACGACGCGGCCACCGCCCCCGGGAAGTCCGCGTGGCAGCGCCACCACCCCGAGTCCTGGGAGGCGCTCCAGGCAATGCGCTCCGCCGTGATGTATTCCGCTGCCGAGCTGTCTATTCAGCCCGAGGTGCTGATCACTCCGGCGACGCTGCGCCAGGCTGTGTGGACGGCGACGCACACACCGGGCCCCTGGGATGCCCACCGTGCCGCTGTCCTGCTGCGGGGACTTGGCGCGCGCGAATGGCAGATCGCCGAAGTCGCCCCACTATTCGGGCTGCTGGAGACCTAGAGCGCCCGCTCACGCCGGGCACAGGGTGTCGTCGTCGGTGACTTCCCCGTTTAGAGGTTGCCGATCCACTCCTCGACCGATACACGGGCTGATTCAGCGTCAAGTCCCACGTCGGCAATGAGCTGGGATCGGGAGGCGTGCTTCGGGTACACATCCGGGAACGCCAGGTGGCGCAGCGGGGTATCCACCTCGGCGGCGCTGAGTACCTCGCCGATCGCGGAACCGATGCCGCCACGGACAACTCCGTCCTCGTAGACGACCACCATGTCGGCCTCAGCGGCCATCTCCACCAGTTCCGGGTTGACCGGGACGATCCACCGCGGATCCACCACGGTGATGCGCTGGCCCTCGCTATTGAGCTGGCCGGCTACCTCGACAGCATTCTCGGCGAACTCGCCGATTGCGACCACCAGCACCTTTGCCGGATTATCCCCGCTGTCCGCATCGCCGTCGGAAGCGGGGGCAGCCTCAGGCTCGACGAGAATATCGCAACCCCCGGGTGTCCGCCGCACAGTGTCAATGGCTGGGCCGACGTCGCCCTTTGGGAACCGCACCACTGTTGGGCCGTCCTCGATGGCGATCGCTTCCCGGAATTCCTCGCGCAGGCGGTCCGCATCGCGCGGCGCGGCGACCCGGATCCCCGGCACGATAGACGTGATCGCCATATCCCACACACCGTTGTGGCTGGCGCCGTCGCTGCCGGTGATGCCGGCGCGGTCCAGCACCAGCGTCACCGGCTGCTTGATCAGGCCGACATCCATGAGCAGCTGGTCGAAGGCGCGGTTGAGGAAGGTCGAGTACACGGCCACAACCGGGTGCAGCCCGCCGAGCGCCATGCCGGCAGCGGAGGTCACGGCGTGCTGCTCCGCGATTCCGACATCGAAGAAACGCGACGGGAACTTCTCCGCGAACGGGGTGAGCCCCGTCGGGCCCGCCATGGCGGCAGTCAAAGCGACAATGTCCTCGCGCTCGTGGGCGGCGCGCAGAAGCTCCTCGGAGAACACCGACGTCCACCCCGGTCCGGCCTCCCCGAGTGCCTCACCCGTGACCGGGTCGATGACGCCGGTGGAGTGCATCTGGTCGGCTACGTTGTTGACGGCCGGCGCGAAGCCGTGCCCCTTTTCCGTGGCCACGTGAATGATCAGCGGGCCGCTGTACTGTTTCGCGTACGCCAGAGCCGTCATCAGGGAGCCGATGTCGTGGCCCTCGATCGGTCCGACATATTTCATGCCAAGGTCCTGGAACATCTGTGTGGGCACCACCTGGTGGCGGATGCCCTCCTTGACAGCCTGTAGCGCGCCGAAGGCCCGCTCCCCGACCCAACCCATGGACTTGAGTGTGCGCTTGCCCTGCTCCATGACTTCGTCGTAGCCCGGTTGAATCCGGATCTGCGCTATCTGGGAGCGCAGCTCGTCCAGGTTCCGCGCGAAACCACCGATTGTCGGCGAGTAGGAGCGGCCGTTGTCGTTGACCACGACGACCACGTTTCGGTCGCTTTCAGCGATATTGTTCAGTGCTTCCCAGCACATGCCTCCGGTCAGCGCGCCATCGCCGACCACGGCAACCACGTTCTGGTCGCCGTTGCCGTGAAGCACCTTCGCCTTTGACAAACCGTCGGCGTACGAAAGCGCGGCGGATGCGTGGGAGGATTCCGTCCAATCGTGCTCCGACTCGGTGCGGCTCGTGTAACCGGACAGGCCTCCCTTCTTGCGGAGGGTGTCGAATTGGTCGGCACGCCCGGTGAGGATCTTGTGCACGTACGACTGGTGGGATGTGTCGAAGATGATGGGCTCGTCCGGCGAGTCGAAAACCGCGTGCAGCGCGATACTCAACTCCACGACACCCAAATTCGGGCCGAGGTGTCCGCCAGTGGCCGAGACTTTCTGGATGAGGAATTCGCGGATTTCGCGCGCGAGCCCGTCAAGCTCGTCCGCGGACATGCTCTTCAGGTCAGCGGGAAGGTCGAGGTGGTCAAGCCTACTCACTGTTCGTCTTGGCTCCTTCTCGGCGAAGTCTCTCCGCCGCGCGTTCTGCCTGGTTCGGTCCACTGCGCGGCGGACTCGAATGTTCTGATCGAGTCTACACCGCAGGTGGCCGAAACCATTATTCACCGGGGGGCGGGAATCAGGCTCGTAAGGACTTCGAAGTGGTGCGTGTTCGGGAAGGCGTCGATAAGCGCCATGCGTTCGACGACGTACCCGGACTCGCCCCAGGACGCGAGATCGCGCGCGAAAGTGGCGGGATCGCACCCGATGTGGATGACGCGCTGCGGGTTCCGCCCGGCGACAGCCTTGACGACGTCCGCGCCCGCACCCGTGCGCGGCGGGTCGAGCACGACCAACCCCGGGTCGGGCAGGCCGTCGATGCTCGTCTCGACCTTGCTGTTGCGCACCTCCACGTCGTACCTCTCAAGCGCGGGCTGCCGGTCGCGCGTCGCGGCCGCAGAGTAGTCGACGCTGACCACGTGCGCGCCCGAACCGATCGCGGCACTGATCTCCGGCACGAACAGGCCGACCCCGCCGTAGAGGTCCCAGCCGACCGGGCGGGTGTACGTGTCCCCCGCCCAATCCGCGATGTAGCGGCAATAGGTCGCCGGTGCCGTGGTGTGCGCCTGCCAGAACGCCGTCGGCGGGAAGCGGAAAACCGATTCCTCGGTGCCGCTGTCCACCGGCGCGGGAACCGCCTCCGTCACGGCGGCACCGCCCTCGATTCTCGTTTCGATGTGCTCGATGCGCTTGCCGCGCTGTGCGCGTTGCGTCTCGACGACGTGCCGCTCACCCCGCGAATCCACCACAACGACGAGCTCCGCGCCCGGGGTGAACGCACGCGCCTCGGGGCCGACGATGCCGTCGAGCGCCTCCTGGTTGACCTGGGTGCAGCGCACATCGGAAACGACTTCATGGCTGCGCGCCCGCCGCATTCCGGCACGGCCGTTGTCCCCGACACCGAGCCGGACGCGCGTGCGCCAGCCGGTGAGCGGCGCGAGGGTGTCCTGTTCCAAGTCGATGGCCAGGTCGAATCCGGTGAGCACGCCACTCGAGCGGGCGAATTTGTCGAGCTGTCCGACGAGAATTTCCCGCTTCAGCCGTTCCTGCGCTGCCGGGGCGATATGGGAATAGTCGCAGCAGCCGGCGCCGGCCTGAGCCGCCGGGCACACCGGGTCCACCCGGTCCGGGGAAGCAGCCACGATGGATTGCGCCTCACCGCGCGCCCAGTTCTTCTTCACGCGTGTCAGGCGCACCATGGCGGTATCCCCCGGAATGGCCCCGGAGACGAACACCACCCTGCCGTCCGGCGCGTGGGCGATCGCCTCGCCGCCGTGCGCCATCGTCGTCGGGGTCAGCATGAGCTCCTCCCCCACGCTCAGCGTCGGGGTGGCCGCGGGTGCTGGCTCGGCCGGGTCCACGGGTCGTTCGTCCATTTCTGTGTGATTCGCCTACCTGTTGAGTGTCTGTGTCGGGTTTAGTTCTCCGGGTTCTGGTTTTGGTCCTGGCCCTGGTTCTGCTGCTGTTGCTGCTGAGCCATCGCCTGCTGGAGCTGCGCTGCGAGCTGCGCGGGCAGCTCGACCGGAAGCGAGTTACCGGCGAGCACCGGGGCGGTGCCGCGGTAGATGAAGGAACGGGCGATGATCTCATGGGCAAGTTCCGCCAGCTGGTCTTCCTTGCCGCGGGGTGCGGCGAGAGTGACCCGGTACAGCCAACGCGGCCCCTCGATGCCGACGATGCGGATGACGCCGTTGGCTCCGCGGCCCACGACCTCGCGGCCCCACGGGCCCTTCTCGAACTCGGCGGGCATGCCTTCTCCGCGCATGCCCTCGATGATCTCGTCGCTCGACTCTTCCCACATGCCGCCGGAATTCGGTGCCGCGAAAGCGACAGGCGTGACACGGCCGAATTCGGTGACCACGTGAAGCATGCGCGGGCCCTGCTCCCCCATCTCCACCTGCACCTGGGAGCCCTTCGGCAGCGGAAGTTGGATGGAACCGAGGTTGAGAATGCCTTCCGCGAAATCGCTGAAGTCGAAGTCCTTGATGTCCACGTTGTCCCCGTCGAACGGGCCTGTGTCACCGCCGACGGCATCGTGCTCGATCGTCACAGGACCGGTGTACGTCGATTCGGTGGTCGCCGGCGCGGTCTCGCCGATCTCGGCCGCCGCAGAGGCATCCGCCTCCGTGTCCGCCACAGCAGCTTCCCTGACCGGCTCCGCAGCCGGTTCAGCGGTGCCAGCCGG
Source organism: Corynebacterium sp. P4-C1 (assembly GCF_030503595.1). Classification (NCBI taxonomy): domain Bacteria; kingdom Bacillati; phylum Actinomycetota; class Actinomycetes; order Mycobacteriales; family Corynebacteriaceae; genus Corynebacterium; species Corynebacterium sp. P4-C1. Next base: position 309,108 of record NZ_CP129966.1, on the reverse strand, counting down.
TGTGGCCGGCTCCTGCTCCGGTGCCGCTTCGTCGGTGACGTTGTCTGCGTCCTGGCTGTCGGTCGCGCTCACCGGTTCAGCGTCCTGCTGCTTTTTTTTCTTGCCAAACGGCCACAATCCCATGGTGGTGTGCTCCCCTCGTCTCTTTAGGTGCTGTCGTGCTGTGCGTTCGAACTGTTCGTTCTAAATATTCGTTGTCATCCAGCGCTAGTTCACGCCGGTTGAACCGTACCCGCCGGCGCCCCGGACCGTCTCGTCGAGTTCGTCCACTTCAACGAAATCGGGCAGCTCCACGCGCTGAACCACGAGCTGGGCGATGCGCATCCCGCGCGTGATCTCGAACGGTGTGTCCTTGTCGGTGTTGAGCAGGCAGACCATCAGCTCGCCACGGTAGTCCGCGTCCACGGTTCCGGGAGCGTTCACGATGGTCAATCCGTGCTTGGCGGCTAGTCCCGAGCGCGGGTGGATAAGGCCGACTGTTCCCAGCGGCAGAGCCAGCGCGATGCCGGTCTTCACAAGGGCGCGCTCGCCCGGAGCGATGACGAGGTCCTCTGCGGAGTGCAGGTCCACTCCCGCATCGCCGCGGTGGGCGCGTTCGGGGAGAGGCAGGTCAGGGTCGAGCCGCTTGATCGGAATCGGCCCGATGCCCGCAGTTGCGCTTTCATTCGCGTGATTGGTCAGATTGGTCACGGCCCCACACTACGCCACGGCCCACGGGCTGCGTAGGAGCACGGTTCGCGCTGTGGCCTCCCCGAGTTGACTGCAGTCAGGATTAAGGGTTCCGCCGGTGGCTGCTTAACATGGGAGCTGTGACTGACAACGCCAGTGAGAATGTGACCAGCAGCAACCACCCCACAGCCGAATCATCCGCGAAGGCGGAGACGCTCTATTCGGAGCGCCAGTGGGTGCCGGTGTGGTGGTGGGTCGTGGGCATCGCCTTCGCCGCTCTGCTCGGCGGCCAGATGGGCAATAACCGGGGTATCTGGTGGTTCGCGATCACTTTCGTGATCGTCTCGGCCGTCATTGTGTGGTTCCTCGTCCACTTGTCGTCGACGGTGGTGAAAGTGGAGCGGGACGCCGACGGGACGCGCTGGCTCGTTATCGGGGAGGCGAACCTGCCGGCGAGTGTCGTCACGCGTTCGCTCGCTGTGCCGAAGACCGCGACCCAGAACGCGCTCGGCCGGCAGCTCGACCCGGCGGCGTACCTGGTGCACCATGCGTGGGTCGACGAATTGGTGCTCTTCGTGCTCGACGACCCGGAGGATCCGACGCCGTACTGGCTCGTGTCGTCGAGGGACCCGGAGGCTCTGCTGCGCGCTTTCGTGCCCGATCAGGCAGACCGCGCGACGGAGCCGCTGCAGAAGGGCTAGCCGCCCTCCCTGGCCCGGCGGGCCTATTCGCAGTCGAGGCAGATCTTGGAACCATCCGGCTCGGTGTGGCCGAGCCGGTTGTTCTTCTGCACTAGGAAGCAAGAAGCGCAGGTGAATTCGTTCTGCTGCTTGGGTACGACGGAGACGTTGAGCTCCTCCCCGGTCAGATCCGCCTGGGGCGGGTCGAACGCGTCGACAACTTCACCGTCGTCGTCCATGCTGCTGCCGGCGACCTCTTCTGCCTTGAGACCTTCAAGCGAGTCGGTCTCGATCTCGTCGTCGAGGCGGCGGCGGGGCGCGTCATAGTCGGTGGCCACTGTTGGGTCTCCTTTGCCTTCCATCGTCGCAGCAATAACCGCGCTTGCGCGGGGTGCGGCAGCACCCGGTGACGGCCTTCACTGCTCTACTTTCGAGGCGATCCTAAATCAAGGTTCCCCATATGTCATGTTTCCCCCGCACATTCCTTTTGTGGCGTGCCACACGCGGGCACCCCTCCGCCGGTACCCCACGCCCACACCGGGGGACGGTTAGAATCGTTCACCATGGATAACCGGGTCAACGGCACCAGCGAAAACCACCCTCGCACTGGGGAGGAAACCACTAGCGCGCTCTGCTGCGGCATCGACATCGGCGGTTCGGGCGTCAAGGGCGCGATTGTGGACATGAACACCGGCGAATTCCTCAGCGACCGCATCAAAATCCAGACCCCGCAGCCAGCGACACCGGATGCGGTCGCGGAAACCACCGCAGAAATCGTCCGTCAACTCGGATGGGACGGCCCGGTGGGCATCTGTCTGCCGAGCGTGGTCACCGACCACGTCGCGCGCACGGCCGCCAACATCGACGACTCCTGGATCGGCACAGATGTCCACGAACTTTTCACCCGTTATCTCGGCGGGCGCGACATCGCAGTGCTTAACGACGCGGACGCGGCCGGTTTGGCCGAGGTGGCCTTCGGTGACGAGACCGCCCGGACCGGGGCAATCATTTTCCTCACTTTCGGCACCGGAATCGGCTCGGCTTTCCTCGTTGACGGCGAGCTCTTCCCCAACACTGAGCTGGGCCACATGATGGTTGGCGACAAGGAGGCGGAGCACCAGGCGTCCTCCGCTGTCCGTGACCGCGAGGAGCTGAGCTACAAAAAGTGGGCGAAACGTGTCAGCACCGTCCTCGCGGAATACGAGCGCCTCTTCAATCCCAGCGCTTTCGTCGTCGGCGGCGGAATCTCCCGCAAGGCCGATAAGTGGGTGCCGCTTCTCACCATCGACGCGCCTGTCGTGCCCGCCACGTTGCGCAACCGGGCCGGCATCGTTGGCGCCGCAATGGCCGTGTGGAAGCACGTCTCACCGTAGGGCGCCGGACGCAGGAATCACTGAAAATAAACTATCCAGCAAGGTGGCGTGCACCAGCTGCGCATGCGTATGCTGTAGGGTTGTTCAATACCCAGCGGTACTGACCCTGATAGGAGTCACTCCTTCCGGAGCCAGTGCCGTGCCCTAACTCATGGACGTAGGAATAGACTCCGCCTCTCGGCGTTGACATCACAGTCCCGTATTGTGGTGGCACACCAAACAAGAGAAGCGACGAGCTCACGAAAGGTCGTACGTGGCAGCGAGCACTCCATCTGACAACAAGAGCCCTGAGAACAGCACTAACGCCTCCGGGGACGCCGGCGTCACTTCGCCTGCCCGCAAGACTGCCGCTAAGAAGACGGCCAAGAAGACCACGAAGAAGGCCGTGAAGAAGGCAGCCAAGAAGACGGCTAAAAAGACCGCCCGGAAGTCGGCGGCTACAAAGGCGACGAAGAAGACAGCCAAGAAAACCGCCAAAAAGACGGCTAAGAAGTCGGCCGCGAAGACGGTGCGGAAGTCAGCCGCCAAGAAGACTGTGAGGAAGACCGCCGCATCGAAGGAAGGCGCACCCGAGGCGGATGAGCTCGACGAGGATGCCCAGGACAACGAAGACCTCGACGACGACATGTTGGACCCGGACATGGACAGCGATGATCTCGAGGACGACATGGATGACGACCTCGACGATGATCTCGAGGACGATGAGTTCGAGGAAGACCTGGACGATGAAGAGGTCGTCGATGCGGCCATCGAGGACGAGGACGAAGAGGACGACGCTGACGATGTCGTGCCCGAGCTCGGTGAGGAGGACGGCTCCGAGAAGGCGCCGGCAAGCTCCGACGACGATGAGGACGACGAGTCCAGCGCTCCGTCCGTGTGGGATATCGAGGAGTCCGCTGCCCTGCGCCAGGCGCGCAAGGACGCGCAGCTAACCGCTTCCGCTGACTCTGTCCGCGCTTACCTGAAGCAGATCGGCAAGGTCGCCCTGCTCGACGCCGAGCAGGAGGTCTCCCTCGCCAAGCGCATCGAGGCGGGCCTGTACGCCCAGTACCGTCTCGACGAGATGAAGCGCGCCGCCGACGAGGGAGACAAAGACGCCAAGCTCAGCCCCTCTATGAAGCGTGACCTGCGGGCTGTCGCCCGCGACGGACGAAAGGCCAAGAACCACCTGCTGGAGGCGAACCTCCGCCTTGTGGTCTCCCTGGCCAAGCGTTACACCGGCCGCGGCATGGCCTTCCTCGACCTGATTCAGGAAGGCAACCTGGGACTCATCCGCGCCGTGGAGAAATTCGACTACTCGAAGGGCTACAAGTTCTCCACCTACGCGACATGGTGGATCCGTCAGGCCATCACCCGCGCGATGGCGGACCAGGCCCGCACGATCCGTATCCCGGTGCACATGGTCGAGGTCATCAACAAACTCGGCCGCATCCAGCGCGAGCTGCTGCAAGATCTCGGCCGCGAACCAACACCGCAGGAACTCGCCAAGGAAATGGACATCACCGAAGAGAAGGTCCTCGAGATCCAGCAGTACGCGCGTGAACCGATCTCCCTGGACCAGACCATCGGCGACGAGGGAGACAGCCAGCTCGGCGACTTCATCGAAGACTCCGAGGCGGTCGTCGCAGTGGATGCCGTGTCCTTCACCTTGCTGCAGGACCAACTCCAGGATGTGCTCCACACCCTGTCCGAGCGCGAGGCCGGCGTTGTGCGACTGCGCTTCGGGCTTACCGACGGCATGCCCCGCACCCTCGACGAGATCGGCCAAGTCTACGGCGTGACCCGTGAACGCATCCGCCAGATCGAATCGAAGACGATGTCGAAACTGCGCCACCCGTCCCGCTCCCAAGTGCTGCGCGACTACCTCGACTAAACGCGCCCCCGACCAAAAAACCCGCAGGCTCACCGGCCACTGTTGAGACCGGCCATCCTGCGGGCTTTTCTACTCCCCGGAAGCTAGATGCCTGTTTCCCCGCCGAGTTCGAATTTCCACACAGCCGGTTCCTCCTCCGGGGACGCCACACCTCCAACTAGGAGCAACGTGGTTTCGCGGAATTCACCGGCATAGGAGCCACAATATTTGGTGGAGACGTCTTGTGATTCGTCGTACGTCCCCTCTTCCCCCGTGGTTTCGAGCCACCTCAATGTCCCCGCTGGGGTCATGACTCCTAGATCAGGCAACCTGAACTTCTCGTCAATATTGTCTTCCAAAGCGGCAATGTTGAGTACGAGGTCGCCACACACCTCACTTTCTTCGTCGGTTTGCAGCGTTCCGAAGGGGGAAATTTTCACTTCCTTGGGTTGCAGCGTCGCTTCCTTCACGTCCACTGACCGCACGTTCTTCTTGGTTCCGATGTGATCTGCCGAAGACAGGAGTTCCGAATACTCGTCACTTGCCACGCTGACCGGTTCGCTTGTATGAACCTGGTCCTCGCTGGGGGACTTCTTCCCTGTTGCGTCAGCAGCGAGTTGCGCCAGTTCCTGTGCCATTGGATAGAGCGGTTCGCAGGACGACGGCACGAACAACGAGACAGCGGACAACGCGGGGTTAACGGATGTCATCATGCACCAAGGGTTATGGGGCTGCGTTGAAGTGATCTCGCTCCAGCCTGCAACATCGGACGGTGCGATGGCACCATCGAGAGGCTCGTCATCGAGATAGATTTCAACAGCGACTTCACCCTCGGTTGTTTCCGCCCACCCGTGGCAGAATTTATCCGTCGAATAGTCCCTCCGTGTATCTTTCCAGCCGACGGAATCATAGAAATCGGGGTCCACATCGCAGGTCGCTAGCTTTCCGTCGACGAAGTACTGCTCGAGCTTCGCGGAGTTCAGCGCCCGGATACTTGCCCCCACCATTACAGCAGCGAGCGCACCGATGATAGCCAAGATCCCGACGATGCCTAGGACAATGAGAAACGGGTGCTTTTCCTCGGCTGCGGATACTCCTGAGGTCTGTACCCGTACCGTGCACTCCCCGCGTCTCTCACTGGTCCTCTCCCCTTGCCGGCCCGGGCTCTTCCAGGCGCGTGAATCTACGTGTGGCCCAAGGGACCTTACCGGCATACAGGGGGAATTTCTCGCCTACGGCAGATCATGAAACGGGGTTGGGACGAGCACCGCGCTACGTGTGTTCGGTGAACCGGTCGTTGGGACGGTCGAAGATGCTGCCGTTGCCGCTGTCGGGAACGGCATAGTCGGTGTCGGAGTCGGTGTAGTCGGCGTAGCCCGGGTCCGTGAGCATGAGGACAAGAATGCAGCCGACGATGATGGAGACGACCAAGGCGCAGCCGTTGAGCAGCAGGCCGACGACGCTCGATACCATGCCACCGTTGCGCAGGCCGCGACGACACTGGCTGATGCCGACGATGCCGAGAATGATGCCGGCGATCGCGGCGATGGCGCCGAGCACGATGAACCACCACGAGCTCATGATGGTGAAGAACCCCAAGACGAGCGAGATGATCGCGCACACATTCGTCCGGTTCTGCCCAGTAGGTGCCGTGGCGTTGCTGTAAGGAAGATACGAGTTCGGGCCGTGGGGATTGTAGCGGCCGTACGCATCAACAGGCCCCTGGCCGAAGGGCTGCCCGTAACCGTCGAACTGCCCGGCGCGCTCATGGGAGTAGCCGCCGTCAGGTTCGTTCATGGGGTCCCGCGGGCTGCGCGGGTAACCAGCGCCGTAAGGATTCGGGTGCACCATAGTGGGCCCGACTTTACCATTGCGTCAGGTACCGGATTCTTTCCCTGAGCTGTTCCGCCGAGCACAATGCCGTGGGCGGACCACCGCACGCTTTACGCGCCTCCGTGTGGATGGCGCCGTGTGGACGGCCCGTGCGCGACGCCATGATGGCCACGCGTGCGTTGAGTTCCTGGCGCAGTGCCGGAATGTCTTCGGAGGCCACCCCGCTTTCGGCCCCGCGCACCGACGGGGCACCGGCGGTCGTCGTCGGCGGCGGTGGTTCTTTCGCTTTGGCGGCTTCTTCGGCGCGGCGGGCCTTCTCCTCGGCTTCCCGCGCATCAAGCTGCTCAGACTGGCGTTTACGCAGCAGGGTCTTCACCTGGTCCGCGTCGAGCAAGCCGGGTAGGCCGAGGAAGTCCTGCTCCTCCTCGGTGCCGGCGAGTGTCGGTGTGCCGTAGGTGGAGCCGTCGAAAATGAGCGAGTCGAGCTCCGCGGACGCGCCGATGGATTCGTATTTCGCGGCCTCGTCGGGTTCGCTGCGCTTCTGGTTGGCCTGCTCCAGCAGTTCGTCGGACCAGCCGGACTCGCGGTGAGGTTTGCCCAGCACGTGGTCACGGGAGACCTCCATCTCTTCAGCCAGGCGCAGCAGAACAGGAACAGACGGCAGGAAAATGGAGGCGGACTCACCCGGCATGCGGGAGCGCACAAAGCGGCCAATCGCCTGGGCGAAGAAGAGCGGGGTCGACGCAGACGTCGCGTACACCCCCACCGCGAGACGCGGAACGTCGACGCCCTCGGAGACCATGCGCACAGCCACGAGCCATTCGTCCTGCGAGGCGGAGAATTCCTCGATGCGTTTCGACGACCCCGGCTCGTCGGAAAGCACGACGGTGACGGGCGTGTTGCTAATGGTTTTCAGGATCTTCGCGTAGGCGCGCGCCGTAGTCGTATCGGTGGCGATGACGAGGCCGCCAGCATCCGGCATGTGGCTGCGGAGCTTGGTCAAACGGGTCTGCGCAGCCTGCAGCACAGCCGCGATCCAGTCGCCCTTGGGGTCCAGCGCGGTCTTCCAGGCGCGCGCGGTCTGCGCGGCGTCGAGCGGTTCGCCGAGACGGGCAGAGTACTCCTCCCCTGCCGAGTCTTTCCATTGCGCCTCGCCGCTGTAGGCGAGGAAGACGACGGGGCGCACCACTCCGTCGGCAAGCGCCTCCGCGTAACCGTAGGTGTAGTCCGCCTGGGAGACGAGATGTCCTTCGCCGTCTTCTTCGTAGGTGACGAACGGGATCGCGGAATCGTCCGAGCGGAACGGCGTACCCGTCAGTGCAAGCCGGTGCTCGACATCGTTGTACGCCTCGCGCACGCCGTCGCCCCAGCTCTTCGCGTCACCAGCGTGGTGGATCTCATCCAGGATCACCAACGTGCGCCGTGAGGACGCCACCGCGTGGTGCTTGAACGGGTGCATGCCCACCTGTGCGTACGTGACCACGATTCCGTCGTAGGCCGGGTTGACCGCCGACGAGTTCGTGAACGCCGGGTCGAGCGACAAACCAAAACGCGCCGCGGCCTGCGACCACTGCACCTTCAAGTGTTCCGTGGGCACCACGACGATGATGCGTTCCACCGTTTTTTCCGCGTGCAGCGTGCTCGCCAGCGTCAACGCGAAGGTGGTCTTGCCCGCGCCGGGGGTTGCCACGGCGAGGAAGTCCTTCGGCTTCCTAGCGAGAAAAAGGTCGAGGGCCTCCTGCTGCCACTGGCGCAGGGTCGGCCCGTTTCCCTTGACTGCTGATGTCACTTGCGGCGCAGCCCCTTATAGATCCGCTCGCAGTCCGGGCACACGGGTGAGCCGGGCTTGGCTTGCTTGCGCACTGGGAATGTCTCGCCGCACAACGCGACAACCATGGCACCACTGACTGCGGAGTTCACAATCTGGTCCTTCTTCACGTAGTGGAAGAAGTCGGGGGTGTCGTTGTCCTGCGAGGTGTCTTCGCGGACATCGGGCCGTTCAATCGTCTTCGTCGTTGTCTGCGTCACGCACACCATCATGCCTCATTGCCCGGACCATGTTTAAAAGCCGTGGGCGCGCGGGCGGAAGTCGCATAAGCCCGCCGGGCGCGTCTACCCTGGGTTGCCATGAGCACAGCAGGTGGCCGCAACGATCCGTCCGTCGTCGACGGGGACGCGGTGAGTGCGCCTGGCAAGCGGTTTTCCCGCCGCAAGGCCGAGCTGATCACGTCGGCGAAGCGCTCCCCGATGGAGAACCTCCGTTCCCGCGAACGGGCTTACCTGATTATGCAGGGGATGCGCTTGCCGTTCGTGTTCCTCTCCATTGCGGCGGCGCTGTGGTGGCACAACTGGGTGCTCGCGATCATCTTCTTCGCCATTTCCATCCCGCTGCCGTGGATTTCCGTGGTGGTAGCCAACGACGGCAACGAGGTGCGCGACAAGCGTTCACGCAACGTGTACAAGCCGGCCGCCGCCCGCCAGCAACAGATCATGGCCGCCCGCCAGCAGCAACTTTCTTCCGGTGGGCACAGCTCCGCCAACCAGCCCGACACGATCGACCACGAGGACTAAGGAGACCGAGACACTGTGCAGCCCACCGACATCGCGCGCGAGCTCACCCGCGAACTCACTGACGCGGGTTTCACTGCGGGTTCCATCGCCGCGCACCTCGGCCCAGACGCAATGGAGGCGCTCTTCCGCGGGGAACCCGGCGCGGTTCTCGAAGCGTGCGACGGCTCGCGCTTGTCTGGCCTCATCCGTTTCTTCCTCGTGCGCGAGAAGATGACGGCGGAAGAGCTCGCCGAGTTCCTCCCGGCGCGGCTCGTGCTTGCGCTTATCGACGCTTCCGTGGTCTCCCGCACTCCTTCCGGCGACCTGCAGGTCGCGCTGGATGTGCGCCCGCACATCATTGCGGGCCGCGACCGTCTCATCTTCTCGGATTTGGATGCCTCGGTCACGGACCATGTGCCAGGGCCCGACCACGTCCTCGGCGTGGGAGCGGCCAGCTTGTCGCTGCTGTCCGCCACGCCGCTGACCCCGGTGGAGACAGTGCTGGACCTGGGCACAGGTTCGGGTGTCCAGGCTCTCGCCCAGTCGACGGCCGCCGAGCGTGTGGTGGCCACAGACGTCCACGAGCGTGCGCTGCTGCTCGCCGAGGCGGCTTTCGCCGGTGCCGGGGCCACGAACGTGGATGTGCGCCACGGCTCTTGGTTCGCTCCGGTCGAAGGCGAGCGCTTCGACCGCGTCGTAGCCAACCCGCCTTTCGTCGTCGGCTTGCCGGAAGTCAGCCACGTCTATCGGGACTCCGGTTTGGACCTGGATGGGGCAACCGAGCTTGTCGTGTCCTCCACGCCGGATTACCTGGCCGAGTCCGGCTCCGCGTTCATTCTGGGCTCCTGGGTGCACACCAGCGAACAGTCCTGGGAACAACGCGTGGCCAGCTGGTTCCCCTCCACCGGTGTCTCCGCCTGGGTACTCCAGCGCGACGTGGTGGACCCGGCCCTCTATGTGTCCACATGGCTGAAGGACGAATCCGTCGACCCCCGCTCCGCCGAGGGCATCGCCCGGACGCGCCAGTGGCTCGCCCACTTCCGGGAGGAGGATGTGCGTGCAGTCGGCTTCGGATGGATCTTCATCCGCGACATCGGTGAGGCCCCGACGGAAGTCACAACGGAAACCCTGTCCCAGCCGTTCACGGACCCGCTCGGCCCCGAGGTGGAGGAATACTTCGTGAGGATGGAGTGGCTGCGGGAGACGTCGGAAAGCGGTGTGCTCGACGCGCACTTCGCCCTGCGGCCCGGTGTCGCACTCGAAGACATCAGCCTCACCAACACTGAGACGGGCATGGGATTCGCCCCCGAAGTCAAGCGCATCACGCGTACCGACGGCCCCCGCTTCAGCCACGAAATCGACGACACCGTCGCCGCCATCATCGCCGGGCTGAACACCGACGGACTTCCGCTGCGCGACATCGTCTCCCTCTGGGCCGCCTCCCACGGACTCGACGATGATGCCGAGGAGACCCTGTGCCACGATGCCGCCGCTGTCGTCGTGGACCTCATCCGCCACGGCTTCGTCCTGCCCGCCGACATTGTCAGCTTGAACAGCTAGCCCGAAAGGAATACCGATGAAAGCAGTTCTCACCCGTGTCACCTCGGCCTCCGTCACTGTGGAGGGCGAAACCGTCGGAGCCATCGACTGCCCTGAAACCGGCGGCATCCTTGCGCTCGTCGGTGTCGGCTCTGAGGACGCCGACGACTCCTGGGAGACCATGGTGCGGAAAATCGCCGAACTGCGCATTCTCGACGGCGAAGTCTCCGTCGAGGAGGCCGGTGCGCCTGTCTTGCTCGTCAGTCAATTCACCCTCATGGGCCGCACCAAGAAGGGGCGCCGTCCGTCCTGGTCCGATGCGGCCCCAGGCGATGCGGCCGAGCCAGTCATCGCGAAGATCGCCGAGGGTTTGCGCGCCCGCGGAATCCACGTCGAGGAAGGCCGCTTCGGTGCCATGATGGAAGTCGCCTCCGTGAACTCCGGGCCGTTCACCGTACTGGTTGAAAGCTAAACCGAAGGTGCTAAAGTCCCAATCACGGCAACCGCGTATCAGCTCCCTTCGCACGACCCCATATGACCTGCACGAATGAGTGCTTAGACGACAGGGTCCCACGGCGGGAACAAACTGCTCTTGTCCGGCGTTAGAACGATAGATTCGCGAGACTTTAAAGGAGCCTTCATCCATGACTCAGCCCAATGTGGATCATGTCGATGACAACGAAGAAAGAGTCGACCGCGGGAGCCGGCGAAATCAGACGAACGACAACCCGTCCGCCGACCTTGTGCGCGTCTACCTGAACGGCATCGGCAAGACCGCATTGCTCAACGCTGAAGAGGAAGTCGAACTCGCCCAGCAGATCGAGGTCGGCCTGTACTCCCAGCACCTCCTCGACGACCCGGACGTGGAGCTCACCCGCGCGAAGAAGCGCGACCTGAAGATCCTAGCCAAGGAAGGCCGGAAAGCGCGCTCCCACCTGCTGGAAGCGAACCTCCGCCTCGTCGTTTCCCTGGCCAAGCGCTACACCGGCCGCGGCATGCCCCTGCTGGACCTGATCCAGGAGGGCAACCTCGGTCTCATCCGCGCGATGGAGAAATTCGACTACACCAAGGGCTTCAAGTTCTCCACCTACGCCACCTGGTGGATCCGCCAAGCCATCACCCGCGGCATGGCGGACCAGTCCCGCACCATCCGCCTCCCCGTCCACCTCGTGGAGCAGGTGAACAAGCTCTCCCGTATCCGCCGCGAGATGTACCAGTCCCTCGGCCGTGAACCCACGAACGAGGAGCTGGCGGACGAGTCCGGCATTGAAGAGTCCAAGATCGAAATGCTGCTGCGCCAGTCCCGCGACCCGGTGAGCCTGGACATGCCCGTCGGCGCCGACGAGGAAGCCCCGCTGGGGGACTTCATCGAGGACGCTGAGGCGGCGGACGCCGAAGACGCTGTGGTCTCCGCACTGCGCCACGACGACATCAACGACATCATCGGCGGCCTAGAGCAGCGCGAGCAAGATGTCATCCGCCTGCGCTACGGGCTTGACGACGGTGTGCCGCGCACCCTCGACCAGATCGGCCGCAAATTCGGCCTGTCCCGCGAGCGCGTCCGCCAGATCGAGCGCGAAGTGATGAGCAAGCTGCGCGTCGGCGACCGCGCCGACCGGCTGCGCGACTACGCATAAAAACGCACCCCCGACCCAGACGCACCGTCCGAGCAACGGTGTGTTCTGGGTTACTATGTGCTCGAGCTGTTGCTTGAATCCAACACTGAAGATCGACCGCGGAGAAAAGCGCTGCGCCACGGTGCCGCAGTGCGCATACCCCGCGTGAAGAATAAGAGGGAAGACTGCTGTGAGAGATCTCGTAGATACCACCGAAATGTACTTGCGCACGGTCTACGAGCTTGAAGAAGAAGGCATCACCCCGTTGCGTGCACGCATCGCCGAGCGCCTCGACCAGTCCGGCCCCACCGTCTCGCAGACCGTGGCGCGCATGGAGCGCGACGGGCTCATCGTTGTTGAACCGGACCGCTCCCTCTCTCTCACCGAACGGGGCCGCGAGCTCGCCACGTCCGTGATGCGCAAACACCGCCTCGCAGAACGCTTGCTCACCGATGTTTTGAACCTCGACCTCAGCAAGGTCCACGCCGAAGCCTGCCGCTGGGAACACGTGATGAGCGAGGAGGTCGAGCGCCAGATGCTGAACGTCCTGGAGGACCCGACCCGCTCCCCCTTCGGCAACCCGATTCCGGCTCTCGACGAGCTCGGCTATACCGAGCCGCTCCAAGACGACTTGGGCGTGCGCGCCAGCGACATTGACTTAGACGCGCCGGTGCGAGCCGAGATCGTGCAAATCAACGAGATTCTTCAGCTCGACTCCGAGCAGTACTCCTCCATTTGCCGCTTCGGTATCAACCGCGGCGCGAAGGTCACCCTGGAACGCTCCGACAACGGCTGCCTGGGCGTCATCACTGACTCCGGCTCGCGCGTCGATCTCGCCCCGGAGCTGGCGCACGCCCTGCGCGTGGCGCTGCTGGACAACTAGCCCCACGCCCCTCCGTCCGAATCAGCCCGAAGAAGGAAGCATCATGTCACGTCTCGTTGTCACCGGCGGTGCCGGATATGTCGGAAGCGTCTGTTCGAAGGTCCTGCTTGAAGCCGGTCACGCCGTCACCATCGTGGACAATTTCTCCACTGGCAACCGCGATGCCGTGCCAGAGGGCGCCGACCTCGTCGCAGGCGACATCAACGATGTCATCGACGACGTGCTCGCCGGCGGCGGGGTCGACGGTGTCCTCCACTTCGCCGCACGCTCGCTGGTGGGCGAATCCGTAGAGAAGCCCGACGAGTACTGGCGCGACAACGTGGGCACCACGTTGAAGCTGCTCAACTCCATGCGCGACCACAATGTGAACAGCCTGGTGTTTTCCTCCACCGCCGCCACCTACGGCGAGCCGGAGCGGGTGCCCATCACTGAGGACATGCCAACCGCCCCGACGAACGCCTACGGCGCGACCAAACTGGCCATCGATTACGCCATCACGTCGTACGCCACCGCTTTCGGTCTCGGGGCGACGAGCCTGCGCTATTTCAACGTGGCGGGCGCCTACGGCGGTCTCGGCGAGAACCACGCGACGGAGACCCACCTCATTCCCCTGGTCCTCCAGGTGGCGCAGGGCAAGCGCGACAAGATCCTCATGTACGGCAATGACTGGCCCACCGCCGACGGCACATGCGTGCGCGACTACATCCATATCAGGGATCTCGCCGACGCCCACCTGCTCGCCCTGGAGTCCAATGCCCCGGGCAAGCACCGCATTTTCAACCTCGGTTCCGGCGACGGATACTCCGTCAAGGAAGTCATCGAGGCTTGCCGCCGCGTGACTGGGCACCCGATTCCCGCCGAAGTCGCGCCCCGCCGCGCCGGCGACCCGGCCACGCTCATCGCGTCGTCCCAGCGTGCCAAGGACGAACTTGGCTGGACCCCCACCCGCACCGACCTGGACCAGATCGTGGCGGATGCGTGGGAGTACACCCAGTCGCGCTAGCGGCGGCTTAAGCGCTGACGGCTTCCCCGCCGTAGTCCTCGCCCTCGATGATGTGGGCGCAGGCGAGTTCGCAGCCCTGCAGAATCGTGGTGACCAGGTGCTGTTGCTGCCCCGCGGCGAGGATCTCCAAGCAAATGGCGGACATCGAGTGCTCCGGCATCTCCTCCTGCGCGATCGCTAGCGCGGCAGATGCCCACGACGACAGCCCGCGGCTGATCGCCACGATGCCCCACAGGCTCAACGCGTTGGCGCGGATCACGCCGTCGAACGCGCGGGCCACCGCGAGCAGCGCCGTCGCCGCCTCCTCGGGGTGCCGCACGGCGGTGCCGATGACGCAGTCGCGCAGCATCGACCGGGACAGCACCGTGGCCATGGCGCGCAGGCCCTCCGCGTCGTGGAAGACACGGTCGACGCCCACGCGCTCATCGAGCCCGATGATCGGCTGGGCGGGCGCGTCCTGCAGCGCCTTCATCGCCGCGCGCACAACCGCACCGGGCCCGGGCTGACCGTGGTCGATGCGGGCACGCAGTTCGTCGGCGTGCCGGGCGGCTTCACGCGTCAACGCCGCGACGTCCACAGCCTCCCCGGCGATAACGGCACCGGCCAGCGAATCGTCGGGCTGGAAGTATTCGAAGGTGTCGCTGCGGTCGAGTGCCGGCAGGATGCCGTTGTCATGCCAGGCGCGCATCGTCGGCGACGAGACCACCGACGCCACTGTTCCGCGGCCCCAGCGCAACTCCGGCCACTGACGGTCCATATCTTCCGGGTCGGGTCCGAAGACCATCTCGTACGGAGTGCCTTGGGCGATCTCGGAGACGTGCCACAGCACATCGACCAGTGGCGCCCCGCACGGGCGGACTAGGTCCTCCAGTTCAGCCGCGGCAGCTGTCGCGGCCGACGACTGCGGCCGGCGGGTCACCATGATGCCGAGGAAGGCGACGCACCGCGCCACCGGAGCGGTCTCCAGGAAGTCTGCCAGCTCGCCTGCATGCTGCAGGTCCGCGCGGAGAACCGGTCCCAGAACGAGCTCGCCGCCGCTTTCAAGGTCGGGCACCAGCCCGATAACGATGATGGATTCCTGCGGGTAATAGCCGAGTGTGCCGGGAATGGTGGCGATGATTGTCGAGGGGTCGTCGACCGACACGGAATCGTCGGTCCACGGGTCGAAGGATGGTTGCTGCTTGCGTGAATGTGAATGTGAATGTGTCATGTTTTATTGGACTTCCGCGACCCCCGCTGCGGTTCCACTGAAAAGCGGGAGAATTCACAACTCGCGCCCCCCTTCGCTCGGTCCACGGGGAGGAAGGTTTGGGCAAGCGGGAGGCGTCGATAAGCGAAGCTGTGCTTTCCCGGCCAATGCGGCACGCGCGTTACCGCGTGACGTGCACGGTCCGTAAGGTGGGAATGAAACTCCGCACCCATGAGGTTGAACACGGTGTCGGAAGGTTCACGAACAAGGAGGATGTCAACAATGACGTCAGACGATCAGCGGCAGATGTACGAGCTGGAGTACCCGGCTCCCGCCGTGGAAGACGGCGCGTCCTCTGGCCCCACCCTCATCGTGGCGATGCAGGGCTACGCCGATGCCGGGCACGCCGTCGAAGGCGCCGCCGGGCACCTCAAAGCCGCCCTGGATTCGCGCACCCTGGCCACTTTCAACAACGACGAGTTGATCGACTACCGCTCGCGCCGCCCCATGGTGACCTTGAGCGAGCACGAGATCAGCGATGTCGACGACATCGACCTGGACATCCGCGTGCTGCGCGATTCCAAGGGCGAGTCCTTCCTGCTGCTCTCCGGCCCCGAGCCGGACCTGCGCTGGGAGGCGTTCTCGAAATCCGTGGCCGACCTCGCGGACCGCTTCAACGTGGACAAGACGATCTGCCTGTACGCCGCGCCGATGGGTGCACCGCACACGCGTCCGCTCGTCGTGTCCGCGCACGGCAACGACCGTGACCTCGTCGGCAAGATGTTCACCTTCGACGGAATGGTCTCCGTGCCCGGCGCCGCCGCAGTGATGATCGAGCGGGAACTGCACTCCCGCGGCCGCCGCGTCGCCGGCTACACGGCGCACGTTCCGCACTACGTCGCGTCCTCGCCGTACCCGCAGGCTGTCTACCAGCTGCTGCAGTCCGTTTCGGACACCTCCGACCTGCAGTTCCCGCTGCGCGCGATCGAGCGCGACATGGAGCGAGTTGCCCAGCAGCTGGCGGAGCAGACCCACGGTTCGGAAGAAATCGCGCAGGTCGTCGCGCAACTCGAGCAGCACTACGACTCCGAGATGGACTCCTACCGCAAGAAGAACCCACAGAAGATGATGCCGGGCGAGGCCCAGGTGCCCAGCGGCGACGAGATCGGTGAGGCCTTCGAGAATTTCCTCGCCGCGATCGACGACCGCGACCGGACGCTCGGCCCGGGCGACGGGATGTGGGAGGACACCACCGGCGGCCAGATCGACATGCCGGACGACGACGAGTAGTGCGCGCCCCTCAAGTACCGTGGGTGGGGTGACTTCCAACGCCCAAGCACCGACGCTCGCCGACTACCTCACCGACCTCGAGGACGTGCCGGACACGCTTTTCGACGACGCAGTCTGGGACTCCTTCACCTCCTGGACCTCCTCGCGCGGGATCTCCCTGTACCCGGCGCAGGAGGAGGCGTCGCTGGCGTTGCTGGCCGGCGACAACGTCATCTTGGCCACTCCGACCGGCTCCGGTAAGTCGATGGTGGCCAACGCCGCGCATTTCATCGCCATGTCGCGGGGACAGCGGTCCTTCTACACCGCGCCGATCAAAGCGCTGGTGAGCGAGAAATTCTTCTCCCTGTGCGAGATTTTCGGGCCGGAAAATGTGGGCATGATGACCGGGGACGCGACCGTCAACGGCGACGCCCCCATCATCGCCGCGACGGCCGAGATCGTCGCCAACATCGCCTTGCGTGAGGGAGCCAAGTCCGATATCCGCCAAGTCGTGATGGACGAATTCCACTACTACTCCGAGCCCGACCGCGGCTGGGCGTGGCAGGTGCCCCTGCTGGAGCTGCCCAAAGCACAATTCCTGCTCATGTCGGCGACGCTCGGCGACACAAAGTGGCTCGAGGACGACCTCACCCGCCGCACCGGTCGCGAGACCACCTACGTCGGCGGCTCCGAACGCCCGGTTCCGCTGGATTTCCACTACGTGTTCACGCCCGTCCACGAGACGATCGAGGAGCTTCTCGACGCGGGCAAGGCCCCCATCTACGTCGTGCATTTCTCCCAGCGCGAGGCGACTGAGCGCGCGCAGGCGCTGACATCGATATCGATGATCACGCCCGAAGAAAAAGAAGCCATCCGGGAGGCCATTGGCGATTTCCGCTTCACCACCACCTTCGGCAAGACCCTGTCGAAGCTGCTGCGCCGTGGCATCGGCATCCACCATGCCGGAATGCTGCCGAAGTACCGGCGCCTGGTGGAGCGTCTCGCGCAGGCGGGTCATTTGAAGGTCATCTGCGGCACGGACACGCTCGGCGTGGGCATCAACGTGCCGATCCGCACCGTGCTCATGACCGGACTGGCGAAATTCGACGGGATTAGGCAGCGTATCGTAAAGTCCCGCGAATTCCACCAGATCGCCGGACGCGCGGGCCGCGCTGGATACGACACCAAAGGCACGGTGGTTGTTGAGGCGCCGGAGCACGAGATCGAGAACGTCAAGCTCCGCCGCAAGGCGGGCGACGACCCCAAGAAGCTGAAGAAGATCCGCAAAAAGGCCCCCCGCGACGGCGAAATCTCGTGGTCGGAAAACACTTTCAACCGTCTTACCGAAGCCGAACCTGAGGAGCTGACCAGCCAGTTCACCGTGTCGAATTCGATGCTGCTCAACGTCGTCGCCCGCCCCGGAGACGGCTACGAGCACATGAAGCACCTCCTGCGCGACAACCACGACAGCCGCGCCAAGCAGAACCGCGACATCCTCACCGCCGTCGACCTCTTCCGCGGCCTCATCGCCGCTGATGTCGTCGAACGCACCCCGGATTCCCCCGCGTTCCGCCCGTACACGCTCACCGCTGAACTCGACCGCGATTTCGCGCTCAACCAGCCGCTGTCACCGTTCGCGCTCGCTTTCCTGACATTGCTCGATCCAGAAAGCGAGACCTACGACCTCGACGTCATCTCCGCATTCGAGGCGATTCTCGACGACCCACGCCAGCTCCTCCAGGCACAACAGAGCAAGGAACGCGGCGAAGAGATCGCGGCGCTCAAGGCCGACGGCGTCGACTACACCGAACGCATGGCGCTCATCGAGGATGTCACCTACCCGCAGCCCCTCAAGGAAGAACTGGAGGACGCGTACGAGACCTTCGTCCAGGGCAACCCGTGGGCGGCGGAATTCGAGCTCTCCCCCAAATCGGTGGTCCGCGACATGATCGAGCACGCGATGACATTCTCCGACGTCATCGCCACTTACGGCCTCGCACGCAGCGAAGGCGTCGTCCTGCGCTACCTCACCGACGCGTGGCGGACCTTGTCGCATTCGATCCCCGACGCGTACATGACCGAGCGGCTCGACGACATCATCGTGTGGCTCGGCGAGCTCATCCGCCAGGTCGATTCATCGCTTATCGACGAGTGGGCGCACATGGCCGACGAGAACACCCCGATCAGCCGCGACGACCTGGAACGCGAACTGGCCTTCGGTGTGGAAGACCCCACCGCTCTCACCGCCAACCGCCGCGCCTTCACCATCATGGTCCGCAACTATTTCTTCCGCCTCGTGGAGCTCTTCGCCTTCGAGAAGGAGAAGGAGCTCGCCGGGATGCTCGACTACATGGACCTTGCCGACCAGCCCGACTGGCCGGCACTCATGGACGACTACTTCGACGAATACGACGATGTCGACCTGGACGCCGATGCGCGCGGCCCCGGGTATTTCGTCCTGCAGAACACCGATACCCGCCGCTGGACAGTCACCCAGATTCTCAAGGACCCCGACGGCGACAACGCTTACCAACTGCACGGCGCTGTCGACCTCGACGCTTCCGACGAAGCTGGCGAAGTCCGCCTGAGCGCTCTCGAAATGCGCCATTAAAAGCATGACTTAAAGCAGGAGCGAAAACTGCGTTCAAATACACCAAAATATTTGCGCTAATTTCCCACAGCAACCTATCAATGCTAGTACTTTAAGAGCATGACCAACAAGGAGTACCGACCGACGCTGGCACAGATCCGCACGTTCGTCACCATCGCCGAGCACCGCCACTTCGGCACCGCCGCGAACCAGCTGCACATCTCCCAGCCCTCCCTCTCCCAGGCTCTCGTCACCCTGGAGACCGGACTGGGCATCCAGCTCATCGAACGGTCCACGCGCAAGGTCATCGTCACTCCCGTCGGCGAGCGCCTCCTCCCCTACGCCCAAGCCACGCTGGAGGCGGCCGAAGCGTTCGTCCAGCACTCACGCGGCGCACAAGGCGTCCTCACCGGGCAGATCACCCTGGGCATCATCCCCACCATCGCCCCGTATCTGCTCCCTGATCTTCTGCGCCTCGCCAAAGAGCGCTACCCGGAGATCGAGCCGAAGATCGTCGAGGAGACCACTCCAGCGCTCATGGAACAGCTCCGCAACGGGCAGCTCGACGCCGCGCTCATTGCCTTCCCGACCGGCACCACCGGGCTCACCGAAATCCCCCTCTACACCGAGGACTTCGCCATCGCCGTGGAGGAAGACCACCCCCTCGCCGGACGCGACGACGTCACGCTGTCGGAGCTCGATCAGCTCGACATGCTCCTCATGGACGACGGCCACTGCCTCCGCGACCAGATCATGGACCTGTGCCGCACCGCCAACCTCGACGTGGCAGGCATGACCGACACCGTCACCCGGGCATCGTCGCTGACCACCATCATCCAGCTCGTCGCCGCCGGCTACGGCGGGACCCTGCTGCCGGCCTCCGCCGTCCGCGTCGAATGCGCCCGCCCGCACGTGGCCATCGCCAACTTCAGCGACACGGTGATCGCCTCCCGCAACATCGGCCTCGTCCACCGCTCCTCCTCCACCCGCGCCGACGAATTCGCCGCACTCGGGGAGGTAATCAATGAGGCGTTCAACGCGACCGTCGACAAGCGCGCGTAACGTGCGCCCGGCAGCTGCGCGCTAGCTGCCACCAGCCGGCGGGTAGACTCGCGCGTTGACTATGACGAAACCTGAACTCACCCGTGACGATCTATACCGCCGACTCGACGAGCTGCCCATCGCGAGCGTCCGGCGGTTCCAGCGGCGCCTGAAAAAGGCGCGGTCCCCGCACGCGCTCAGCCAGATCAGCGCGGACATGGACACAGAAGCGGAGAAAGTCGCGGACGTCGATAAGCATGTGCCCGCGATCGAGTATCCCGAAGCCCTCCCCGTCTCCGCACGACGCGACGACATCAAGGAGCTCATCCGCGACAACCAGGTCGTCATCATCGCCGGCGAAACCGGCTCTGGCAAGACCACCCAGATCCCAAAAATGCTCCTCGCGCTCGGGCGTGGACGCCGCGGCCTGATCGGCCACACCCAGCCCCGGCGCATCGCCGCACGAACCGTCGCCGAGCGCATCGCCAACGAACTCGGCCAAAACATCGGCGAGACCGTCGGCTACGCCATCCGTTTCGACGACCGCGTCTCCTCCACCACCGCCGTCAAACTCATGACCGACGGCATCCTGCTCGCCGAAATGCAGCGCGACCGTTA
Organism: Corynebacterium sp. P4-C1; assembly: GCF_030503595.1. Lineage (NCBI taxonomy): Bacteria > Bacillati > Actinomycetota > Actinomycetes > Mycobacteriales > Corynebacteriaceae > Corynebacterium > Corynebacterium sp. P4-C1. The sequence continues at coordinate 288,403 of NZ_CP129966.1, read as the reverse complement.
CCTCAATGCCTACGACACGATCATCATCGACGAGGCGCACGAACGCTCCCTGAACATCGACTTCCTGCTCGGCTACCTCAAACGGCTTCTGCCCGCGCGGCCCGACCTGAAGGTGATCATCACCTCCGCCACCATCGACCCCGAGCGCTTCGCCGACCACTTCTCCTCCCCCAACGGAAAACCCGCGCCCGTCATCGAGGTCTCCGGCCGCACCTACCCCGTCGAGATCCGCTACCGCCCGCTGGAGACGCAGATCGCGGGGAAGAACGGTGAAACGAAGGTCGTCGACATCGACATGCTCGACGGGCTTATCGATGCCCTCAAGGAACTCATGCGCGAAGGCGACGGCGACATCCTGTGCTTCTTCGCCTCCGAACGCGACATCCGGGACGCCATGGAAGTCATCGAGAAACAGCACTGGCGCGGTATTGAAGTCACACCCCTGTTCGGTCGGCTCTCCAACGCCGAACAGCACCGCGTGTTCTCGCCGCACTCCGGGCGCCGCATCGTGCTGGCCACTAATATCGCTGAGACCTCCCTGACCGTGCCAGGAATCCACTACGTGGTGGACACCGGCCTCGCCCGCATTTCCCGGTATTCAACCCGCACGAAAGTGCAGCGCCTGCCCATCGAGGAGATCTCCCAGGCCAGCGCCAACCAGCGCTCCGGCCGTTCGGGCCGCACCGCCGACGGCATCGCCATCCGCCTCTACTCCGAAGACAACTTCAACGCCCGCCCCGAATTCACCGACCCGGAAATCCTGCGCACCAATCTCGCCAGCGTCATCCTGCAGATGATCAACCTGCGCCTGGGCGATGTCGCCGACTTCCCCTTCGTGCAGCCGCCCGATGCGAAGGCCGTGCGCGACGGCCTCTTGCTCCTCCACGAACTCGGCGCCATCACCGACAAAGAGGACCACGGCGCGCCCGTGCTCACCCCAGTCGGCCGCGACATCGCCCGCATTCCCGTCGATCCGCGCATGGCGCGCATGCTCGTCGAGGCCGACCGCCTCGGAGTGCTCGCCGACGTCACCGTCATCGTCGCCGCCATGACCATCCAGGACGTCCGCGAACGCCCCCTGGAATTCCAGGCGCAAGCCGACCAAGCGCACGCCCGGTTCAAGGACAAGACCTCCGACTTTCTCGCCTCGCTCAACCTCTGGGACTACATCAAGGACTCCCGCGACGAACTGTCCGGCAACGCCTTCCGCAAGCGCATGAAGAAAGAATTCCTGCACTACATGCGCATCCGGGAGTGGTTCGACCTCGTCCGCCAGCTCCGCGACGCTGAAAAGCAACTCGGCTGGACCAACCTGCGTCATGCCGACGCTGGCGAACGCGATCCGAACGCGATCCACCAGTCCCTGCTCACGGGTCTGCTGTCCAATATCGGCGCCCGCGACGGCAACTCCAAAGAGTTCAAGGGTGCCCGCGGCACGCGCTTCATGATCTTCCCCGGCTCCTCCCTGGCGAAGAAGCCGCCTGAATTCGTCATGGCCGCCGAACTCGTCGAAACGTCCCGACTGTGGGCCCGCGATGCCGCCGCGATCGACCCTTCCTGGGTGGAAAAGCTCGCCCGCGACCTGCTCAAGCACACCTATTCCGAACCCGTGTGGTCGCAAAAGCGCGCCGCGCCGATGGTCCACCAGAAGTCGATGCTCTACGGCGTCACCGTCGTCGCCGACCGGCTGGTGCCCTACCACCGCGTCGACATGGAAGCCGCCCGCGACTTGTTCATCCGACACGCGCTCATCGACGGCGAATGGAACGCCCACCACGCCTTCCTGAAGCACAACGCCGAACTCCTCGAGGAAGCCGCCGCCGTCGAGGAGAAAGTCCGCCGCCGCGGCATCGTCGTCGACGAGGACACCTTGTTCGAGTTCTACGACGAGCGCATCCCCGCCGACATCGGCACCGGCCGCCACTTCGACGCGTGGTGGAAGAAGAAGCGCCAGAAGGACGCGTCTTTCCTCGACTTCGACCCGGAGGCACTGCTTAGCGACGCCTCCCCCGACTCCTCCGAAGCCGCCTTCCCCGACAAATGGCGCCAAGGTTCCATCAACTACGACCTGCAGTACAAATTCGAACCGGGAGACCCCTTCGACGGTGTTACCGTCCTCGTTCCCGTTCCCTTGCTGGCCGGACTGGAGAACACCGATTTCGACTGGCTCGTGCCCGGCGTGCGCGAAGAACTCGTCACCGAGCTCATCCGCTCCCTGCCCAAGGCGCTGCGCAAGACTGTTGTTCCAGCACCGGAATTCGCCGAACGCGCCATGGGCAAGCTGCTGCCTTTCGAAGCCCCCATCACCGAGCAACTCGCCGAAGTCCTCCGCTCCTTGGGCGGCCACGGCATCAACGCGACCGACTTCCGATCCGAGTCCCTGCCTGCTCACCTGACTATGACGTTCGCCGCTGTCGACCGGCGCGGCAAGATCATCGACCACGACAAGAGCCTCGCCGCACTAAAAAAGCGCCAGGCCGGCCACATCACCTCGTCCGTGTCCAAAGCCACTAAGAAAGCCGAATCCGGATCCGTGGCCGAGTGGACCGACGACACTCTCGGCGCCGTGCCCGAGACAGTCACCACCGAGATCGAAGGCAACCACGTCGATGCCTACCCCGCACTCGAGGCCACCGCCGACGGTGTCCGCGTGAAGGTCTTCCCCACCAAAGCCGCCGCCGACGCCTCCATGATGACGGCCACCTTGGCCATGCTCATGCGCCACATCCCGGTCAACGCCGCACAGATGACGAAGGGGCTGCCGTTGCGGCAGCGGGTGGCCGTCGATAAGTATCCCCACGGTGGCGCGGCGGGACTCGTCGAAGATGCGCGCGTGGCTGCGATCCGCGATCTCATGATGGCCAACGGAGGCCCGGTCCGCACGCCCGCAGAATTCAAGAAGCTTCTCGACGCCGTGAAACCCCAGGTTCCCGGGGTCGTCCGGCGGTCCGTCGTCGGAATTTCCGGCGGAGTCGTTGAATACATCAACATCGCCGCCGAACTGGAGAACTGGTCGGGCCCCGCCATCGACGACATCCGACAGCAAATGGCGTTTCTCCTGCCCAAGAACGCCATCACAGTCCACGGCATGGAGAATCTCCAGCACCTCCCGCGGTACATGTCCGCCATCCAGGTGCGCCTCGAGGACATGAATCTCGACCCCGACCGCGACGCCGACCGTCAGTCCGTCGTCGACGAGGTGAAGAGCACGCTCGACGCCAAGCTGAAGCGCCTGCCTGCCCAACGCGCGAAATCACGGGCGGTCAAAGACATCCTCTGGCGTATTCAGGAGCTTCGTGTGAGTCTGTTCGCGCAGCGCCTGGGCACCGCTAAGCCAGTGAGCCCGCGGCGCATCGAGAAAATGATCGACAAGCTCTAAGACGCCGGGCGGAGCCCGCGATCACTTGCCGCACTCACTGTGCTCACTTAATGCCGTGGACTTACAGCTCCTCCATGCCGCGGTCCTTGCGCCTCATGAGGCGGATTTCGGATTCGAAGTCGTCAGCGCTCTCGAAAGATTTGTACACCGACGCAAAGCGCAGATAGGCGACCTCGTCGAGCGCCCGCAGCGGCTCGAGGATGGCCAGGCCGATCTCGTTGGAAGGGATCTGTGAGCTGCCGTGACTGCGCACGATCTCCTCGACCTCTTGTGCGAGGCGCTTCAACGCATCATCGGACACATCTCGGCCTTGGCATGCGCGGCGCACACCGACGATGAGTTTGTCGCGGTCGAAGGGTTCGCTGACCCCGTTGCGCTTCACCACGGTCAGGACCGCTTTTTCCATGGTGGTGAAGCGTCCGCCGCACTCCGTACACTCGCGGCGGCGGCGAATGGCTGCGCCCCCCTCGACGAGACGGGAGTCGGAGACACGGGAGCTATCGTTCTGGCAGAAAGGACAGTGCACGGCTTAAGATCTTACTCCCCAGATCCGCCGCCAAGACGCGCCGACAGGACGCGGAATGCATACGCCCTCCCCCATGGTCGGCTTAGTGCGGGACGGGTCCGCGCACATGCTTTCTTTAGTGCTGGGACACGGCCGCCATCTGGGTGCCGGCGTTGTCGGAGACGAACCCGGCGTCCCCGCCGGAGAACGCCCCGCCGAATGCCGAACCGACGATCAGTGCCACGCCGAAAAGCGCGCCAAGGACAGTCGCACCGGCGGTCTCGCGCCGGGATTCGAACGAATCAGCGTTGCCACCGAACTCAACCCTGTCCGGCGCGTCGCGGTGCTCATATTTTCGATTATCCGGCCCCAAGGTTCGAACGGTGGGACGGTTCCGGAGCGCGCTCGAACGCCGGTCAAGGTCCCAGACATCAGCCGGCTGCACACGAGATGCGGGTTTCATCGAGGAGGAGTCGGCGCTGCTAGAACGTGCGATAGAGATAGTCATGAGAGTTCCTTTCTGTTGTTCGACTGCGATTCTAAGAGACGCTTCAACCACGTCCTAGAATGTGTTCGATTAAGTGTTCGATAGCTTCTATGTTCGATTTATAGCAAGGCGGCCAAAATTTGTCTAGGCGTGCTCCGAATATTTCGAACAAATTTGCTCATTCGTGGTAAACAAGAGTCAAGGGAACCGAACGCCGGGCAGCGTCGTCCAAGTTGATGAAGGGTTTCACCCCCACCCCAACGGACGATCACCATGGAGAGAAAAGAGGACGCACCCAATGCCGAAGCGAGAAGACAAGAAGCCGGACCTGAAGTCGTTGACTGAACGTCAGCGCCGCATTCTCGAGGTCATCCAGGACGCGGTAGTGCTGCGCGGCTATCCGCCGAGCATCCGCGAGATCGGGGATGCTGCCGGCTTGCAGTCGACGTCGTCGGTGGCGTACCAGCTCAAGGAGCTCGAAAAGAAGGGCTTTTTGCGCAGGGACCCGAACAAGCCCCGCGCGGTCGATCTTCGCCACTTGCCCGAGTCCGGATCACGCAAAAACCGCAAGGCCAGCCCGACGCCAGAGGACGCGGCGGCGCCCCGCTACATCCCGGTGCTGGGCCAAATCGCCGCCGGGAACCCGATCCTCGCGGAGGAGAACGTCTCCGAGTACTTCCCTCTCCCGGAAGAGCTCGTCGGTGACGGGGACCTCTACTTGCTCCAGGTTGTCGGGGAGTCGATGCGGGACGCCGGCATCCTCGACGGGGACTGGGTCGCGGTCCGCACACAGCCCGTCGCTGAGGAGGGCCAGTTCGTCGCCGCGCTTATCGACGGTGAGGCGACCGTCAAGGAATTCCACAAAGACTCCTCCGGCGTGTGGCTCCTCCCCCATAACGATGCCTTCGCCCCCATTAAGGGCGACGACGCGGAAATCATGGGCCTGGTCGTCTCCGTTTTCCGCAAACTCTAGCCTCCCCTTCCGGGGGTGAAACGGGCACAGACAGACACGCTCGGGCGTGATTTTTCAAGCCTAAAAGGAATAATGGGGCAAGTGTATGAGTGCCTCGCACGCACATGCCCGAGGCTCGGAAGGAAGTGCCCATGTACGCCGAAGAACGGCGCCGTCAGATCGCGTCCCTTACCGCCGTGGAGGGACGCGTCAACGTCACCGAACTCTCCACGAAATTTGACGTCACCGCCGAAACCATTCGGCGCGACCTCGCCGTGCTCGACCGCGAGGGCATCGTGCAGCGCGTTCACGGCGGAGCTGTTTCCAGCCAGTCGTACCTGACGACGGAACTTCCCCTCGACGCCCGGTTGCGCTCCGCGACGACAGCCAAGACCGCCATCGCGAAAGCCGCGCTCCAATTCTTGCCCACCTCGGGCGGTTCCGTCTTCCTTGACTCCGGCACGACCATCAACGTGCTCGCGGGCATGATCAAAGACGTTCCCGTCGCTGCGTCGCTGTCATTCGTGACCAACTCACTACCCATCGCGGTCGACCTGTCCAGTACGGGCGAAATCAATGTCCAGCTTCTCGGTGGCACAGTACGCGCCATCACGCAAGCCGTCGTCGGCGATACCGCGCTCCGAACGCTCGCGCTTTTGCGTGCCGACGTCGCCTTCATGGGCACCAACGCCCTCACCGTCGACCACGGGCTGTCCACCGCCGACGCGCAGGAAGCCGCCGTGAAATCAGCCATGGTGACCAACGCCCGGAAAGTCGTGGTGCTGTGCGACTCCTCCAAGCTCGGAAGCGACTACCTGGTGAGTTTCGCCGCCCTCGACAGCATCGACGTCGTTGTCACGGACACCGACGCTCCCCCGTCTTTCGTCACCGAGCTCACCGAACTCGGAGTCGATGTCATCCAGGCGGACTGAGCCGGACCGGCCCTCCCGCGCCGCCGTGACGCTTGCCGCATGTGGTTTTTCTTGAGCTAACCACACAAAACGGGCATAATCGGACATGAAGGGGCGCACATACCACCCCCGCCCCGGCATCTGTCCACCAACGCTCCAGCACCCCCACGGCCGCGCCGCGGAGCGAAAAGGATTGCCCAGTGATTATCACATTCACCGCTAACCCCAGTATCGACGCCACAATGTGCATCGACTCACTCGACCCAGGCGGGGTTCTCCGCGTCTCCGAGAGCTCGCGCGAACCGGGCGGGAAAGGCATCAACGTCTCCAACGCCGTGCTCAAAGCCGGCCAGGACACCCTCGCCATCGCTCCCGCCGCGGACAACGACCCCTTCACCGCGCTGGCCCGTTCCGCGGGAATTCCGCTGCGCACCGTCCCTGTGGACGGCGCAGTTCGCACGAACACCACCGTGACGGAATCATCCGGCCGCACAACTAAGCTCAACGAACCGGGCACCACGCTGACTGACGATGTCCGCCGCACGCTCGAAACAGAGCTTGTCGACGCCGCCTCCCACCCCCTCACCCGTGCCGCCGTCCTCGCCGGCTCGCTGCCCCCTGGTGCCCCGGCCGACTGGTACCCGCAACTGGTGGCAGCGCTGCGCGACGCTGCACCCGACCTGCTCATCGCAGTCGACACCTCCGACGAACCGCTCAAGGAGCTGGGAAGGAAGCTGGAGGCGACGGCGCCGGACGTCGTCAAGCCCAATGCTTTCGAGCTCGGCCAACTCGCGGGCATCGACGGCGGCGAGCTCGAGAGTCAAGCTGACGACGGCGACTTGGACGCGGTGGTGAAAGCCGCGGCAGCGCTCGTCGATAAGGGCGTGCGCGAAGTCCTCGTCACCCTCGGCGGCGCCGGCGCATGCCTCGTCACCGTCGACGGCGCATGGCACGCCGCCACCCCGCCCGCACAGGTGCGCTCCACCGTCGGCGCAGGCGACAGCTCCCTCGCGGGCTACATTCTCGCGCGTCTCGACGGCAAAGACTTCCCTGCAGCACTGCGCACCGCCGTCGCCTACGGCACCGCAGCCGCAGCCAGCCCGGGTACCGCAATCCCCTCCCCCGACGACATCGACTACGACCGCACCACCGTGCGCGAACTCTAAGAAAAGGAACCACCGTGTCCAACACCATCACCCCGGACCTCGTCCGGCTCGACACTGATTTCGGCGCCACGCCAGGCGACGTCATAGGCAACCTCGCCGAGCTCGTCGCTGCGGCCGGGCGCACCGACGAACCGAGCACGCTTGCCGATGCCGCCACCGCCCGCGAACTCAAAGCCGGCACCGGCGTCAACGGCAAGGTAGCCATCCCCCACTGCCGCACCGCCGCGGTGGGGGAACCCACTCTCGCGTTCGCCCGCCTGTCCCGGCCCGTCGATTTCTCCGGCCCGGACGGCGATGCCGAGCTCGTCTTCCTGATCGCCGCCCCTGAGGGCGGCGGCAAGGAGCACCTGAAGATTCTGTCCAAGCTCGCCCGCGCACTGGTCCGGGGTGAATTCCTCGACACCCTGCGCGCCGCCTCGACACCGGAAGAGGTTGTCGCGGCCGTCGATGAGGTGCTCAACGCTGCCCCCAAGAAGAAGGCCCCCGCGGCACCGGCAGCCGCCGGCGACAGCGCCGGATCCACCGCTGTCTCTGCCGCACCTGGCTCCCCTGCCTCCACAGGTGGCTCTGCTCCGGCCCCGTCTTCCGCACCGGCCGCAAAGAGGCGCATCGTCGCCGTCACGTCCTGCGCGACGGGCATCGCCCACACCTACATGGCCGCCGACGCCCTCGAGCAGGCCGCCAACGGGCGCGACGACGTCGAACTGCGCATCGAGCCCCAGGGCTCCTCCGGCGGCGACCGGGTCGACCAGGCGTTCATCGACTCCGCCGACGCCGTCATCTTCGCCCACGACGTCGCCGTGCGGGACCGGGAGCGTTTCGCCGGCAAACCCGTCATCGATAGTCCCGTCAAGCGCGGCATCAACGAGCCGAACGCGATGATCGACGAAGCCATCGCCGCCGCTGACAACCCGAACGCCCGCCGCGTGCCGGGCGGTACCGCCGAACCGTCAGGAGAAGCGCAGGGAGATGTGAGCTGGCCGAAGCGCATCCAGCAGGCCATCATGACGGGTGTTTCCTACATGGTTCCGTTCGTCGCGGCCGGAGGCCTCCTCCTGGCGCTCGGTTTCCTCGTCGGCGGCTACGATGTCGCCGACGGCTGGCAGGTCATCCCGCTCGACTACTCGCCCACCAACCTGCCGGGCCACGAGGTGCTCATCGACGGCGAGACCGTCACCTTCGACCGCTCCGGCTGGTCTTTGTACTTAGGCGCGGTCCTCTTCGCCATCGGGAAATTGGCGATGCAGTTCGTGGTCGCTGCCCTGTCCGGCTACATCGGCTACGGCATCGCCGGCCGCCCCGGCATCGCTCCGGGCTTCGTCGGCGGCGCACTGTCCGTGATGGTCGGCGCCGGCTTCATCGGTGGTCTCGTCACTGGTTTGCTCGCTGGTTTCATCGCCTACTGGATCGGCTCGTGGAGGGTCCCGCGCTGGCTCGGCTCGCTCATGCCGGTGGTGATCATCCCGCTGCTGACATCGCTCATCGTCGGCCTGCTGATGTTCCTGTTTTTGGGCCGTCCGCTCGGCGCGATCATGACCGGGCTGCAAGGCTGGCTGGAGTCGATGAGCGGATCGTCGGCAATTCTGCTCGGCGTGATCATCGGCCTGATGATGTGCTTCGACCTCGGCGGCCCCGTGAATAAGGCCGCGTACCTCTTCGGTACCGCCGGCCTGTCCGCCGGCACCGACGCAGCCTACGAGATCATGGCCGCCGTGATGATTTCCGGCATGGTCCCGCCGATCGCTCTGTCCATTGCGACGTTCCTGCGCAAGAAGCTGTTCACCCCGGCCGAGCAGGAGAACGGCAAGTCTGCGTGGCTGCTGGGCCTGTCCTTCGTGTCCGAGGGTGCCATTCCGTTCGCTGCCGCCGACCCGCTGCGCGTCATCCCGTCGATGATGCTCGGCGGAGCCGCGGCTGGTGCTGCGTCGATGGCTCTGGGCGTGGGCGCGAAGGCACCGCACGGCGGTATCTTCGTCATCTTCGCCTACGAGCCGTGGTGGGGCATGTTCATCTCCCTGGCTGTCGGCGTCGCAGTGGCCACAATCGCGGTGATCGCGGCGAAGCGACTCTGGCCGAACACCACCATCGAGCAGGCGGCGCAGAAGCACGCCGAATCCGCGCCTGACGCACAGGCCCCACACGCTCCTGCAGCCGCATAACCCACACTTTTCTCCTACGATGGAGCGCACACAGCGCCCATCTCGACGCCACTGAAGAAAGGATTTCTCATATGGCTTCCAAGACAGTCAAGGTCGGCTCCACCGTGGGCCTGCACGCCCGCCCGGCAACCGTGATCGCAGAGGCGGCCGGAGAGTACGACGACGACATCATCCTCACCCTCGTCGGCGGCGACGAGGACGACGAGACCGATGCGGCATCCTCCCTCATGATCATGGCCATGGGTGCTGAGCACGGCGACGAGGTGACGGTCACGTCGGATAATGATGAGGCAGTCGAGAAGATCGCGGCACTCATCGAGTCCAACCTCGACGACGAGTAAGACGCGCTTCAGCACCGTAGCGCCGTGGCACCGTGGCACCGTGGCACCGTGTGCTGCAGCCTCCTCATTCTGCGCGACCCGACCGACCGGGTCCCGCCCCCAAGCTCCGGCTTCCGGCCGGAGTTTTTTCATGCCCGGGCGCTGGTCCCGAACAGCGTTTCGGCCGCCCCGAACCGGTGGTAGTCGTTCTGGATGACTTTTCCGCTGGGCGACCGCCACACCGGGGCGCCCCGGATTCTCTCGATGCGGCCGCGCTTGTTCCGCCACGGGTCGTCGTCGTTGACGCGGTTGTGGTACCTGCACAACGGCGCGAGGTTGTCGAGGTTGGTCTCCCCGCCATATTTCCACGGTGTGATGTGGTGGATCTCGCAGTTGTCGGCTCCGTGACGGCATCCCGGCACCGGGCAGACGGGTGTGGCGGCGCGGATCAGATCGCGTTGCTTCTGGTTCGCCAGCCGCTGTGCGCGGTACAGGTTGACGGGGCCTTCCTGCGGGTGGATGAGAGCGATTTCGAGTTCGTCGCTGAGATGTTCGCGGAGGAATTCGGCGCCCGTCGTTGTGGTGGCGTTGGTCAAGCCCAGGACAATGTCGTCGCCTTCGCCGCGCAGGATGCGCGCATACGCCGGCGGCGGCACGAGCAGCATTGGTCGCGCCGCTGCGGTCGGGATGCCTCCTCCGCCGCGGCGCATGCGCCGCAAGAAGTTGTCTGCCATCTGTGGTGCCGCTGGCTTCGACGGGTCGATGCCCTGCATGAGTACGTGCTCGAGGTCGGCGATGGATTGTTCGTCGGCGGTGAGCGACATGGTGCGCATCCCGCACCGCGAGGGCGAGAACCGGGCCTGTTTCTTCGGCGGCTTCTTCTCCGCCGAGATGAGGGCTTTCGCTTCACGACGAAGCGTCTCATACTTCCCCCTCATCCCCAACAGCTCGTGCCGCAGCTCCCATTTCTCGCGGGGATTCTTGACAGTGCCCAGATGTTTCTCGATGAGCGCCAACTGATCGAGACTCATCTCCCCTTCGCGGGCGAGTTCTAAAGCGTGGCGCTGCTGCGCTGTCCACGCGGTGGGCCCGTAATAGGTGTGGTGGAGTTTGTCCCACTCGTCGATTCGACTCGGCTTGATGCCGGCGTGGAGAGCAGCGCGACGGTCGAACCCGGCGAGGGCGTCCAGCGCGCTGGTCGTCTCAGTGGCAAGAAGTGTGTCGAATGTGCTCATGCCTCGGAGACTAAAGGTTTCTCCGGCCCAATCAACTGCCGTCCGGAGAACCTGTGGATAGTTCACGGTTATCCACAGGACGCCGCGCGGCTAGTCCGTTAATCCGTCTTGGGGAGGAGGCGTCCCTCGCCGAGGTGGGTATAGGCCCAGCGCATGAGCGGGTACAGCACGATGATGCCGATGGAGCCCAGCGCGATGCCTTCGAGGGTGACGTTGCCGATCTCGAAGGTGAGGTTGCCGATGCCCACGATGAGCGCGACTGCCGCCATCGTGAGGTTGACGGGGTTGTTGAAGTCGACCTTGTTGTCCTGCCAGATTCGCACGCCCAGCATGCCGATCAAACCGTAGAGCACCAGGCACGCACCTCCGAGGACTCCAGCGGGAATCGTGAAGATGAGGGCGCCGAATTTGGGCACGAAGGCCAGCATAATGGCGAAGACTGCGGCGACCCAGTACGCGGCGGTCGAATAGACGCGGGTGGCGGCCATGACACCGATATTCTCCGCGTAGGTGGTGGTGCCGGAGCCGCCGAAGGCGCCGGCAAGACTGGTGGCCACTCCGTCGCCGATCAGCGCGGGGCCGGCAAGGTCATCGAGGTCGCGGCGGGTCATCTCGGCGACAGCCTTGACGTGTCCGACGTTCTCGGCGATGAGCACAACGAGCACCGGCAGCGTGACCAGGATGGCGGAGAGGTGGAATTCGGGGGCGTGGAAGGTCGGCACGCCGATCCAGGGAGCGGCGGCGATAGTGGCGCCGGCGTCTTCGGAGAGGTTGCCGGTCAGTGCGGCGAATACCCAGCCGGTGACCACACCGATCAGGATGGACAGGCGCGAGGCCATTCCGCGCAGGCAAGCGGTGGCGATGAGGATGGCGGCGAGGGTGACCAGACCGACGGCGGGCTGGGTCTGCGTGTTGACGACAGCGGTGGGCGCGAGGTTCAGGCCGATCAACGCAACAATCGCGCCGGTGACCACAGGCGGCATGACGGCGTCGATGACGCGCTTGCCCGCCCACGTGACCAGCAGTCCCACACCGATGAGCGCCAGACCCGTGATCAGGATGCCGCCGAGCTGCGCGCCGATGCCATGCTGCTGCGACGCCGTCAGCGGAGCGATGAAGGCGAACGACGATCCCAGGTAACTCGGCAACCTGTTGCGGGTGAAGAGCAGGAAGATGATGGTTCCCAGCCCGGAGAACAGCAGCGTGGTGTTCACCGGGAAGCCGGTCAAGGTGGGCACGAGCAAAGTCGCACCGAACATTGCGATAACGTGCTGCATGCCGATGCTGATCGTGCGCGACCAGCTCAGACGCTCTTCAGGGGCGACGACGGAACCGGGACGGATGGTCTTGCCGTCGCCGTGGACGGTCCAGGAAGGAATGAAGCTCACAGGCTCCTAAATTTAGCACCCGGCTCGCCGTGGACGAATTCGTTCTAGTCCACAACGAACTCGGCGAATTGGTGGGCGAGGACGCGGGGCAGGCGGACGTCGATAAGCGTGCCCTCCTCCTTGTAGTCCTCGCTGCGCACGGTGCCCTCCTCGTGGAGGCGGGAGATGATGTCGCCGCGGGTGTACGGCACCAGCATGGTCACGTGCGCATCGAGAGTGTTGAGGAACATCTCGATGCGGCCCTCGAGCTCCGGAATGCCCTCACCGGTGCGGGCGGAGACGAAGACGACGTCGCGCCGGGAGTCGTCGAACGCGTGGCGCAGCTCCGCCAGCACGACGGGGTCGGCGCAGTCGATTTTGTTCACCACGACGATCTCGGGCGGGATCTCATCACCGGTATCGCGCGTGATCTCGGCGAGGACGTCGTTGACCGCCTTGATCTGCTTCAGCGGGAACGGATCGGACCCGTCGACGACGTGCAGCATCAGGTCGGCGCCGGCGACCTCCTCAAGGGTGGACTTGAACGCTTCGACGAGCTGCGTCGGAAGGTGGCGCACGAAGCCGACGGTGTCGGTGAGGACGACAGTGCGGCCGTCGGCGAGCTCGGCTTTGCGTGTCGACGGATCCAGTGTCGCGAACAACGCGTCCTCCACCAAAACGCCCGCATCCGTCATGGCGTTAATCAGCGACGATTTGCCGGCGTTGGTGTAGCCCGCAATCGCGATCTTCGGAATCGTGGAGCGCTGCCGCTGGGCGCGCTTGACGTCGCGGGCTGTCTTCATGCCCGCCAGTTCGCGGCGCAACTTCGCCATCTCGGAGCGCAGGCGGCGGCGGTCTGCCTCGATGCGCGTCTCACCGGGACCGCGCAGGCCCACACCGCCGTTGGAGCCGGCGCGGCCGCCCGCCTGGCGCGACAAGTTGCCGCCCCAGCCGCGGGTGCGGGTGTACAGGTATTCCATCTGCGCGAGGCTGACCTGCGCCTTGCCCTCCTTCGACTTCGCATGCTGGGCGAAGATGTCAAGGATGAGCATGGTGCGGTCGATGACCTTGATTTTCAGCGCCTCCTCGAGCGCCACCATCTGGCCCGGGGAGAGCTCGCCGTCGCACACGACTGTGTCGGCTCCGGTGGCCGCCACGATGTCTTTGAGCTCGCTGACTTTTCCGGAGCCGATATAGGTGCCCGGGTCCGGCTTGTCGCGCTTCTGGTACAGCATTTCGACGACATCCGCGCCGGCTGTCTCCGCCAGTGCCGCGAGCTCGTTCATGTTGGCTTCCACTTCGGCGGTGGTGCCTTCGGTCCACACACCGATGAGGACGACCTGTTCGAGGCGCAGTTTGCGGTACTCGACCTCGTAGCCGTCCTCCTGCTCTTCGGAGCGGATGTCGGTGTCGCGGATGACGCGTCGGAAAGCGTTGCGCTCGGCGAGGTCCAGCGAACCGGTTGTCGGTTCGCCGAAGGCTTCCGCGAGAAGCTCGTCGTGGGTCGGCTGCCCGTCTGGTGCGGCGGGAGAGTGGGAAAACGTTTTCGTCATTGAGTCCTTATTGTCGCATGCCTGCAGGTTCAGGCAAAAAGGTCTGTCTCCGAAAACAACCGCCCGCTGCGGCGGATTGTTCCAAGCGTGCTCTCCGGCACTAGAATCAGGGGGCATGAGCGACACGATCACCTCAGATCTCTCCAGCATCGGCATGCGCTATCCGCGGTGGCAGGACGCCGTGGAGGCGGCCATCGCGTCCAACCAGCTCTCGGTGACGGGCGAGGTGCGCGGCGGGCAGCTGATCCAGTTCGCGGACCCGTCGGGCGCGGAGCTGAACATTCTCGCGGTGGAGCCTTTCGCCACTTTCGCCGGCTTCGATTCCACGACGCGCACGTACGCGCACGTGACTATGGTCAACGATGTCGTCGGGCTGTGCGATGTCGTCGACCCGATGGGCAACGCGATCGCGTCCGTCACGGCGAACATCGCACAGGGGCCTTTGCTTGTCGACGAACCAACCCTCGAGTGGCAAGAAATGGGCTTCACCGCCCTCGCAGTGGCAGTTGACCGCTACGACAGCGTTGATGCCTACCTCGCAGCCACCGGCGAGACTTTGGGCTCTGTCGTCTCCGAAGGCGCCGAGCGCGTGAATTCCGGAGCCGCCTCAGCCCCGGACGCCGCCGCGAAATTCTCCGCGCGGGTGCTGGAGGCCGAGTACCGCACCAACACGTTGACCGGTGAGCGTTTCATCCACGTCTCCGTTGACGGGGCGTTCCCCTTCGACGTGGTCATGCCGGCGGAGGGCGACGCGGAAGACAGCCCCCTGCCGGAGCGCAATTCCGTCATCGCGGGAACGGCTGTTCTCGCGGGCCAGGTCGCGATGGCCGCCGGCTGCGGCGGCGGTTGCGGAGGCGGCGGCGGAAGCTGCGGTTGCGGCGGGCACTAGGACGGGGAATCCCATGGCCGGGAGTCGCCGCAACCGGGAGGCAGCTATTTGGCTGACGCTGGCTCTTGTCGTCGCCATTTTGCTTGGCACGCGCATGGGCTACATCGGCCTGCTCATCGGCATCGCCATCGCGGCGGTGGCGTTCATCGGCTACCGCAACAGCACGGTGGACCCGGAGGTGGAGGCGTTGAAGTCGTCGCTGCGGGTCGCGCGCGACGACATCGCACAGGTGGTGGCGGAGTACGAGGATTTCATGTCGGGTATCGGCCCCGACGCCCTCGCCGAGCGCACGTTGACGTACCGCGCGTTGGCGCACCCGCACAGCGATATTCCCGCCATCGAGGATTTCCACTTGCGGCTCGGGTCGTCGCGCCGTTTCCTGGCGCGCGTGGACACGCATTTGGGCAACGACGACCTCGACCGCCGTGCGCTGGAGCGCATGATCAACATCGCCGACCAGCGCGCGTGCGATCTTGCGGCGTCCTGGGCCGACGCGCGGCGCGCCGCCCGCAGGTTGGGACCGGGCTGAGCTTTCCGCTTATCGACGCAGCGCCCCCAGCTCCACCTCTCCCCTCGCCACGATCACGGACGGCCCCGTCATGGTCGCTTGCCCGTCGTCGATGGTGATGGTCAAGGCACCGCCCGGGACGTGGACGGTGACGGAGCCGTTCTCGATGCCGGCATCGGCAAGCGCGGCACACGCCGCGGCAACGGTGCCGGTGCCGCATGAGCGGGTCTCCCCCACGCCACGCTCCCACACGCGCATGTGCACGGAACCGCTGGCGGTGCCCTCCTGCACGCCGGCCATTTCGGTGAGGATTTCGACGTTGACCCCGTGCGGGAAGAATTCGTGGTCGAAGGCAGGCTGGGTGAAGTGCATCGCGGCGAGTTGTTCCGGTGTCATTCCGGGAATGACCGCGGCGAGGTGCGGGTTGCCCACATCCACACCGAGCCCGGCGAAGTCGACCTCGCCCATGCGAGCAGTGGACACTCCGGTGACCTCCACCGGGCCCATGCCGACCTCGACCTCCGCGTGTGAGGGGCCGTGGGGGCCCTCACCGGCGAGGTCGCGGATGATAACGCGCTTGACACCGGCGCGGGTATCCACGTCGAATTCGCGAGACGTCTCCAACCCCTGGGCGGCCAGGACGTGGGCGAAGACGCGGATCCCGTTTCCACACATCTCGGCGACCGAGCCGTCGGCGTTGCGGTAGTCCATGAACCACCGCGGACCCGCCCCTCCGTCACCTCCGTCGCCGCTGTCGCTGTCCCCGCCGGACGACCGGACCACGCGCAGGAAGCCGTCGCCGCCGATGCCGGCCCGGCGGTCGCAGAGGGAGGCGACGAGCTCGTCGGTCAAGACACCGAGGTCCTCGAGCTGGTCGTCGACGTCGACAAGCACGACGAAGTCGTTCTCCGTTCCGTGCGCCTTGATGAACGGCAGGCTGGACAAGTGATCCTTGTTGTTGCTCACGCCAGCGAGTCTAGCGCGGCGCGGAGAAGGTCCTGTGGCTCCTGGTCCGCCTCAATCCACGCGATGCGCTTGTCGCGGTTGAACCAGGAACGCTGCCGCCGGACGTAGCGGCGGGTGCCCGTGATCGTCGACTCCACGGCCTCGTCGAGCGAGATTCCGCCGCCGAGAAAATCGAGGACTTGCGCGTAACCGATGGCGCGGCCGGCGGTGGAATCGGGGGTGAGGCCGGCGTCGATAAGCGTGCGCACCTCGTCGACGAAGCCGCGGTCGAACATGAGCCGCGTGCGCTTCTCGATGCGGGGGTTCAGCCATTCCGCCACCGTCCGCAGGCCGACGATCTTCGTCCCCCACCGTGGTGGGGCATCCTTCGGCGGTTGGGAAGCCTGGAAGGGCTTGCCGGTCAACTCGATCACCTCGAGGGCGCGGACAGTGCGTCGCGGGTCGTTGTCCTCGATGATGCTCGCCGCCTGCGGATCCACCTCCGCGAGCTCCGCATGCAGCGCCTGCACCCCGATCTCCGCCTGGCGAGCCTCGTACTTCCCGCGGACGGCGGGGTCGGTGGGCGGGAACTGCCAGTCGTCGATAAGCGACTGCACGTACATCATTGACCCGCCGACGAGAACCGGGACCGCCCCACGCGCGGCGATGTCCTCGACGACGGCGACCGCCCGCGACTGGTACTCAGCAACCGACGCCGTGCGCGTCACGTCCCAGATATCGAGCAGGTGGTGCGGGACACCGCCGCGTTCCCCGGGCGCCAGCTTCGCCGTGCCGATGTCCATGCCGCGGTAGAGCTGCATCGAATCGACGTTGACCACCTCCCCGCCGAGTTCCTTGGCCAGAGCGATCCCCAAATTCGACTTGCCCGATGCTGTCGGGCCGACGACCGCGATGGGCGTGACAGGCAGACCAACCGCATCAGGCATGATCCACCTGCCAGGTAGCGATGAAACGGCCGACACCGTCCGCCGCGTCGTGCGCGATGAGCTGCTGGTTGGCGGCATCGAGCGCGGCGAGCTCATGCCACAGGGCGGGCTCGACGACCCCGTGTTCCGCGAGCTCCTCCGGCAGCTGTGCCGCGCCGGCCAAAAAACGCGCCATCTGCTCGTGGACTTCCGGGGCACCGTCGACGAGTGCGAGCGGCGCACGCTGAGTGAGCCCCGCCGAACCGTCGACGACGACCACCGTCAGCGCCTCCGGGTCCAGCGGGGCGATCGTGGAGCGCGATTCGGTGACACGTGCGGCGGAGTCGCCGAGCACGTAGCGCGCGACGAGCTCCGCCAAGTAGTTGCCATCGCCGACAGTGACCTGCGGCGCACCCCACGCGCGGAACGAACCCGTGTGTTCCGTGCGCCACCGCCCGTCCTGCGACCCAACGATGTGGATCGGCCGTGCGTCGTGCCCCGCGAGCCGGCGGATCGTGCGCACTAGTTCGCCGCCGGCGGCGTCTCGGGGAGCGAGTTCGCTGACAAGCGCCGGCGAACCCGGCACGACGCACACATTGAACTGGTTCACGCACACCACCCTAACCACTGGTCCGCAAACGGTTCCAACGGCTGACATGTGCAGCGGCGGGCCGGTAGAGTCTCAAAGCATTACGGCAGCCGTGTCGCGCGGCACACACATGAAAGGACGCCTCCACCATGACGCAGCCCCCAACCGACGGACAGAAGCCGACCCCGAAGGCGGTTCCCTCGCCGGGATCGATGCCCACCCGCGCCCCCAAGCCGGGGCCGCGCCCGGGAGCACGCCCGGCCGGTGCAGGGGCGTCCACACCTGCACCGGTGCCCGCGACCCCGGCCGCGCCCGCCGACACCGCCGAGGCGAAGAAATTCGGCCGCATCGACGAGGACGGCACCGTCTACGTCACCCGCGGCGGCACCGAGCGCGCCGTCGGTTCGTGGCAGGCTGGCACCCCGGAAGAGGGGCTGGAGCACTTCGCGCAGCGTTTCGGCGACCTCGCCACCGAAGTCGGCCTGCTGGAGAACCGCCTGGCCGCCCGCCCCGAGGACGCGAACTCGGTGCGCACGCAGGCGCAACAACTCATCGATAGCCTCGACGAGCAGGCCGTCGTGGGCGACCTCGACGCAGTGGATGCCCGACTGAAGGAGCTCCTCGACCAAGCCGACGTCGCCGGCGAAAAGGCCAAGGAAGCCAAGGAGGCCCGCCGCGCCGAGGCGATTTCCCGCAAGGAGACCCTCGCCGCCGAGGCGGAGGACCTTGCCGCCAACTCCACGGAATGGAAGGCCGCGGGCGACCGCATCCGCGCCATCCTGGACGAGTGGAAGACCATCCGCGGCATCGACCGCAAGACCGACGACGCCCTGTGGAAGCGCTACTCCAAGGCGCGCGACTCCTTCAACCGCCGCCGCGGCGCCCACTTCGCGGAGCTGGACCGTGGCCGCGCCGCCGCGAAGGCCGCTAAGGAAGACATCATCGAGCGCGCCGAGAAGATCAAGGATTCCACAGACTGGAACGAGACCGCCCGCGCATTCCGCGACCTCATGACGGAGTGGAAGGCCGCCGGCCGCGCCCCGCGCGACGTGGACGACAAGCTGTGGGAGCGTTTCCGCTCCGCCCAGGACCACTTCTTCGCCGCGCGCAACGCCGTCAACGACGAACGGGACCGCGAGTTCGAGGCCAACGCGAAGGCCAAGGACGACCTCATCGCCGAGTACGGCCCGCTGATCGACCCGGGGAAGGGACTCGGCGCCGCAAAGTCGAAGTTGCGGGAGCTGCAGGACAAGTGGGAGGAGATCGGTTTCGTGCCGCGCGGAAAGATCCGCGAGTACGAGGACAAGATCGGCGAAATCGAGAAGCGCGTCTCCGACGCTGAGGAGAAGCAGTGGCGCAAGTCGAACCCGGCCCAGCAGGACAAGGCGAACCAGTTCCAGGTCAAGGCCGACGACTTCCGCGCGAAGGCGGAGGCCGCCGAGGCCAAGGGCGACGCCGCGAAGGCTGCGGAGTTGCGCGCGCAGGCTGAGCAGTGGCAGGAGTTCGCCGATGTCGCCGCGAAGGCTCTCGACGACTAGCTTGCAGCCGCTTCTCTATTCCGCCGGCGCCAACGCCGATGAGGTTGTCGGCGCGTACGCGTTCTCGGCGACGCTCGCGGTTCAGGACATCACCGGCGACGCGCATTCCGGGGTCACTGCGTCGCATATCGCGAAACGCCTCGAGGGCTCCGCAGAGTCGGAGGCGTACCTGTTCGCGCTGACCAGTCACCGGATGCCGCGTCCGCTGGGCGGTCACGGTTACCCGGAGATCACCGTCGACGATTTGGCCGATATCGACGCGTGGGTGTTCATCTCCCTGCCGCTCCTCGAAGACACCGGCATCATCGAAGCTTCCGTCACGCTCGACGCCGCCATTGCCCCGCTGCCCGGCGAGCCGGTCCCGGAAGGGCCGTGGGGCGCCGCTTTATCGCTTATCGACGCCCTCTCCGCCCGCCTCCACCGCCCCATCCGCCACATCTGGGAGACCCACGCGGTCGGCGCTCCTTCTCCCGCCGCCGGGATTGTGGGCACCGCCGGCTACTCCCCCGCTTACCGTGAGGAACAGGCGACGTTTTCCATCGGGGATGCCCAGCCTGCCTCAGCGGTTGCGCCGATGCCGGTGGACTCCATCGAGATCGTGCACAACATGGACTTCCCCGCCGCCGACCTCGCTTTGTTCCGTGACGTGCTCACCGCCGCCTCCCGCGACTACCCGCGCGGGGAGCTGAAGCTGGATACCGTCGAGTGGACAGAGCAGCGAGTCCGCGATGCCGGCGCCCGGCTTCTGGACCGCGGCGGCAACCAGGTCACCGCCATCGCCTACACCGCCGACCCCGCCACGGGCGGGCGCACAGCTGTCGGCATGGCCGAAGCCGTCCACTACGACTCCGACGACGACGCCCTCATGGAGCTCGGTCTCATTTACGTGATGCCCCAGCACCGCCGCCGCGGTGTCGGCACCGCAGTGGTGGAGGCGGCGCTCGCGGCCGCACAGGCCCAGTGGCCGGGGGTGGAGACGGGGTACTGCTCGTATCCGTCGGTAAGCGGTGCTGCCCACGCCATGCTCAAGCGGCGCGGAGCGAAAGCGATCTCCGCGACGACTGCCTGGCAGCGGAAGTGACTCAGCGAGTTAATCACCCCGGAGCAGATCCACGCCTGCCCCGCGGCACGGCCGCGTCCACCCCTCATCATCAGGGTCGGAACACCTCCCGTTAAAATAGGAACTACCTGTGACTATCCGTGCAATGTATGAATGTGTGAATTGGTGATAAGCAAATGAAGAAGGCCGTGTCGTCGCTAGGAAAGTTCGTGGCCGAAAAGCCGCGGGCAGTGATAGCAGGTACAGCCGCAGCAGCGACAGCATCCCTGGCCGCACGGGATCTGCGACAGAAAAACAACTCCATCTTCCGCAACTACCCGGTGCTCGGGCACGCCCGGTACCTCGCCCACCGCATCCGCCCCGAGATCCACCAGTACTTCGTGGAGAACAATTGGGACGGTCGCCCCTTCAACTACCAGACACGCGAGATGATCAACCAGCGCGCCAACGGCACCGAGGGCGAGATGGCCTTCGGCACCGAACGCGACGTGATGAGCTCCGGTTTCGAGTATCTCGTCCACTCCGTCATGCCCGCCCAGATGCCCGACGAGGCTCCCCGAGCGCACATCGGCGGCAAAGACTGCACGAAGCCGTACGACATGTCGCTGATGAACATCTCCGCCATGTCCTTCGGCGCGCTGTCCGCCAACGCCGTCCGCGCACTGAACAAAGGCGCGGAGCTCGGCGGCTTCGTCCACGACACCGGCGAGGGCGGTCTGAGCCGCTACCACCTGGAGAACAACGGCGACCTCGTCTGGGAAATCGGCACCGGCTACTTCTCCGCCCGCACCGAGGACGGCAAATTCGACCCGGCGAAATTCCAGGAGCTCTCCTCCATCGACCAGGTGAAGATGACTGAGCTGAAGCTCTCCCAGGGCGCCAAACCCGGCATCGGCGGTGTCCTGCCCGGATCGAAGGTCAGCGCGGAGATCGCCCGCGTGCGCGGCGTGCCCGAGGGCAAGACGTGCATCTCCCCGTCGCGGCACTCCGTGTTCTCCACCCCGACGGAACTGATCGAATTCATCGCCGAGATGCGCGAACTCTCCGGCGGCAAGCCGGCCGGCTTCAAGATGTGCGTTGGTTCGATGATCGACGTCCTGTCCATCTGCAAAGCCATCCGCGAGGTGGGCACCGCCCCCGACTTCATCGTCATCGACGGGTCCGAGGGCGGCACCGCCGCTGCACCCCTCGAATACGAGGACCACGTCGGCCTTCCCCTGACCGAGGGTCTGATGATGATGCACAACGCCCTCGTCGGCACCGGCCTCCGCGACAACATCAAGATCGGTGCGTCCGGAAAGGTCACGGCCGCCAACGACATCGTCAAACGCCTCATCCAGGGCGCCGACTACACCAACTCGGGCCGCTCCATGATGATGGCCGTCGGCTGCATCCAGGCCCAGAAATGCCAGACGGGCCAGTGCCCCTCGGGGGTGGCGACGCAGAGCAAGTGGCGCCAGCGCGCCCTCGACGTCGACTCCAAGGCGGTGCGCGTGAAGAACTACCACAACGCCACCGTCGACCAAGCGGTGTCCATGATGGCTTCATGCGGCGCCACCACCCCCGCAGAGCTCACGCCGAACATGCTGCGCCAGGTCATCGCGCCCGGCGTCACGCGCTCCTACAAGGCGCTCTACGACTGGCTCGAGCCGGGCCAGTTGCTTGGCGACGCCCCCGAGGCCTGGGCCGAAGCCTGGGAGCAGGCCAGCCCGGACGAATTCCGTCTGCCGGTGATCACGAAGGTGCGCTAGCGCCCCCGCCGGCGTGGCGGTGGCGCTGGGCGGCGCGGGCGCGGCGGTCGTCGACAAGCTGCTCGGCGTTCTCCGCGCGGCGGACCGACTGGTGCCCCGCATCCGCTTGGACCTCGGCGACGGGGTTGAAGTCGGTCTGCTCGCGGCGCAGCGATTCAATCTCCTGCTGCTCCGGGTCGCGGCCCATCCAGGCGGAAGTGAGCAGTGGAACGGCGACGATAACGCACGCGATGGCGAGGTACATGCCGGCGCCCGTTGCATCACCCGTGCTTCCGGTCTGGCGCAGCCACAGGCCGAGCAGCGCCGCTACGAGGGACACGCAGCCAGCCATCCACGCGAAGAGGGCAAACATTGTGCGGCGCATGATCACGAGCAACAGGGTGAACACAGCGAGGCAAAGGAAGGACAGGAGCGCAAAGACGCGCTCCCCGATCGCCACGTCGATGCCGTCCGGCTCGGTGAAGGTGAGCATCTGCCACCCTGCAGCGTCGCCGGCGAAGGGCAAGAACAACGAAATGAGATAGACGGCCACCGCTGCGGCGAGAACCCAGCGGCGGGCCCCCAATTCCACAGTGCCGGCGCGCTGCTTCTCGAGGGCGGCGAGGTCGGTGGTGGCGTCGTCAAGCATGCTGCTCATGTTAACCGCACGTCCCGCACGCGCTGGCGGCGCTGGGTGCTTGCTTCGGCGCGCCGATCGTCGGAAGACCCAAGCCCACGCCGACGGGCGCTGTGGTGGGAACCTGGCCCGCCTCCGCGTTGTCGCCCGCAAGCGTGCGGCGGTGAGCGTGAATGCCGGAATCCGCGATCAAATAGTGGGGGCGGGAATCCGTCACCGTGACATGCACGATATCGCCCGGGCGCACAGCGCGGTCAATATTCCCCTCGACCGTGAAGTGGACGAGACGGCCGTCGCGCGCACGGCCCGACATGCGGCCGGTCTCCTTCTTGTCGTTCGTTTCCTGGACGAGCAGCTCCTGGTCCGTGCCTACGAGCTTCGCGTTCTCCTCACCGCTGATGCGCTCCTGCAGCTCGAGCAGCCGCTCGAAGCGCTCCTGGACGACCTTCTTCGGGATCTGGTCGGCCATCTCCGCCGCCGGGGTACCCGGGCGTGGCGAGTACTGGAACGTGAACGCCGAGGTGAAGCGGGCCTTCTCCACGACATCGAGCGTCGCCTGGAAATCCTCCTCCGTCTCCCCCGGGAAGCCGACAATGATATCCGTGGTGATCGACGCGTGCGGAAGCTTCTCGCGCACCTCGTCGAGGATCCCGAGGAATTTCTTCGAACGGTACGAACGGCGCATGTCCTTGAGCACCTTGTCCGATCCGGACTGCAGCGGCATGTGGAGCTGCGGGCAAACATTCGGGGTTTCCGCCATCGCGTCGATGACATCGGAGGTGAACTCCGCCGGGTGCGGCGACGTGAAACGCACGCGCTCTAGGCCCTCGATGTCACCGCACGCGCGCAGCAGCTTCGAAAACGCCGAACGGTCGCGCTTCATGTCCGGGTCCACGAAATTCACGCCGTAGGCGTTGACGTTCTGGCCGAGCAGAGTCACCTCGGACACGCCCTGTTCGACGAGCGCTTTCACCTCCGCGAGAATGTCACCCGGCCGGCGGTCCTGCTCCTTGCCGCGCAGGGACGGAACGATGCAGAACGTGCAGGTGTTGTTGCAGCCCACCGACACCGACACCCAACCGGCGTAGGAGGACTCGCGCTTCGCCGGCAGCACTGACGGGAAGTGCTCGAGCGCCTCGACGACCTCGACCTGGGCCTCCTCGCTGACGCGGGCTCGGTCGAGCAGGGCGGGCAGCGCAGCCATGTTGTGGGTACCGAAGACGGCGTCGACCCACGGCGCTTTCTCGATCACCGTGTCGCGGTCCTTCTGCGCCAGGCAGCCGCCGACGGCGATCTGCATGCCCGGATGGTTGCGCTTGACCTCGCGCAGCTGGCCGAGAGTGCCATAGAGACGCTGGTCGGCGTTCTCGCGCACGGCGCAGGTGTTGAAGACGACCAGGTCCGCCTCCGCCTCAGCCGGCGCAGCCGTGTAGCCCGCGTCTTCAAGCAGGCCGGATAAGCGCTCGGAATCGTGCACGTTCATCTGGCAGCCGAACGTGCGCACCTCGTAGGTGCGCGGAGTCGCCGGCGCGGTGTGGGCTGTGTCTGGCGTCTGTGCTGCTGTTGTCACGGTGCCCAAGTGTATTGCCCGCCTCGGCCAACACATAACCGCTCTCGAAGCCGGCGGAGCACGGTAGCCTTGGGGGAGATCCACGGGGGCGCTGCCGGCCAGCTCCCCACCATCGGAGGAATGCATGTCCATTTCAGCGCGTCCTGCATCGCCGCGGGCGGTACTTGCCGTTGCCGCGCTCGCGGCGGCAGCGCCGGCGTTTTCGGGGTGCGGGCTTTTCGACGCCGGCGCCAACGACGCCGACCTGCTCGACCAGATCCGCAGCGGGAAAGTCGTTGTCGGCTCGGCGTTCACGAATCCGGGATTGAGCACCCGCAACGCCGACGGAACCGTGGAGGGACTCGACACCGAGGTTGCGGAGTACGTCATCAACTCGATCGCGGACGACAAGGGCTGGCGCCGCCCGCGCATCGAGTGGCGTCAGGTGCCCCACGGCCAGCGCGCGTCCATGTTGGAGCATGCGTACGTGGACATGATCGCCTCGACGTACTCGATGAACCGGGAGCGCGCCGATGCGACGGCCTTCGCCGGGCCGTACCTGCTCACCCACCAAGCCCTGCTTGTGCGGGACGGGCAAAAAGACATCACAGGACTGCAGTCGCTAGGCGGGCACCGCCTGTGCTCCGTCACGGGCACGACGGCGGCGGGCACGATCAAGGAGAAGCTGCCGGAGGTCGTGTTGGAGGAGTACGACTCCTACGAAGCGTGCTTGAACGCCCTTCGTGAGGGCAACGTCGAGGTTGTCTCGACCGATGCGGCGATCCTGGAGGGTTTTGAAGCCCAGGAACCGGACACATTCGACGTGGTTCCCCTCGAAGCCGACGGGCGCCCGCTTACCGACGAGCACTACGGCCTCGGCCTCCGCAACGACAACCGCGAGACGATCGACGCGGTGAACGATGCGCTCGTGCGGATGTACGGCGACGGCTCTTTCGACCGTTACGTCGCGCAGAATCTCCAAGTGGAGCCTGATGCACTGCGCGATATCCCGGGCGACACATCGTTCCTCGCGACCTAGACGCTGGCTGCTGGTGTTTAGCCGAGGTCCGCGAGTTCCTCGCACCGGGTGTCGAGAGCCTCTTTGCCGATCTGCAGGGACATCGACTGGGGGAATCCGCGGCGCGCGAGTACACCGACGATGCGGCGTAATTCCTTGTCGCGCGCGGCGCGGTCGGCAGGCACCGTCTTGACGGAGCGGGCTTTCTTGGCGGCGAGCCGGCGGGCGATGTCGCGCTCGTCGGATTCGTCGATCTGGTCTAGCGCCGCTTCCCGGTCTGCGGCGGAGACTCCTTTTTCTTGGAGTTCGCGCCGCAGCATTGTCGAGGACTTCCCGCGGCGCTCGAAACGCTGGCGCACCCACTCGCGGGCGAAGGTCGCATCGTCGATGAGGCCGGAGCGTTGGAGGGAGTCGAGCACATCGTCGACGAGCTCGGGTGCGGGCCCCTCCTCGCCCTCCTTGACGCGCCGCGGGTCGAGGAGGCGCTCGCGCAGTTCGTAGCGCGACCGGGAGCGCTGGTCAAGCAGCCGCAGAGCTCGCTCACGCACTTTCGCCGCAGCTTTCTCGTGCTCGTGGTCGATCAGCCCGGGGCTGTCGCCTGCCGCATACGCGTCGAGCGCTTCCTGCAGCTGGCGTAGCTTTTCCGGGTCGGGTTCGCGCCGTGCGGTCATCCGGGGCTACTTCTCCCCTGCGGTGCCCTCGTCTTCGTCGTCGAAGTCGATGTTGGGCACCATGTCGATTGCCTCGTCACTCAGCTCGTCGTCCTTGCCGGCGAATTCGCCGACACCGAGTTTCTCGAAGATCTTCTGCTCCAGCTCGTTGGCCAGGTCCGGGTTCTCCTTGAGGAAGAGACGGACCTTCTCCTTGCCCTGGCCGAGCTGGTCACCCTCGTAGGTGAACCAGGAACCGGATTTCTTGATCACGCCGTTGTCCACGCCGAGGTCGATGATGGAGGACTCGCGCGAAATGCCCTCGCCATACATGATGTCGAATTCGGCGATCTTGAACGGCGGGGAGACCTTGTTCTTGACCACCTTGAGGCGGGTGCGGTTGCCGATGGAGTCCTGCCCGTCCTTCAGGGTCTGGATACGGCGAACATCGCAGCGTACGGACGAGTAGAACTTCAGGGCCTTGCCGCCGGTGGTGGTCTCCGGGGAGCCGAACATGACGCCGATCTTCTCGCGCAGCTGGTTAATGAAGATGGCGGTGGTGCCCGAGTTGTACAGCGCACCCGTCATCTTACGCAGCGCCTGGGACATGAGGCGGGCCTGCAGGCCGACGTGCGAGTCGCCCATTTCACCCTCGATCTCCGCTTTCGGGGTCAGGGCGGCCACTGAGTCGATCACGATGATATCGATCGCACCCGAACGCACGAGCATGTCGGCGATTTCGAGTGCCTGCTCTCCTGTGTCCGGCTGGGAGACGAGCAGATTGTCGGTGTCCACACCGAGCTTCTTCGCGTATTCCGGATCAAGGGCGTGCTCCGCGTCGATGAACGCCGCGATTCCGCCGGCCCGCTGTGCCTGCGCGATGGCGTGGAGGGCCACCGTAGTCTTACCGGAAGATTCTGGGCCGTAGATCTCCACGATGCGGCCGCGCGGCCACCCGCCGATGCCGAGCGCCACATCGATCGCGGTGTTGCCGGAAGAGATGGACTGGATCGGCGGGCGCTTCTCGTCGCCGAGGCGCATGATCGCGCCCTTGCCGTAGTCCTTCTCAATCATCGCCATCGCCGCGTCGAGCGCGTTCTGGCGGTCATTCGTGGCGGAGGCAGCCTTCTTCTTTGTTGCCATGGCGTGGTTCCTTTCGTTTCGTGTGTTCCCCGGTGCAGGCCGGTTTGAGCGGTCTCATCTTCTTAGACCGCCCCCGCCTGCGTCCGGTTCCCCGTTGACTGCAAATCACACTAGTGGGATGCGCGACACTTCCGTCGAATATACACGCACGAATGTTCGAATGGTTCAGTCGCCGGGACGGTCAATGCCCAGCCGGCGGTCCTCGGGGACATCGAAGGCGTCGCACAGGCGGTCCCACACGATGCGGGGGTCCACGCCGGCGTCGATAAGCTCGCCCGCCGTTTTCCCCTCACCGGGGAAGACGTGCGAAGAGACAACCCATTGGCCCTTCGCGTCGCCGAATTCATCCGCGACGAGTTGGTGGAATTCCGTCAATCGCATGCGCACCACCTTACGCGCCGGGCTTTTCGCTTATCGACGCCCTGCCCCAGCCCCCAATTGAACACCGTTCAACAGCCCGCTAGTCTTTTCCCCATGACAACTTCACAGTCTTCCGGCGCGCGCGGAACCAGCGCAGCGACCGACATTGCTTACATCGCAGTCTTCGCGGCACTGATCGCGGTCCTCGGCTTCGTGTCCATCCCGGTCGGCGTGGCCGGTGTGCCGATCGTGCTGCAGAATGCCGCGACCATTCTCGCGGGCCTCGTGCTCGGCGGCCGCCGCGGTTTCCTGGCCACGGCCTTGTTCCTGCTCGTCGCCTGCTTCCTCCCTGTGCTCGCGGGCGGCAGCACGCTGATTCACGCACTCGCGGGACCGACCGTCGGCTACCTCGTCGGCTACCTGCTCGGCTCCGGCACCGCAGGCCTCATCGCATACCGCGCTCCGTGGAAGAACAAGGCCGCCACGATCGCCGTGTTCGTCCTTGGCGGTCTCGCCGCCATCGCCCTGCAGTACGGGCTGGGCGCGATCGGCCTCGTCTTCCGCGCGGACATGGGCCTCGGCGCCGCACTCGCCGCCAACGCCGCCTTTATTCTCCCCGACTTGGGCAAGCTGGCTGTGATGGTCGCGATCGCTTTCGCCGTCCACTCCGCCTTTCCGCAGCTGCGCCGCACGCGCTAGCCTTTGGCCCCGTGCCTACTATTTCTTTCGACCGTGCCAGCGTCGCCTACGATTCGTCGGTGGTGCTGCAGCCGCAGACGTTCGAACTGACGGAGCACCGCATCGGCATCATCGGGTCCAACGGATCCGGCAAGTCGACGTTGGTGCGCCTGATCAACGGGCTGATCGAACCGTCGTCGGGCACAGTGCGCTACAACGGCCTCGACTTGGCAGAAAAGGGCAAAGAGGTGCGGCGGAAAGTCGGGTTCATCTTCTCCGACGCCGAAGCCCAAATCGTCATGCCGCGGGTGCGCGACGATATCGCGTTCTCCCTGCGGCGCTTCAAACTCCCCAAGGCGGAAGTCAACGCCCGTGTCGACGACATGCTCGCGCGATTCCGTCTCACCGAGCTCCACGAGAACTCGCCGCACACGCTCTCCGGCGGTGAGAAGCAGATGCTCGCTCTCGCCTCCGTCTTGGTGATTGAACCGGAGACGGTCATCGCCGATGAGCCCACCACCTTGCTGGACATGCGCAACCGCCGCCGCATCATCCGCGAGCTGACGTCGCTGGACCAGCAGGTCATCGTGGTCACCCACGACATCGAGATGCTCTCCGACTTTGACCGAGTTCTCTGCGTCAACGACGGCGATATCGTCTACGACGGGCCGCCGCGCGACACCATCGCCTTCTACACCGACCTCATGGACCAGCTCGACCGCACTGAACGGAACGGTGGACAGTGAGAATCCGCGAACTTCCCATGGGTGTCTATGTGCCGGGCACGACGCTCATCCACCGCGCCTCCCCCGCACTGAAATTCGCGGCACTGCTGCTGTTCATCGTTCTCATCACGGTGCTTCCGACCGAGCCCTGGCACCCTCTCGCGGCGGCCGCTGGCGTGGGTGCGCTCTACGCCGTCGCGCGCATCCCTTTCAGCACCGCCATGCGCCAGGTCCTGCCGATCCTGCCCTTCATGGCGTTCATCGGCGTGTTCCTCTGGTGGCAAAACGGCTTGGAGAAGATGCTCATCACGGTCTTCGGGCTGATCGCCTCGCTCATGGCCGCCAGTCTGTTCACGCTCACCACCACTATCGAGGACCTCATGGAGGCCCTCGAGACGAATATGGCCCCGCTCGAGCGCATTGGCGTTCCCGTGGACACCATCAGCCTCGCCATCGCATTGACGATCCGCCAGATTCCCATCCTGCTCGGCACAGCCAATGAGTCCTTGGACGCGCGAAAGGCCAGGGGCGCGGATTTGTCGCTCCTGGCCTTCGGGACACCACTCGTCATCCGCAGCGTCCGCCACGCCCAACTAACGGGCGAGGCGTTGATGGCGCGCGGTGCGGTGGATTAGCGGATCACCGCTGGCGCTTAGTGCTCGCCGCGCAGCTCGCGCATGCGGGCTGCCACGGCGTCGTGGTCGACCTCGCCGTAGTCGGCCGCGGAATCAGCGGCGCTGGAGGAAGCGGAATCCCCCTTCTCGATCGCCGGCTTCTGGCCGGACTCCAGCTCTCCGCCCATCTCAGCGCGGATCTGCTCGAGGCGGCTGTGGCCCGCCATCTGGATGCTCGCCTGCTCCACCTCAGCCATGCGGCCCTGGACGGAGTTCTGGGCCAGCTCGGCCTGGCCGAGTGCGTTCGAGTAGCGGCGCTCAATCTTCTCGCGGACCTGCTCCAGGTTCGGCTGGTTGCCGTCCGTGAGGGAGTTCATGGACTGCAGGGAATCGGCGACCTTCTCCTGCATCTTGGCCTGCTCGAGCTGGGACAGCAGCTTGGAGCGCTCAGCGACCTGCTGCTGCAGCTTCATCGAGTTGCGCTCGACGGCCTTCTTCGCCTGTTCTGCCTGCTGCAGCGCCTGGTCGTGGAGGGCCTTGGTGTCTTCGACGCCCTGCTCCGCGGTGACCAGCTGGGCGGCGAAAGCCTCTGCGGCATTCTCGTACTCGGTGGCCTTGGCGGTGTCGCCCTGCGCGCGGGACTTGTCGGCCAACTGCAGCGCCTGCTTGGTGTTGGCTTGCAGCTTCTCCACGTCGGCGAGACGGCGGTTGAGCTGCATCTCCAGCTGGCGCTGGTTGCCGATCACGGCTGCGGCCTGCTGGGAGAGCTCCTGGTGCTGGCGCTGAGCCTCCCCGATCGCCTGCTCGATCTGGATCTTCGGATCTGCGTTCTCCTCGATCTTGTTGTCGAAGAGGGCCATCAGGTAATTCCAGGCCTTAACGAAAGGGTTCGCCATGGTGTTTCAGTCTTGCCTTTCTACCGCGTGGTTATTCACCACGTCACGTGGTTCGTCGCTAACGGTTCAATGGTAGCGGAGCAGGGCAGGTCGCGCGCGGGTGTTTTTCTACACCTCTGCAGCCGCCGGCGGGGTGTGGGCCAGCTCGTGCTCCATCGACTGGAGCGACAGGTTCGCGGCCGCCTCGAGCAGCAGCTCGGCGACAGTGGTGTCCAATGCCACACACACGGCAGCGAGGAGTTCGGAGGAGACTTCTTTGCGGCCGCGCTCCAGTTCGGAGATGTACCCGGGCGACACACGTGCCTCGTTGGCGAGTTCGCGCAACGTCACGCCCTTATCGGCGCGGAACGCGCGTAGCGACATTCCCAATGCCTCCCGCAGCAGCGGCTCGCGGACCTTCGTCCGCGTCTTTTCGGCGGCGGCATCGGTCGCACGGTCGGCGGTGCGGGTGGTCGAAGCGGGCTGGTAATTGAGCGTCGTAGTAGTTGCCATCACGTCGTTCAACGGTCGTCCCCCAGTTTTTGTTCCCGATTGGTTTCATGGAGCACAGCCACGACAGCGGCGGCCACGGCCAGACCACGGATTTCCTGGCGCTGCCCCACCAAGACACGCACAGGTTCGTGCTCGCCCGGAACCAGCGCGAACTGGGTCGCCGGGGCACCGACAGTGCCACCGGCTGGCCCCGCGAGAATCTCCGCGGCCGGCTGCGACACAGTGCGCGACGGGCCAGCCACAGCAATATGAACCTCGCCCACCGGATGCCCGTTCTGCGGGTCGGGGCCCGCCACTCCGGTCAGCGCCACGCCCCAGGTTGCCTCGCACCTCTCGCGCGCGCCGCGGGCCATGTGGCGGGCAGTGACGGCGGCGACAGGACCGTGCTTGTCCAGCACAGACTCCGGCACACCAGCCAAAGAGCCCTTCAGGTCAGTCGCGTAGGTCACCAATCCGCCACGCAGAGCATTCGATGCGCCCGGAACGGTCGCCACCGTCGCGCTGGCCAGCCCCGCAGTCAACGATTCGCAGAAGGCGACGGTCTCGCCCCGCTGGGCGAGGGTGCGGACAAGGTCGGTGACGGCGGCGTCGATAAGCGTGCTACCCGTCATGCTGCCATCCTGTTGGCCTTCGCGCCGTCGACGAGGTACTGCACGCCCGTGACCACAGTGGCCACGACGGCGATGAGCATGACCACGAGCGTCGGGATATCCATCCAGCCTGGCAGCGGGCACAGGTACATGGCCACGCCGAGCGACTGGAGCGCGGTCTTCAGCTTGCCGCCCTTCGATGCGGGAACGACCTTGCCGTTGCGCAGCATGCCCATGCGCCAGAAGGTGATGCCCAGCTCGCGCACAATGATCACGATCGTAATCCAGACCGGCAGCGGCCCCGCGATATTCAGCGTGACCAGGGCCGTGATCATCAGCGCCTTATCCGCGATCGGGTCAGCGATCTTGCCGAAGTCCGTCACCAGACCCCTGGAGCGCGCAATGTCGCCGTCGAGCTTGTCCGTGATCATCAGGGCGACGAACATGCCGAACGCCCACCACCACCGCTCCGAGAGCACGAGCCACGCGAAGACAGGGATGAACAGGATGCGCAACGAGGTCAGGATGTTAGGCAGGTTCCAGTTCGAGGGCTTGGACTGGGTCGGAGCATTCACACCTCCAACCCTACATACCGTTCGGTGGCGCTAGACTTCGCGACCATGACCTATTTCATTGCGACATACGCCTACGGCGACGCAACGCTCATTCAGGAAACGCGGCCAGCGCACCGCGACTTCATCACCGCGCTGAAGGACGAAGGCAAAGTCGTCGCCGCCGGACCGTTCGCCGGTGACACGCAGTCCGCGATCATCCTGCGCCTGGCTGAGGGAGCAACCCGCGCCGACGCCGAAGCATTGCTTGCCGACGACCCCTACCTCGCCGCCGGCGCCCTCGCCGACCGGGAACTCCGGGAGTGGAACCCGGTCATTAATATCTGGGACTAGCTGCCCCCTTTTATTTCTTCCTGCCGCCGCGCGCGACATCCAAATGGTCGGTCTCGCGCGAACCGGTGGCGGTGTGGTCGCCCTTGCCGGAGGTCGCCGGGTCGTCGATCCACTCGACGTGGTGGCCGTACTTGTCCACCTTGCGGCGGTTGCCGTGGTCGTCGTAGTCGATGTGGTGCTGCTGGTCTTCGCGGCTGGACCGGCCCGCCTTCACATCGGCGCGCTCCTTGATGATGGAAGCGCCCGCGGTGACCGCCAAGACTCCGACGATGACGAGCAGCGACGTCACTGTACCGATCTCCGGCACATTCAGGCCCTCACCGCCGTTGATGAACGGCAGGTTGTTCTCGTGCAGGGCGTGCAGCAGCAGCTTCACGCCGATGAAGCCCAGCACCACCGCGAGGCCGTACGGCAGGTACACGAGCTTGTCCAGCAGTCCGTTCAGCAAGAAGTACAGCTGGCGCAGGCCCAGCAGCGCGAACGCGTTGGCCGAGAAGACCAGGAAGGATTCCTGGGTGATGCCATAGATCGCCGGGATGGAGTCGAAGGCGAACATCACGTCAATGAAGCCGATTGACAGCAATGCCACGAACAGCGGTGTGACAGCCTTCTTGCCGGCCTCCGTCGCGGAGAACAACCGGTCGCCGTGGTACGACTTCGTCACCGGAATGACCTTGCGCAGGGTCTTGACCACGAGCATGTCGTTCGGGTCCGGATCCTCCTGGTCCGTCGCCTCGTCGTACACCAGCTTGATCGCGGTGTAGAGCAGGAACGCGGCGAAGATGTAGAACACGTCCGACCACGCCTCGATGATCACCGCGCCAAGCAGAATGAACAGCAGGCGGCAGATCAGCGCGATGACGATGCCGATGAGCAGCACCTTCTGCTGGTACGCGCGCGGGATCTTGAACGAGCCCATGATCAGCGCGAACACGAACAGATTGTCCACGCTGAGCGAGAGCTCCGTGATGTAGCCGGTGAAGAACTGCACGCCGTGCTCGGCGTCCCACAGCCACCACACGATCCCGCCGAAAATGCAGGCCATCGTCATGTAGAACGCGGCCCAACCGCCCGACTCCTTCATCGTCGGCTCGTGCGGGGTGCGCACGTGTGAGACGAAGTCGAAGACGAAGAATCCGAGGATCACGGCTGACGTGATCAGCCAGATCGAAAGGGGCACATGCATGAATTGAACCTCCGGTTGCGTCGAGAAATAACCGGAGGTCTCCCCCACCAGCTACTGCGGCGGGCCGCCTGGACCGGGAACCGCATGCGGTTGGCCGTGTTGACGATCCGAGGCGCTTTCGGGGTACTCCCCTCCAACGACAAGCAACACTACTTGATCGCTCCCGCGGGCACACACGCCGGCCCACAATGTTGCGGCCTAGACGGCGAAGGGGTCGTCGTCGGCGTCGAGATTCAGCCGGAGCTCAATCGCGTCAGCGATGTCGGAGACGAATCTTCCGCCGTAGCGGTCCGCAACGAACGCTGCGGCCATGTCGGTCCCGGCGGCCACTCCCGAGGATGTCCACCGGTCGCGGTCGTGCACCCACCGCGCCGAGCGGCGCCACTCAATATTCTCGCCGAAGCTCGTGGCCCAATCGAACGCTCTCTTATTGCTCGTCGCCGAGTATCCCTCGAGCAGGCCAGCAGCAGCGAGGAGCGCAGATCCCGTGCACACCGACATCAGGATCTGCGGCCCGGCGGCCATTGCTTTCAACTGGGCGAGGAAGCGGTCGTCTTCCACCAGCCGTCGCGTCCCCATGCCGCCCGGTAAGAAATGCTGGGAACGGCCCTATTTTACAGCAAACATTCCGCACCAAACCGGCGTAACAATAGGGTGTGACTTGTGAGACATGCTCCTCCTGGGGCTATGTATTTTCAATCCATTGTTGTTAATGGTGTCTCGCTTCCTTAGAAGTGAGACACTCGGGAAAGGCGGGAGGGGTCCCCTTTCCCGACGTTTAAACCATCGCTTGCAATACAAGTAGTCGCTTGTTAATGTCGGGGTGTGCTTACAGAGATTTCCTTATCCATCCCCGCGTCGGATCTCAGTCCCGCCGAGCGGGCCCAGTTACTTGTGCCCACCCTGTCCGCGCTGTCGGATGAAAACCGGTTGACGATCCTGCTCACCTTGGCGGAGAAGTCGATGACTAACCGCCAGCTCCATGAGGTCACCGGGATGAGTCAGGCGTTGGTTAGCCATCATCTGGCTGCCCTGCGCAAGGCCGGACTGGTGGACTCGGAGCCGACGGGTCGTGCCACGCTGAATTCGGTGTGTTGTGCTCAGCTGGCTGATCCGGTGCGCTGGCTGGCGCACCTGGCGACGTTGACGCCGGAGGGACAACGCGCCTGCTGCACGGACACCTCCCTGAGAAACGAGGTCGTTGATGCTGATTAGCGCGCTCGGCACGTTCGCTACCCTCCTGGTCGAACTGCTCCTGCTGTTTCTGGTGATCTCCTATGCGGTCGCGTTGATCAACCGGCGCTTCGGCCCGGAGCGGTTGCAGAGCTGGATGGCTGGTGGAGCGGTTGCCGGTCAGGTCAAGGGACTGGCGTTGGGGGCGATCACTCCGTTTTGTTCCTGTTCGACGATCCCGATGTTTGTCAGCATGCTCAAAGCCGGGGTGGCCTTTCGTACCACCGTGACCTACCTGATCGCTTCGCCGCTGCTCAACCCGGTTATCGTCGGCGGGATCTGGCTGACCCTTTCCTGGCAGGTCGCGATCAGCTACGCGGTGATCATGGTGCTGCTGTCGCTGGGAGCACCCTGGGTCTGGACCGCGCTGGGCATGGAAGACCAGCTGCGCAAGGTCAAGGTCAAGGGCGGGCGCCAGCTGGACGGGACCCCGTGGCGTGGAATCAAACAAGAAACCCCGGCAGCGATCCGTCAGGCATGGGACGATCTTCGCCCCATGCTCCTTCCGATGATCATCGGCGTGGCCATCGGTGCATTCATCTACGGGGTCGTGCCCGAAGACGGCCTGGGATTTATGGCCGGTGGAAACGTCTGGTGGCTGATTCCACTGGCTGCGGCGATTGGTATCCCGCTGTATGTCCGACTGGAGACGATGCTGCCGGTCGCCTTGGCTTTATCGGGTGCCGGGGTGGCCATCGGCCCGATCTTCGCGATGATGATCGGCGGGTCCGGGGCCTCGCCACCGGAAATCTCGATGTTGGCGGCAGTGTTCAAGCCGAAACTGTTGGCCACCTTCGTGATCACCATTCTGCTGGCGGCCATGCTGGCCAGCTACGCGATGACGATCATCCTCTAAACCACTTACCTCTAACGAAAGGAGACCCTCATGGCTTCAAAGACCTGTTTCACAAGAAGAATACGAACTCCGATTGCTGCAGTGTCGAGATCGTCGCCGACGACGACACCGACACCACCAGTGACCAGGAGGAGCAGCATCCGCAGGCTCAGTCCTAACCTGCCACGCTCCTGGTATCTACCAGCATGTCCGGTTTCAGGCCGACGACGCTGATGATCAGTTCAGGCATCAACGACCCCGCGCGAGTTCGCGGGGGGTCGTTGATGGTGTGAGGTGGGGTGGTCAGTTCTCGAGCAGCTCGGCAACGAGCCGGCGTACACGCGTGTCGATGTCGTCACGGACCAGACGTATGCGCTCGATCCCCTCTATCCCCCTCCTGGACGGCTCGTCGGTCACCCACCGTTCGCACGTTCCGTGGGCGTCGTCGGGAAGCTCCAGCTGGGCATCACCTCCCAGGATGATCACGCGGTCAACCTCGCACAACAGCTGTGGATCCACAGGCACGAGTACTGACCGGATGGTGTTCCGAAGCCGTCGTCACAACCCTGGTCACCGGGGCCATCTGTGCCAACGCCTTCTGACTCTGACAGTAATTCTAAAACTGTTCTTTTGAGGTGTAATTGGCCTTACAGCGGTTCCATATCTATAGGCTATGCGAAGTTTCCATAGCTAGAAACGGTGCTCACCCATAAGAACGCTGATACGACGAAAGCCGCGGCGAATGTGAAGGCAAAAGCACGCCATGATCGGTCGCTAAGCCGATCCTTTTTCAACATGTAGACAAACATGGCTAATACACCCAACACCACCAATGAAGGTAGAGGTAGCCCATAGAAGACGAAAGGTATTGGAAGCCATGTGGACAGGAGCACTCCGCCATAAAGGGTTGCGACGCCCAAGACAATTCCAAAAAGTATTCCCGGAATGCTCGTTCTTTCTTTCACAACAAATTCCTTACCAATCAGTTTATCTTGATCAGACCACCGTTTTTAGCCTGCGCATGACATTCATTGATGGCGCCCGCTTCATCTCCTTCGTGTCGCAATCCAATGTCTCGACCAATGGCATTGTTTGTTTGATCCATGTGCCCAGCTTCAGGAGAACCAGGATGGTCTGTTTCGTGGGCATCGCCAATTTTTCGTGCAAAATCTGCGTTAGCCCGGATCGTTGTCAGCGCCTGCCACACACAATGCCTATCAGCGTCCTGAATGTTATCGTTCGTTACCTTGTTTGGAAACGTTTGCGAGGAGATACGTTCCGCGTCCTTGATTGCCTCTTTCGCGCGAACACAATCATAAGGATTGGTCGCACAGGCTGCCGCTTCATGCCTACCGATGTTGGTTCCATAGTTCTCGCCGGAGTCTCGAAAGGCGGTTTTATCCCCTGCAGAGCCGGTTTCATTTAAAACTTGCTGTACGATATGGTCTGGGGTCTCAGCCTTCGGATCAATATGCTCTTTCTCACGCAGTTCAATAGTCGTCTGAGCGATCCGCTCGTAAGAGTCAGTTTCTGCTGGTGTGGCATGTGCTGGCGATGCTGCCAAGGCATTCGCCGTGACGCCAATCGATAGTAGTGCTACTGCACCCAAAGCCTTCATATTTAGGCCTTTCTCGAATCTTGATGGACTCGACTAGCTCACCACGCCCAAAGCTCCCATACAACCGATAATCATCATCGTTACGGTATCGATACGTGGTCTTATATATCTGTTCACCTTCCACCATCCCGAATTACCTTGACGAACAGATTTTCTGGGGCCTGACCCCCGGAAAGTAGACACGTCGGGGGTTAGCTATGCTGCTTGGATCAGTGTAGTTGAGGTGAGTACTTCGAAATCATCGGGGGCTAGAAGGTTGCACCAGTAGTGCCGTCTGCGGGTGTTGTAGCGCATGCACCATCGAAAGACTTCCTGCCGGCAGGTAATGGGATTGTCAAAGACTTTCCGATCACGTAGAACTTCACGCTTTAAGGTGGCGTTAAATGACTCTGCCAGGGCATTATCGGCACTAGTTCCCGCCGCGCCCATGGATTGGCGCACACCAAGTTCGGCGCAGTGATCCCCAAACGCCTGTGATGTGTACACACTGCCATGATCAGAATGGAAAATTGCCCCTTTAAGGCTTCCGCGGACTTCGCTGGCATGAGATAAAGCTTCGATAACCAGCGATACCCGCATGTGATCGGCTAGCGCATGACCAACGAGCTTGCGTGAATAGGCGTCAATGACCGTGGCAAGGTACATGTTCTTCCCGCCCTTACACGGCAGGTAGGTGATGTCGCCTACATAGACGTGATTCGGCCTGCCAGCAGTGAACTTACGGCCTACTAAATCTGGCATGACACGGTGACCAGGCTTGCGCCTAGTGGTGATGCATCGACGCCTTTTCGTAAAGCCCTTCAACCCCATGGATTTCATGATGCGGGCAACCTTCTTATGATTAGTCGCGCCGAAGTCCGGATCGTCGTTGAGGCTTGCAGCGATGCGTTTAGCACCACAAAGCCCGTGCTCATCATCGAAAATGGTTGTGATTCTTGCACCAATAAGAGCATCGGAACACATCTTTAACCTGCGATTCTCGCGGGTGTTGACCCATTTGTAGAACGAGGAGCGATTGAGCTTTAACACATGGCACATCCGCTTGACCGAGTACTCGGTTCGGTGGTCATAGACAAACTGGAAGCGGATCACCAGCGTGTCTCTTCGGCAAAATATTTCGCGGCCTTACGCAGGATGTCGCGTTCTTCGCGCAACTTTGCGTTTTCTTTTGTCTCACTGGCGGATTCGCTCAGAATCAGCCGTCGCCTGGGCGTGATCACGCATGGCCTTCGTGCGAGCACGTTTGCCGGTGCCATACTGCTTAAGCCAGGAATAAAGTGAGGAACGATTAACTCCAAGCTCTGTCGAAGCCGCGTGAAGTGAAAGGTCCTCATTGTTCTCATAGAGGGCCACAGCATCACGTTTGAACTGTTCGGAATACCTAGGCATGGTGGTAGATTACCTTTCTTCCCAACCCAACCGGGATGGATATCAGGTGTCTACCAAACAGGGGTCAGGTCCCTCTTCAAGCTTGTCTAGCGTAAGCAACCAAACAACCGCATCCGGATTCGCATCCAACTGCTGTTGTGCATGATGCGGCGCCCTAGACGCAGGTGGGCGATCAAACTCCGTTTTAATTGGCACACCATCCTCGTGGACGATATTAAGGTCGGGTCGTCCACGGCTTGTTGTCTTTAGCGTCTTTTGCCCCGTTTCTGGATCAAAGCACATCCCCGGTTGCCGAACTGAAGTCGCCGTCCACGCCGAGCCGCACTCCTTGCGAACTCGCGACGGAACCACCATCCGCTGAGAGCATTTCCACGTCGAAGTCGTCGACCTTGGACAGCACTTCAACCGGGCCAGCCACATCGAGCAGCTCAACATCGTCGAAAAGGACGACAGAGAACCGAAGCTCAGGAGTAGCGCCCATCGGTTAGAACGCGCCGCCGGTCGGGTTGTAGGTGGCCTTCACCGTTTGAGCATCTGTGCTGGCGCCGGAGCCGGACTCGGCACCGGAGTTGGCGGAATCGTCGTCAAGCGACTGCTCCTCGAGTACCTCCTTGGGCGCCTCGGCGGGGTCGGCCCCCTTGATCATCCACTGGATAGTCTCGAGCTCTTCGGGCTTGACCAGCACCTCGCGTGCCTTGGAGCCCTCGGACGGGCCGACGACACCGCGGGATTCCATGAGGTCCATGAGGCGGCCGGCCTTGGCGAAGCCGATGCGGAGCTTTCGCTGCAGCATCGACGTGGAGCCGAGCTGGGAGGTGACAACGAGCTCGACGGCCTCGAGGAGGTCGTCCATGTCCTTACCGATCTCCTCGTCGATCTCTTTCTTCTCCGGAGCCTTTTCCTCGGTGACACCTTCGGTGTAGTGCGGTTCGCCCTGCTCCTTGACGGCATCGACGACAGCCTGGATTTCCTCGTCGGTGACGAAGGCGCCTTGGAGACGCTGCGGCTTGCCAGCGCCCTGCGGAATGAACAGAGCGTCGCCCATGCCGATGAGCTTCTCGGCGCCACCCTG
Organism: Corynebacterium sp. P4-C1; assembly: GCF_030503595.1. Lineage (NCBI taxonomy): Bacteria > Bacillati > Actinomycetota > Actinomycetes > Mycobacteriales > Corynebacteriaceae > Corynebacterium > Corynebacterium sp. P4-C1. The sequence goes on along the minus strand of NZ_CP129966.1, from coordinate 248,594 downwards.
GTCGAGGATGACGCGGGAGTCGGTGAGCGAGGAGGTCGCAAAGGCGAGGCGCGACGGCACGTTCGTCTTGATCAGGCCGGTGACCACGTCCACTGACGGGCGCTGCGTGGCGAGCACCAGGTGGATGCCGGCGGCGCGGGCCTTCTGTGTGATGCGGACAATGGAGTCCTCGATCTCCTTCGGCGCCGTCATCATGAGGTCGGCGAGCTCGTCGACGACGCAGACGATGAGCGGGTACGGGCGCATTTCGCGCTCGGACCCCGGAGGAGCCGTGTGCTCGCCGGAGCGGACCTTCTTGTTGAAGTCCTTGATGTGGCGCACGCGCGCGGACTTCATGTCCATGTAGCGCTGCTCCATCTCCTCCACGAGCCACTGCAACGCTGCCGCCGCCTTCTTGGGCTGGGTGATGATCGGGGTGATCAGGTGCGGGATTCCCTCGTACGGGGTGAGCTCCACCATCTTCGGGTCGACGAGGATGAGGCGGACCTCTTCCGGCGTCGCGCGCGTCAGCAGGGACACGAGCATGGAGTTCACGAACGCGGACTTACCGGAACCGGTTGAACCAGCCACAAGCAGGTGCGGCATCTTCTGCACGGACGCGGAGACGAAGTCGCCCTCGATGTTCTTGCCGAGACCGATCAGCATCGGGTCATGCTCGGCGCGCACGTTCGGCGCGTCCAAAACATCGCGCAGACGCACCATTTCGCGGTCGGAGTTCGGCACCTCGATGCCCACGGCGGACTTGCCGGGGATCGGGGTCAGCAGCCGGACGTTGTCCGTCGCCACCGCATAGGCGAGATTCGACTGGAGGTTCGTGATCTTGGAGACCTTGACGCCGGGGCCGAGCTCGACTTCGTAACGCGTCACTGTCGGTCCGCGCGAGAACCCGGTCACCGCAGCGTCGACCTTGAATTCGTCGAAGACATCGGTGATTGCCTCGATCATCCGGTCGTTGATTTCCGTGCGGCTCTTCGGGGCGTTGCCCGGGAGCAGCAGGCTTGTCGACGGCAGCGTGTAGTCCCCTGCCCCCTCCGGTTCCCGTGCGGCGGGAGCTTGGGCCGGCTGCTGCTCCTTCTCGGAATTGGGTGTGGATGCCGGGATAGCCGACGCATCGATGCCCGAGCGTGCCACGATCTGCTTGCGCATCTCTTCGCGCGCCTGGCTGACTGCGTCACCTGCCGCATTGGCGGCTCCGGCTGCCCCGGCAGCCCGGGCGGCACCAGCTCCGCCAGCCGCTGCAGCACCGGCTGCACCGGAAGCGGCGCCTGCAACACCACTGACCTTCTCGATCGGTGCAGTGTCGCTCGTCTTCGTCTTTGGGGCGCGCTTGCGGCGCGGGGCATTCACCTTCGTCTCAGGCTGCTCTGCCCGCGCCGGTGCCTGTGCCGGGATCTGCTCGGTGAACTGGTCCTCGGCGGCGACTTCGCTGCCGAAGTCGTACACCTCGTCCTGCTGGTCACGAGCATCAGTACGGGACATCGCCCGGGTCTCGTTCGCCGCTGATGTAGCTGCTGCCGCGGGCCGCGGACGGGTCCGGCGGCGTGGGGCGGGGTCAGCGGGAGCGTCGAGAAGCGTCGGGTCTTCGGCGTTCTCGTCGGCCGGGTCAACCGGGTAATTGTCCATTGGGGTGCGCGGACGCTTCGCCGGACGCGGTTGGCGAGTCTGAGCACGGGGACGGCGCTCACGCCCCTCGGCGATATCGTCGAGGTCACCCTCAACATAGCCGTACATGTCGTCCGATTCCTCGCTTTCCGCGGGATCCGGGGTGTACGCGCTCGACGCGATGCTCCGGATCAGATTGCGGATGTAGTCGAAGGATTCGCGCACCGTGATGCCGGTAGCCAGAAGGGCCGCGTAGACAATGACGAGCCCCAGCAGCGGAACCGCCACATACGGGGTGAAGCCCGCGCTGAGCGGCCCGCCCACCAACGCGCCAATGGCACCGCCGGCGACCTTGCGGTCCGCCCAGCTTTCCGGCGTGCCCGCGAAGACGTGGATCAGGCCGAGCATGCAGATAGCGATGATGGTCAGCCCGGCTCCGCTGTGTGCGCGTTCGGAAGCGCTGCTGCCCAACCCGAGCATGACTGCGATAGCGATGCCAACCAAGACCACGGGGAGCACCAAGGCGCCGGCACCGATGATCCAGTGCACACCGCTGGCGATTGCCGCGCCCACCGGGCCGGCAATGTCGAGCCAAACGGACGCCCCGAGAACAGCGGCGAGACCGATGAGCACAAGACCGATTGCGTCGGCGCGGCGGCCGCGCTCTGTCAGGTCGCCCTCGTCGTAGCCGTCATGCTCGTCGTAGGCCTCGGCACCGCCATGCTCCTTCGGCGAGCTGGCGTCGAAAGCGTCGTCGTAGGTGTCCTCCTGCATCGGGCGCTTGCGGCGTCGGGAAGCGGAGGCACCAGCCTTGCGCCCGACAGCCGAAAATGCGCCGGTCACTTCGCGCGCCGCATTGCCCATTCCGCGTCCGACGGCGCCGACGGCCGAGCCGACGCGCTCATCGGCGGAGTCGGCTGCAACCGTGGTGCCGGATACGGACGAGCGGGAGTACCCGCCTGTGGTGCGGGTATCACGGCTTTTCGGCCCAGTTTTGGACCGACCTTTCTGGCGGCGCTGGGTACTCGTGACAGACATGGCCACCACTGTAATGGCCAGTCACACCTTTAGTCACATGCGCCACACCGGCGCTCTCAAATTTCGATCAGTCTAGATTCGGCGCTTGACCTTCGCGATATCCGCCTCAGCGCCGTCAATGTCCACCTGCACGGCATCGCGACCGGTGACCCACAGCAACAGCTCACCGGGATCACCCGAAACGCGCACGACGCGGTCTCCCTTCGCCACCACTCCCCGTTTCCCGCCGAGCGTGACCGGTGGGTGGTTCTGCGGGGTCAGCACCACCGGCACCTCTGAACTACTCAGCGCCATCTGGACCATCATCCGTGCGGCCTTCATAAGGTCGGCCTCCACAACCCGCGAAAATTCTCGGGGAGCCACCTCTCCCCTACCCCGGCGCACATCCTCGTGGTGGATGAAGTGCTCGGAGCTGTTCATGGCTTTATCGAAGGGCTTGATGAACAGCGGCGGACCGGCAGCCCATTCGCCGACCACCTCGGTGTACGGCCGCTGCTTCACCGCGGACTGCGCATTCTGGGTGACTTCCGACAGCGCGGAAATGAAATATCCGCCCGCCAAGTACGGCTTGCGCTCACGCAAGTACAGGTGCGCGGCGAGGTCGGCAGTAGTCCACCCTTCGCACAGGGTGGGCGCATCCGGGCCGCGGTCGAGAAGAAGCTGAGCCAGCTGTTCACGCTCTTTCTGCTGAAAAGACATAGGCCCCAGCCTAGTCCGGCTGGGGCCTATCAGTGCGGGTCTTACAGCGACTCGCGGGATGACTCAACATCCTCGTTGCTGAGCGGTGCGGTGTCATCGGCGTTCATTGGAACGACCGTCGGCAGGATCACCGGCTCGCGCTTGTACTTCTGCTCGATCGAGCGGGAAACACGGCGGCGGAGCTGCTGCACCATGCGGTACGGATCATTCTCGCCTTCCGCGGCCAAATCGAACATGGTGTTCTCCACCAGCTCGACGAGATCCGGCAGGACACCGCGGTCATCGTCGACGAGGCCGGTGGTGGACACGACCGGACGCTCGATGAGACGGCTCGTGCGGTCGTCGATGACGCAGGTGATCGAGATGACGCCGCCAGCAGCGAGGTTGGTGCGGTCAGTCAGGACATCCGGATCGACATCGCCCATGGTGGTGCCGTCGACGTACAGGTTGCCCACCTGGTACTGGCCCGCGACCTTGAGCTTGCCGTCGACCATGTCGACCACCACACCGTTCTGGGCCAGCACTGTGTTCTCCGGCTTGACGCCGGTAGCGATCGCCAGTTCCTTGTTGGCGCGCAGGTGGCGCCACTCGCCGTGAACCGGCATCGCGTTGCGCGGGCGCGCCATGTTGTACAGGAACAAAAGCTCGCCGGCGTAGCCGTGGCCAGATGCGTGAACATGGGCATCATCGCTGGTAATCACATTCGCGCCGATCTGGGCAAGGTTGTTGATCACGGCGAAGACCGCTTCCTCGTTGCCCGGAATGAGCGAGGAGGACAGGATGATCGTGTCACCATCGCGCACCGTGATCTGGCGGTGCTCGCGGCGGGACATGCGCGACAGGGCAGCCATCGGCTCGCCCTGCGTTCCGGTGGTGATCAGCATGACGCGGTGCGGAGCCATCTTCGCGGCTTCCTCGATCGGGATGATCGTGCCCTTCGGCGCTTTGAGGAGGTTCATCTTCTCGGCGATCTCCATGTTGCGGATCATGGAGCGGCCGTTGAAGGCGACCTTGCGGCCCGATGCGACAGCGGCGTTGACCGCCATCTGCACGCGCGACACGTTGGACGCAAAGGACGCGAGCACCACGCGCTGCTTCGCAGCCTGAACCAGGCGGATCAGCGTCTCCTCGATACCAGCCTCCGAGGCGGAGATGCCCGGAATCGTCGCGTTGGTGGAATCGCACAGGAAAAGGTCGATGCCCTCGTCACCGTAACGCGCCAGAGCAGGCAGGTCCGTCGGCTTGTTGTCGTACGGGGTCATGTCGACCTTGACATCGCCGGTCATGCAGACGGTGCCTGCACCAGTCTTGATGACCACGCCGAGGCAGTCCGGGATGGAGTGGCCGACGTGGAAGAAGCGCAAGTTGAACGGACCGACGGTGATCTCGGACTTCGCATTGACCTCGTGCAGCTTCGGGCGCTGACGGTGTTCCTTCGTCTTGGCCGCGATAAGTGCGTTGGTGAACTTCGCCGAGTAGATCGGGATGTCCGGGCGCAGCTTCAGCAGCCACGGAATCGCACCGATGTGGTCCTCGTGGCCGTGAGTGACCACAAGGGCTTCGACCTTGTCCAGCTTGTTCTCGATCGGGCCGAAGTCCGGCAGGATCAGGTCCACGCCCGGTTCGTCGGAGGACGGGAACAGCACGCCGCAGTCCACGATGAGCTTACGGCCGTTGTACTCGAAAACCGTCATGTTGCGGCCGATCTCGGAAATGCCGCCCAGAGCATAGATACGCAGGCCGTTCTGCGGGGCCTTCTGCGGAGCCGGCAGACGCTTAGTCAGGTCGGCACCCTGCATACCCTTCACCGGGTTGCGGCGGTTGTCTCCTCCACGGCCGCCGCGTCCGCGGCCGCGTCCACGACCCCGCCCGCGGTTGTTGCCGCCTCCGTTGCCGTTGTTGCCACGGCCGCCGCGGTTGTTGCCGCCGTTGTTGCCGTTGCCGTTGTTGCTGCGGTTATTGCCGTTGCCGCCGCCGTTACCGTTGCTGTTGCTATTTCCGTTGTTGGAACCGTTGCCCCCGTTGTCGCCGGGTTGGGTATCCGCTGCCTGGAAGACGGGCTGCTGATCGCCTGCCTCCGGCGGGCCCGCCTTGCGGGTCACTTTACGGGAGCGATTGCGGGGTTCGTTCATACTTATAGGACTCCAGCCTTTTCCATGTCGCGGCGGAGAACCTCCAGCTGCGTCTCGTCCGCGGGGACGACAGGCAGGCGGGGGTCTCCGACCTCGATGCCCTGCAGGCGCAGGGCCGCTTTTGCAAATGTCACTCCACCGAGCGCAGCCTGCTGTCCGGCAAGCACGCTCATGGTGGTGGCGTTGATTTCCCGCGCGCGGGCGAGGTCGCCTTCCTCGAAGCTTGTCACCATTTCTCTCATCAAACCTGGGGCCGCGTGCCCGATCACGGAGATGACTCCGGTCGCGCCGACGGATAACCACGGCAGGTTGAGAACGTCGTCGCCAGAGTACCAGGCAAGGTCCGTCTCGTTAATAATCGCGGTCGCCTCAAGCACATCACCCTTGGCGTCCTTCACAGCCTTCACGGTCGGCAGCTCCGCCAGGGCACGGATTGTTTCACCCGCGATCGGGATACCGGAGCGGCCCGGGATGTCGTAGAGGCAGATCGGCAGGTCCGTCGCCTCGGCCACGGCTGTGAAGTGCTTGAGCAGTCCGGCCTGGGACGGCTTGGAGTAGTACGGCGTGACCACGAGCAGACTGTCGGCGCCGGCATCGCGGGAGGCTTCCGCCAGCGCAATGGTGGAACGCGTGTCGTTCGTGCCGGCACCCGCCATGATCTTGACGCGGTCGCCGAGTTCCTCGCGGACCGCCTTGATCAGCGAGATCTTCTCTTCCGCCGACGTGGTCGGGGACTCGCCGGTCGTGCCGCCGAGGATGAGAGAGTCGACACCGTTGTCGACGAGGTGGGCAGCCAACTTTCGCCCGGCTTCTAGATCGAGTTCACCGTTTCGGTCGAAAGGAGTGACCATTGCGACACCGACAGTGCCGAATTCTTCTGCACCGGTTTGTGCTTTCGTTGAAATGCCCATGGTTATCTAGGGTACATTCTCTTCCCTGTGAATCTGTGTAGCCCTATCCGGCGTAGGGGCTGGTTGCCATCACGGAGCCATCAGCGAGCGTGCTGATGAGAAAGTCGTCGAAAAGCGCGGGCGCTTGTTTCTTGAGTATCTCCAGGCAGGCCACGGCGAGTTCGCGGATCTCGATGTCCGCGTGCTCGCTGGCGCGGGCGGCGATGAATTCGCGCCACGCCCGGTAATTTCCGGTGACCACGAAGCGTGTCTCCGTGGCGTTCGGCAAGATCGCCCGCGCCGCCTGGCGCGCCTTCTTCTTGCGCAGCAGGGAGTTCGGCTCGGCGGCGAGGTTGTTCTCCAGCGCGTTGAGGAGCTCTTCGTAGACGAACCGCTGCTCGTCGACTGCCGCGAGGAACATGCGGGACAGGTCCTCGTCCTCCGCGATAACGTCGGGCACGACGACATCAGCTTCGCCCGCCGGGACGAAACGCTGCGACAGCTGGGAGAAAGAAAGGTGGCGGTGGCGCAGCAGCTCGTTGCCCGCCGCGCGCGACAGACCGCGGATGTAGAGCGTCGCGGTGGCGTGCTCGAGCAGCGCGTCGTGGCCTACCTCGAGAATATGGCGCAGGTACGCCTCGTTGCCCGCGGTGTGCGGGTTCGGTTTATCGAAGGTCTCGTAGCAGGCGCGCCCCGCAAACTCGACGAGCGCCTCCGCGTCGGTGGCCGCCGAGTCCTGTTCCCAGTCCACGTCCGCGGGTGCCGCAAAGGAGGTCGCGGCGACGAGTTGGACATCGAGCTTCTTCTTTTGCGTCATTTACAGGCCCAGGTAGCTGTCCAGCCCGATGGTCAAGCCGGGGTTATCGGCGACCTGGCGCACACCGGTGAGCACACCCGGGACGAAGGAGTCGCGGCCGTAGGAGTCCTGACGGATTGTCAACGACTGATCGGTGGTGCCGAAGATGATCTCCTCGTGCGCGACCATGCCCTGCATGCGCACGGCGTGGACCTTCACGCCGTCCACGTCTGCGCCGCGGGAGCCGTCGAGAGCCTGCTCCGTGGCGTCCGGCATCGCGCCCTTATTCGCTTCTCGACGAGCTTCCGCGATCCCCTGCGCCGTCTTCACTGCCGTGCCGGACGGCGCGTCGAGCTTATTCGGGTGGTGGTACTCGACGACCTCGGCGGACTCGAAGAACGGTGCCGCCTGCCGCGCGAAGGCCATGGCGAGCACCGCCGAAATTGCGAAATTCGGTGCGATGAGCACACCGACATTACTGTTCGCCGCACACCAGTCGCGCACCTGCTGGTAGCGCGACTCATCGAAGCCGGTAGTGCCCACGACGGCATGGATGCCGTTGTTGATGCAGAACTCCAAGTTGTCCATGACGGCGGCCGGGGTGGTGAAGTCCACGACGACATCCGCCCCCTTTTCGACGAGCAGGTCCAACGAATCGGATGCGTTAACTTCAGCGACGAGTTCCAGATCCTCCGCGGCGTTGACTCCCGCTACCACTGCCGAGCCCACACGGCCCTTCGCGCCTAGTACTCCGACCTTGATAGCCATGATCCGCCTTCCTGCCGGCTGCGGCACCGGCAATTTCGTTTTCAGTTTCTACAGTTTCTTCAGTTTCCGAAGTGATTGTCGTGTCCTCCACCATAGCGCCGCGGGTGCGCAACGCTGGCGGCTGCTCCCCTCCCTTGCACATCGGGCTTGTCGCTGGTCGCGCGGGCGCTTTTGCCCAGATAGACTGGAACACATGAAACTCAAGTCACTTCAGGCAACAGCTGTCACAGTCGCCGCGGGTTTCGCTCTGGCCAGTTGCGCCGGCGGCGACATCGACGAGCCGGCGATGACCGAGCACGGGCCTTCCAGCGGGACGACCACTGCCACATCGACTGAGTCCCAGGAAAAGACCGAAGCGTCGACAAGCAACGACACCCGCGCGGCCGCCGCTGTCGAGGAGCAGCCGGCCGCCGACGGCTTCAGCACCGAGCCGACCGACACCCTCGGCGATCACGGCCCCGGCGGACAGCTGCGAACCACCGACATCCGCGCCGGCTCCCACGACGGCTTCGACCGCGTTGTTTTCGAATTCGAAGGCGAGGGTCTTCCCACCTACAACGCCGCGTACACGAACGAACCGCGCGAGCAGGGCTCCGGCTTCCCCATGGAATTCCCCGGCGCCACGGCACTAGAGCTCTTTGTCCACGGCACATCCCTGGACATGGACCCGGACGCGAAATACGCCTCCGACACGAACCTCGGTCTGAACACCGGAAATATCGCAGACGTCGTCTACGGCGGCACCTTCGAGGCGGACTCGCACTACCTGGTCGGCCTGGACTCTAAGCGACCGTACAAGGCGTACGTCCTCGAGAACCCGACGCGCCTCGTCGTCGACATCCAGAAATAGACGGCGCCCAGGGGATGACCGAGATGCCTTCCACTCCTGGAGCACCGACCGCCCGCGGCACCGCTGCCTCGTGGGTGGCGGTCGTCCTCCTCGTCGTAGCCTCGGCGGCAGATGCGCTCCTCGCGCACGCCCGCTCCGGCGGGGCGAACGATATTTCCGGCCCGGTGATCCAGGACATCACCATCACGGGCATGAAATTCTCACCGGCGCAGGTGGAGGTCGACCCCTCCACCCCGGTTGTTTTGAGGATCACCAACAACGACGACCGCAGCCACGACCTGAAAATCGGCACGGAATACTCCGGTATCATTCCAGCGAAAAAGACGGTCGTTCACGACTTCGGTACCTTCACCAGCAGCACGCAGGGCTGGTGCACCATGGCGTCGCATAAATCCCGCGGCATGGTCTACGACGTCACGGTGACCGGCTAGAACATCCCCACTAGACCCGTCCGCCGGACTGTGCCGCAATCACCCGGCGTTGCGCCCGCACAGCGCGGACCATGAGGGGAAGGAACGCGACCAGGCACCCGCACGCGATCAAGCTGCACACAATCCGCGCCAGCGACGACGGCGCGAAGAGCCAACCGAGCACTGCACAATTGAATGCCGCCGCGCGGAAGATCCCGGCACGGTTGAGTTCCGCCAGTCCCGCCTGCGTAGCGGCCGGACCGCCGCCAATCGTCGTGGGCATCAGGTAGCTCATCGTCCCGATGAGAAGCTGCGCGGCGAACCCGGCGAGGAGAGGAAGGGTGGGAGGAACGAGGGCATCGAGGGGGCCGTCGATAAGCAACGCAGACGTCCCGAAGCTCACCAGCGCGGCGACGAGCCACACGACGGCGAGCAAGGCGGACATGCCCGGATATGTGAAGCGGTCGCGCGTGGCGGAAGAAAAGACTCCCGCGCACCACGTCTGGAGCGCCCAGGCCCACGCCGCCGCGTAGACAATCACACCGGAGCCAAGGACGACACCGCTGCCCGACAGTGCGCCCGCGGCGGCGACGAGCAAGCCCGCACCCATGATGCACAGCACAGAACGCTGGTGCGCGAGCACTGCTTTCATCCGCCACATGGCGGGCAACAGCACAACAAGCGACGACATCGCGGCGAATCCCACGAAGCCGCCGATATTAGCCAATAGGTGCGCCAGCAAAACCCGCTGCTGCCATCCGTTGCGCAGATCCATCGCCAGCGCCGCGCCGAAGCAGGCACCGATAACGAGGCTCCCGCTGCAGACGACGTACCCCCACACGACGGGACGGAAACGCTTAGCGGGATCAGAAGCGGCGACCTGCTTGCCGACGCTCACTGCATGCCACCCAACAGCACCCACCACGAACGCGGCACCGCAGCCCGTGATGATCCAGTTCCAGTCCTCGCCGCCGAACAGGTGCCCGAGGAGGACAGCCGCGACTCCGATGTTGAGCAGACGGGAGCGGGCCAACTGGTACCGGCGCGCCGAGTCCGGCAGCTTCGCCTGGAGGAAACGTTCCGTGAGGTTCTGGGACCACACCATGATGGCGTTGGTGAGAATGCCCAGAGTGAAGATGTGGATGAGCACCAAGCGCGGCTCAGGCAGCAGTGTGTGCACAAGCCCGACAAGGATGAAAACCCCCATCCACACCGAGACCGGGCGCGACACCTTGCGGTGCCACACCCGCGGATCCCAGCGTGAACGCGGGTCTTTTAGAGCTGTGCTCCCCTGCGGAACGAAACGGTTACTCGTTGTCCTCATCCTCGTTGACTGGGACGAGCGAGATCTTGCCGCGGTTGTCGATGTCGGCGATTTCGACCTCGATCTTGTCGCCGACGTTCACAACGTCCTCGACATTCTCGATGCGCTTGTTGCCGCCCAGCTTGGAGATGTGCACCAAGCCGTCGCGGCCCGGAGTCAAAGAGACGAACGCGCCGAAGGCGACGGTCTTGACCACGGTGCCCAAGTAGCGCTCCCCGACCTTCGGCTGCTGCGGGTTGGCGATGGCGTTGATCTTCTCGATCGCCGCATCTGCACCTTCGCCCGTGGCGGCGGCGACGTAAATGGTGCCGTCGTCCTCGATGGAGATGTCCGCGCCGGTCTCTTCGGTGATCTGGTTGATGGTCTTGCCCTTCGGGCCGATGACCTCGCCGATCTTGGATACCGGGACGTGGACGGTGGTGATCTTCGGGGCGAGCGGGTTCATCTCGTCCGGCCCCTCGATGACCTCTGCCATGGTGTCCAGGATCGTGGCGCGGGCGTCCTTCGCCTGCGTAAGGGCATTAGCCAGGACGTCAGACGGGATGCCGTCGAGCTTGGTGTCCAACTGCAGCGCGGTAATGAACTCGGACGTGCCGGCGACCTTGAAGTCCATGTCGCCGAACGCATCCTCAGCACCGAGGATGTCGGTCAGGGCGACGTACTTGGTCTCGCCGTCGACCTCACCGGAGACCAGTCCCATGGCGATGCCGGCGACCGGCGCCGCGAGCGGAACACCAGCGTTGTACAGCGACAGAGTCGAGGCGCACACGGAGCCCATCGAGGTCGAGCCATTGGAGCCGAGCGCCTCGGAGACCTGACGGATCGTGTACGGGAAGTCCTCCTTGGACGGGATCACCGGCAAAAGGGCGCGCTCCGCAAGCGCACCGTGGCCGATCTCGCGGCGCTTCGGGGAACCGACGCGGCCTGTCTCACCCGTGGAGTACGGCGGGAAGTTGTAGTGGTGGATGTAGTGCTTGGAGGTCTCCGGGTGGAGGGAGTCCAGCTGCTGCTCCATCTTCAGCATGTCCAGGGTGGTCACGCCGAGAATCTGGGTCTCGCCGCGCTCGAACAGGGAGGAGCCGTGGGCGCGCGGAACCAGTTCGACCTCGACGCCGAGGTCGCGAATGTCGGTGACCCCGCGGCCGTCGATACGGAAGCCCTCGGTGAGGATCTTGGTGCGCACGATCTGCTTCATCACCGCGTTGTACGCGGCGCGGATCTCCTTGGACGCGTCCTCGTCGTCCTCCACCGGCAGGGAGTCAAGCAGGTCCGCCTCGATCTCCTCCATGTAGGCGTTGGTAGCGTCGTCGCGCTCGGCCTTGCCTTTGATGGTGAGCAGCGTGGACAGCTTCTTGGACGCCTTCTTCTCCACGGCGTCGAAGATCTCGTCGCTGTACGACGGGAAGAGCGGGAACTCCTGGGTTTCCTTGGCGGTCCGCTCGGCAAGGCCATTCTGGGCCTCGCACAGCGTCTTGATGAACGGCTTCGCGGCTTCAAGGCCTTCAGCGACCGTGGACTCGGTCGGGACCGGCGCACCATCCTCGACAAGCTTGACGACGTTCACGCCTGCGCCCGCCTCGACCATCATGATCGCGACGTCCTCGACCTTCTTGCGGCCCTGCTTCTTCTCCACGATGCGGCCGGCGACCACCATCTCGAAGACGGCCTGCTCGTGCTGCTCGTGGTTCGGGAATGCGACCCACTGGCCGTCCGGGTGGTCCTCGTCGGCGATGAGCGCCATGCGCACGCCGCCGACAGCGCCGGAAACCGGCAGGCCCGACAGTTGCGTGGCCGCGGAGGCGCCGTTGATGGCCACGACGTCGTAGTACTCCTCCGGGTCCCAGCTCATCACGGTGATGACGACCTGGACCTCGTTGCGCAGACCCTTCACGAAGGTCGGGCGCAGCGGCCGGTCGATGAGGCGACACGCCAGGATCGCTTGTGTGGACGGACGGCCCTCGCGGCGGAAGAACGAGCCAGGGATCTTGCCGGCGGCATACATGCGCTCCTCGACGTCGACCGTGAGCGGGAAGAAGTCGAAGCCTTCGCGCGGCTGATTCGACGCGGTCGTCGTGGCCAGCAGCATGGTCTCATCGTCGAGGTAGGTGGTCACCGCGCCGTCGGCCTGGCGAGCGAGCTGACCGGTCTCGAACCGGACGGTGCGCTCGCCGAAGTCGCCGTTGTCCAGCACGGCAACTGCGTCGGTGATGCCGAAATCTTCGTCAATATTGAATTCGACGGAATTGTCCGGGGTGTGGGGTTGGTTCTTGCTCAACAGATCCCTTTCTGGGGTTCTCGTTCAAAGTGGCGATCATCGGTGCCGCCGTCGATGGTTTCTAGGTGCAACAACCAGGCATGCTACCAGCAGGCATAGAAAAATGCCCAGTTCATCCGTGGGGATGAACTGGGCATTGCCCGGCTACGCGGCGAGTCCGACGGACTCGAGTTCCTGCATCACGCTGTCGAGCTCGCCGACACTCGGGGCGTAGCGCATCACGTCGGTGAATGCTTCCATCGCCGCTGCCGCGGTCGCGGGAGTCTGCCCCGAGTCGATCAGGTGGGCGACGACGTCCGGAGCGCCGATGCCACCACCGGTGAGGACGCGACTGTCAGCCGGTGCCAGTACTCCGAGCGCAGTGGCATCGACGGGATGCTTGAACATGTTGGTGAACTTCATGGTGCTCCTTTCGTGCGAATCGTTCGTCCGCAATCAATGAGGAGCCAGTTTACCTTGAGTTCACCTTTGGTTCATAATCGTGTTGTTTTCAGATCCGCGCAGGCGGTCTACACGCCCTTGCCGCCGGTGCCGAAGAGATCGATGCCGAAGGTGCTGGAGATGCGCCCCTGGGCGATCCAGAGAATGCCCACGATGAGGGCGACGATGATGATGCCGAAGAAGATCCAAGCCACGACCTTGTTCGGCGAGCTGCCGTCCGAGGAGTCCTTGTGGGGCACCGCGAAGCGCACACCGAGCGCGAAGAGGATCGGCAAACCGGCTCCGAGGATCAGGCCACCGAGCGTGACCTGGAAGAGGGATTGAAGCAGTTCCATGTCGTATTCCTTTGATGTCTCTCGTTACTTGTTAACAGTGGCAGCCGCCTAGTGGCGCGGTGTGTTTCCGTCGGAGCCGGCGACGGACGATCCGCCCGTCTCCCCCGACAGGTTCTCTCCGGTGGCCCAGCCGCCGCGGCTGGTGTCCACGAAGTCCGCGGGTTCGCCGGAGTCGCGGCGGGGCGCCGGTGCGCCGGCGCCGACCTTCTCGCGGTTGGCCTCGTCCGCTGCCTTGGCATCGGCTTCGGTGTCAGGCGTGCCGTCGTCGTCCCAGTCGTCATTGACGTTGTCGGAGTGGATCGGGTTCTGGTGAGCGCGGTGCAGCATGTACAAGACGAGGGCCGCGAGGACAACGATGGAGAAGATTGCGCCCCCGAGCGGGCCCGTGGCGTTGGAGAGCTGCTCGGAAATCCAGAAGAGTACGCCCGCCACGAATGCGGCGATCGGCAATGTGGTGACCCAGGCGATCGCCATACGTCCTGCGACGTTCCAGCGGACCTCAGCGCCCTTCTTGCCGATGCCGGTGCCCAGGATCGAGCCAGTTGCGACGTGGGTGGTCGACAGCGCCATGCCCAGGTGGGAAGACGACAGGATAATCACGGCGGACGCGGTCTCCGCGGCCATGCCCTGCGGCGAAGAGATCTCCACGAGCCCCTTGCCCAGGGTGCGGATCACGCGCCAGCCGCCCGAGTAGGTGCCCAACGCAATCGCGGTGGCGCAGGCGAGGGTCACCCACAGCGGCATATCTGCGGAGTCCTCGAGGTGGCCGGTGGCCACCAGAGCTAGGAAGATCACGCCCATCGTCTTCTGGGCGTCCGAGGTGCCGTGGGCGAGAGCCACCAGCGATGCGGAGCCGATCTGGCCCCAACGGAAGTAGTTGTCGCGCTCCTTCTCGCGCAGCTGGGAGGTGAAAAAGTACACACCTGCCGTGCCGCACGCGGCGACAAGCGCCGCCACAACTGGGGCGGCGAGCGCCGGAACGATGATCTTGTCCAGCACGCCGTTCCACAGAACACCGCCGAAGCCCATCGCGCCGATCGCGGCACCGATGAGGCCGCCGAACAGGGAGTGCGAGGACGAGGACGGAATGCCGAACAACCAGGTGAACAAATTCCAGAGAATGCCGCCGATCAAACCACACAGCACAATCAACAGCAATGTGTCGGCTTGGGCATTGTCGCTCAAATCGAATTCATCGAGTTTGACGATGCCCTTGGCCACCGTCTTCGCCACCTCCACGGAGATGAAGGCACCCACGAAGTTCAGGCAGCCAGCGAGGATCACGGCCGTCTTGGGCCTCAGGGCGCCAGTCGCGATCGATGTCGCCATGGCGTTCGCGGTGTCGTGGAAACCGTTGGTGAAGTCGAATGCTAGGGCGGTAACAATGATGATCAGCAGCAGGATCAGCTCGGTTGTCATGCTCGTGAGTATCCTCCTCCACCCACTGCCGCGCTAACCCAAATGCGGGCCACAAAGCGCTTTCCCTAGACAAAGTATCACCCTGACCTGCGCACATGAACAACACGTGTCGCCCATGATTCACCGAGATTTAAGAAAAAGGCATGAAAAAACGGCCACCGGAGAGCACCGGTGGCCGTCGAAAAGCGCCGTAGCTTATCGACGCAGACCCAGGCGGGCGATGAGCTCACGGTAACGCTCAACGTTGTTCTCTCGCAGGTACTTCAGCAGACCGCGACGACGGCCGACGAGCAGCAGCAGGCCACGACGGGAGTGGTGGTCGTGCTTGTGGTCCTTGAGGTGCTCGGTCAGGTTGTTGATGCGCTCGGTGAGGAGGGCAACCTGGGCCTCCGGGGAGCCGGTGTCGGTCTCGTGCAGACCGTACTCCTTGAGGATCTCGGCCTTCTTCTCGGTGGACAGAGCCATGATTCAATCTCCTTGTTTATTTCAGTTCGCATTCTGCGGATCTTCCAGAAGACTGGAAGCGGTGCGGGCGACTGCTGCGAACCACAGTCCTCCACGGTTGAGCGCATGGGCGCCCGTAACCGGTGCCGTTACCGAGAAAGTCATGCTAGCTCACCTGGCGCCGCAACTGTTAATTACGGCGGCCTGGGTTACGCGTTCTTGGCGGCGAGGTCGGTCAGGCGGCGCATGAACTCCTCGAGGAAGCGCTGCTTGTCCACTCCGACGGCCACTTTGGCGGTCTTCTCTTCGTCGTTGAGGCGGTTCTCGTCGCCGATGGTGCGGCCGCGGGTCTCACCCTCGGTGTCGACCTTGAGGTTGATGTCCAGCGTGTCCACGAGCGTCGGGTCGATGGCGACTCCGACTGCGAGCGGGTCGTGGAGGCCGCAGCCGCCGAGGTGCGGGGCTGTTGTCTTGTAGGCGTCGATGTAGTAGTTCGTGGCCGCAGCCAGGAAATCGCCGCCCGGGGTGCCCAGCGCTTCCCACTTGGCGGTCTCCTCGACCGTGAGCAGCGTCTGCAGGGTGACATCCAGGCCGATCATGGTGATGTCCTTGAGGCGCCGGAAGATCGCGTCGGTCGCCTCCGGGTCCTGGTTGACATTCGCCTCCGCCCACGGGGAGACGTTGCCGGGGACGGTGAGCGCGCCGCCCATCATGACGATGTGGGCGTTGTCGGCGAAGGTCTCGCTGACCTTGGTTGCGGCGGCGATGGTGGTGGACGGGCCGGTGGGGACGATGACGAGCTCGTCGCCGTATTTCTCCACGGACTCGACGAGGAAGTCCACCGCGGACTTTGTCTCGACAGCGCGCTGCGGCTCCGGCAGCTGCGCCTCGCCGATGCCGTTCTTGCCGTGGATGAACGCGGAGATCTCCAGGACCTCGAAAGAGTCTTTAGCGCTGGCGTGGCCGGGGCCGGCGAAGACCGGGATGTCGGTGCGTCCGAAGAGCTCGAGGATGGCCAGTGTGTTGCGCACTCCGGTTTCCACGAGCACATTGCCGTAGGTGCCGGTCACGCCGATCAGGTCAACTTCCTCGGAGCCGAGGGCGTAGGCGAGAGCGAGGGCATCGTCGATGCCGGTGTCCAGATCCAGAATCATTTTGCGTGTCATGGCACACCACACTAGCCCGTGAACGGACCGGGACCGCGACCGCGGTCTCAGGACAGGATCTCGCGGACCCTGGCGACATCGCGGGCCATGTTCTCCAGCAGTTCGTCGACGGAATCGAATTTGACCATGTCGCGCACCTTGGCGATGAACTCCACGCGGGCGGTGCGGCCGTACAGTTCGGCGTCGCGGTCGAGGACGAATGACTCGATGCTGCGGCGGTGGTCTCCGAAGGTCGGGTTCGTGCCCACGGAAATGGCCGCCGGGTAGCGGATGCCGG
This sequence comes from Corynebacterium sp. P4-C1, assembly GCF_030503595.1. NCBI lineage: Bacteria > Bacillati > Actinomycetota > Actinomycetes > Mycobacteriales > Corynebacteriaceae > Corynebacterium > Corynebacterium sp. P4-C1. Next base: position 231,728 of record NZ_CP129966.1, on the reverse strand, counting down.
GTTCCATGTCCCCCTGGATCGGACCGAGGGATCCGCCGCCGTCTTCGGGCAGCACCGTGAACCAGCCGGCGTAGACCCCGTCGGCCGGGACGGCGTCTGTGTCGGCGGCGTACTGGTTCGCCGTGGGGTAGCCCAATTCCCTACCGCCGCGGCCAGCGCCGCGCTCGACCTCGGCGGTGACGGAGAATACGCGACCCAGGAATTCGGAGGCCTGGGCCACGTCGCCGCCACGGAGGGCATCACGGATGGCGGTGGAGCAGACGCGCTCTGTGCCGTCGAAAAGCAGCGAGACGACATCGACGTTCACGCCGTACTTCTCACCTAGGGCGAGCATTGTCTGCGCGGTGCCTGATGCGCCGGCGCCGAAGGTGAAGTTCTCCCCCACCACCACGCGCGACGCGTGCAGAGTGTCCACGATGACGGAGCGGAAATAATCCTCGGGGCTCTCCCCCGCGAGCTCCTTGGTGAAATCGATGACCAGCAGGTGGTCGACACCGAGCTCGGCGATCAGACGGGCGCGCTCCGCCAGCGGCAGCAACGTGTCCGGGGTGTGCTCGGGCGCGAAGATCTTCACCGGGTGCGGGTCGAAGGTCATCACGACGCATTCCACTCCCGCTTCATGGGCGAGCTTCACGGCGCGACGGATGAGTTTCTGGTGGCCGCGGTGCACGCCGTCGAAGACACCGATGGTGACGACGGGGTCGTGCATGTCGGCGGGAACACGGCCGAGCCCAGACAAAATATCCACGGTCGAAAGAGTAGTGCATAGTGTGGTGACTATGAACGTGGGCCAAACTGCAGATCCGCTTTCCACCTCGGGCGTGGTGGTCGTCGATAAGCCTGCCGGCATGACCAGCCACGATGTCGTCGCGCGTCTGCGTCGCATCTTCGGCACCCGCAAAGTCGGGCACGCCGGCACGCTCGACCCTATGGCGACGGGGGTGCTCGTGGCGGGCATCGAGCGCGGGACGAAATTGCTCACTCACCTCGTGGCCGACGACAAGGTTTATTCGGCGACGATCCGTCTGGGCGCGACGACGAGCACGGACGATGCAGAGGGCGAGGTCGTCGCGGAACCCGGTGCCGCGCATATCACCGATGACCAGGTCATGGCCCAGGTCGCCGCACTGACCGGCGAGATCATGCAGGTGCCGGCGAAGGTCTCCGCGATCAAGATCGGCGGCAAGCGCGCGCACGAACTCGTGAGGGAGGGCAAGGAGGTGGAGATTCCGCCCCGGCCTGTGACTGTCTTCAGCTTCGCTGTTTCCGCGATCCGCCGGGAGGGAGACTTCGTCGACGTCGATGTGCGCGTGCACTGCTCGTCGGGCACCTATATCCGGTCGCTGGCGCGCGACATGGGTGAAGCACTCGGGGTGGGCGGTCACCTGACGGCACTGCGCCGCGAGGCGTCGGGGCCGTTCACGCTTGCGCACGCGCGCACCCTCGACGAACTCGAGGACAACGCAGCGTTGTCGCTCACCCTCGATGAGGCGCTCACCGCCGCGTGGCCCACACTCGAAGTCACCGCCGACGAGTACGCCGCGCTCGCGATGGGCAAATGGCTCACGCCGCGAGGGCTCACAGGCGTCCACGTCGCTGTGGGACCGGATGGGCGCGCCGTCGCGCTCGTCAAGGAAAAGGGTTCCCGCTTATCGACGACGTTCGTCGCCCGCCCCTCCACCCTCTAGCCCGCGGGCGGAGCTGGACCGGATGAATGTCGCCGCGCAGACATAACCGGCGCGGACCATCCACCTGCCCTCGATGAACGGCACCGGTGTCGGCCGTACGAGCAAGTAGGCGATGAATGTGCCGTCGGGGCGGATATCGATCTCCGCGTCCTCGAAGCCCAGCCACCTCATCGTTATCGGGAACCACGCCTTGTAGGTAGCCTCCTTAGCACAGAACAGCAGGCGGTCCGCCCAGTCGTTGCCCGCGGCCTTCTGCACGTCCACCCAGTGACGCTCCGGGGAACGCGCGATCTGGTCGAGCACGCCTTCCGGCAGAGACTGAGCTGGCTCCGCGTCGATTCCCACTGAGCGCAGCGCGTCCGTCGGCGCCGCGACTGCGATGCGCAGCCCATCCGTGTGGGTCAACGATCCGGTGTAGCCCTCCGGCCACAACGGCATGCCTTTCTCCCCTTTCAGGATCGCGCTGGCGGAGTTCATGCCTAGCTCCCGCAGCGCCTGGTGCGCGCACCAGCGCGCGTCGCCGAACTCTCCTTTGCGGTTGTCCACCGCCCGGCTGACCACCACGCGTTCGGCCGGGTGCAGGTCGTTGTAGTTCGTCAGGTCCGCATTCGCATCCGTGCGCAGGAACACCACCCGCGCGGGGGCCGGAAACAGCTTTTCGACGATCACTGCTCCACCTCCATCACCGCCCGCGGCCAGGCCGGCGGATTAGTGCGCCGCGTCCATTCGTCCGGGTACCCGAGGGAGACCTCGATGTGGTCCACGCCATCAATCTTCTGCACCCCCGGCATGTGCAGGTGACCGTAGATGACTGCCTCGGCGTTGTAGCGCGTCGCCCAACCGCGGGTGTGCCTCGTGCCGCACCACAGGGCCACTTCGCGCCACCACATCTTGTCCGTCGGTTCCTGCACCAGCGGCCAGTGGTTGATCAGGATCGTCGGCCCCTCAATGCGTGAGAGCCTGCGCGTCGAGTACGCCAGGCGATCCCAGCACCACGCGCGGATATCGGCGAAGGGGGCGATGGCCACCTCGTCGGTGAACACGATCTCTTTGTCCCGCGCTGAGGCCAGCGCCTGCTCCACCGTGGTCGTGGGGACGCGGAAAGAGTAGTCGTACAGGGTGAACAGCGGCACGAGAGTCACCCCGCCGAAGACCGGGTAGGGATCCTCCGGGGTGATCACCCCGAGGCCGCGCAGCCGGTTGACCAGGTCGGTGTATTTCTCGCGCCCCCTGTAGCGGTCCGTGCTCCGCGCGAAGAGCTCGTGGTTGCCCGGAACCCAGATCACCGTGTCGAAACGCTGCGCCAGCGTCGCCATGATCTTGACCACGAGCTCGGTGCGCTCCGCCACGTCCCCGGCCACGATGAGCCAGTCCGACGGGTCGGCCGGCACAATCTCGTCGACGCGCGGACGGTTCGCCTTCACAGCCGCGTGAAGGTCGGAAACAGCCCACAGTGTCGTCGTCATGATTCCTTCCTAGCCTTCCTAGCCTTCCGCGCCGTCCACCCGTGCCCAGCGCATGGAGGAGAACCGCCACACGTCACCGGCCAGGCGGATCACGATCATCGCGGCCAGGCCGCACCAGATGCCCGTGAGTCCCGTACCCGCCCAGTAGGCGATGGCGATGCCGGGCAAAAAGCCCAGCAGCACCGAACTCAACGTCAACGTGCGCAGGAACGCCGCGTCGCTGGCGCCCAGCAGCACACCGTCCAGGGCGAAGAGCACACCGCCCGCGGCGATCATGGCGATCAGCAGCCACCACGGCCACGCCATCGCGTCCAGCACCGCCTCATCGGTGGTGAACAGCCGCCGGATCAGCGGCCCGCCCACCGCGAAGATGCCCGCCAGGGTCAACGCGAACCACAGCGACAGGCGGGTGACTTTCTCCCCGACGGCGCGGGCTTCATCGATGCGCCCGGTCCCCAACGCCGAACCTGTCAACGTCTGCGCCGCGATGGCGAGCGAGTCGAGCACGAGGGTGAGGAAGTTCCACAGCTGCAGCATCACCTGGTGCGCCGCGAGAGCCGCTACGCTCACCCGGCCCGCCACCGCCGCCGCAGAAATGAAGGCCACCTGGAACGACAACGACCGCAAGATCAGGTCGCGGCCGAGCACAAGCTGCTGGGCAATCACCTTCCGGTCCGGGCGCCACGACCCCTTGTGCACGTGAATCAGCGCCCACAAGAACCCCGCAGCGGTGAGTCCCATACCGATGACGTTGGCCACCGCAGAGCCCACCAGACCGAACCGCGCCACCAGGAACGGCAGCGCCACCGCGCCGGGGACCAGCCCGCACAGCGTCAAATAGAACGGCAGTTTGGTGTTCTGGACGCCTCGTAACCAGCCGTTGCCGGCCATGATGATCAGCGTCAGCGGAATCGCCAGCGCCGCCACCCGCATCCAGCTCACCGCCATGTCGGCGGTGGCCGGGTCGTTGGTCAGGAAGAGCGCGATCGGGTGGGCAAACAACCACACCAGCGTTGCCAGCAGCACACCGACGACGACAGCCACCCACGTGGCTTGGACGCCCTCCGCGATCGCACGGTCTGTCTTGTCCGCCCCGTAGAACCGGGAGGAGCGCGCTGTCGTGCCGTACGACAGGAACGTCAACTGCGTGGTCACCGTCGACTGCACCGTCGCACCCGCCGCGAGCGCCGCAAGTTCACCCGCGCCGAGCCGTCCGATGACGGCCGTGTCCAGCAGCAGGTACAGCGGATTCGCCGCCAGCACGCCGAGCGCGGGCAATGCGAGCGCCAGCACCCGCCGAAAATTCACCGTCACGGCGCAGACACCATCTCAGCGACTGTGCGCCGCAACTCCACGATGGCGTCGGACACCGGACCTGCGACGGAGTACCCGGCAGCCGGGATATGCCCGCCACCGCCGTACACGGCGGCGACCTCCGCGACATTCACCACAGTGGAACGCAGGGAGACCGACCAGTAGCCCGGGTGGATCTCCTTGAACACCACTCCGATATCGCTCCCCGTCAGCGCGCGGGAGTACTCGATGATGGATTCCACCGCCGTCTGGTTCATGCCCGAAAGGTGGGCGTCGTCGATGCGCAGGACCGACATGGTGAGCGAGCCCGCAGTCAGCGTCTGCATCCCGGCCATGACTTCGCCCATGAGCTTCAGGTCGTCGGCGGAGACCGCATCCATCAAGTCCATGCCCGCCGAACGCGGCTCGACCCCGCTATCCAGCAGTTCCGCCGCCAGGCGGTGCATGCGCGGGGTGCCCCAGCGGAAGCTGCCGGTGTCGGTGACCAGGCCAGCGTACAGGCAGTACGCGATTTCAGGCGTGAGACCGACTCCCAGGTAGCTCATCAGCTCGCGAATAATCACCGTCGTAGATTCCGACGGCAGGATCAGGTTCATCCCGCCGAAGCCCGGGTTCGACGCGTGGTGGTCGATCACGATCACCCGCGACGGGTCCGCCTCCAGGTCCGCACGGAAACGGCCGGTGCGGTCCACCGAAGCGCAGTCCGTTGTCACCACCAGGCCGTCCGCGGGCAGCTCCTCGCCGAGCACGATCTCATCGACCCCCGGGATGGTGGCGAGGTTTTCCGGCCACGGCTCGTTCTGCCCGATGAGCACATCCACCGTGATGCCCAGCGAACGCAACACGATCGCCAGCGCCGAAGCCGAACCCACCGCGTCCGCATCAGGGCGGATATGGGTGACAACGTGAACGACATCGGCGGCTTTCAGGCGCTGCGCCACTGCCTCGAATTCGCCCTCGCCCGGGGCGAAGAGATTGGCCGGGGACGTCATCTACTCATCCCTCGTCTTGTACGGGTCCGCGTCGCCCGCCGGGGTCGCGTTCTTCTTCAGCTCCGCGAGCTCCTCGTCGCGCGCACGGGCGCGCGCCAACAGCTCCTCCATGCGTGCCGACGCTTCCGGCACCGTATCCAGTTCGAAGCTCAACGTCGGAGTGAACCGGACCCCTAGCTCATCACCCATGATCTTGCGGAGCTGGCCGCGGGCGCGGTGGAGGGCCTCCGCCGCCTGGTCCAGGTCGGGCTCATCGTCTATATCGGCGCCGCGAACCGTGTAGTACACGGTCGCGTCGTGCAGGTCGCCGGTGACGCGCACATCGGTGACCGTGACCAGTTCCAACCGGCGGTCCTTGATCTGGCGCTCGATAGCGCTCGCCACAATCGTCTGAATCCGTTTGGCCAAACGCTGCGCGCGGGTGTTATCAGCCACAGTGCTTCCCCTTCCTGCAATCCAAAAATCAGCTTCCCTAGTGTAGCGCCCCTCACTAACGCCCACGCCCCGCGGGCAGAAGCCAGCGGGGCGTGGGCGGGATGTCAGTCCGTCGATAAGCGGTCACGCGTTAGCTGCGCGGTACCTCGACCATCTCGTAGACCTGGATCTCGTCGTCGACCTGGATGTCCGGGTACGACAGGACCATGCCGCATTCGTAACCCTTGTCCACCTCGGTGACATCGTCCTTCTCGCGGCGGAGCGAATCGATTGTCGCATCCGGCGTGACCACGTTGCCGTCGCGCACGAGGCGGACCTTCGCCCCGCGCTTGACCTTGCCGGACGTGACCATGCAACCCGCGATGAGGCCCACGGAGGACGCCTTGAAGATCTGTCGGATCTCGGCGGCACCGAGGTCGCGCTCCTCGTAGATGGGCTTGAGCATGCCCTTGAGCGCGGCCTCCATGTCGTCGATGACCTGGTAGATCACCGAGTAGTAGCGGATCTCCACGCCCTCTTCGTTGGCTTCCTCGGTGGCCTTGCCCTCGGATCGGACGTTGAAGGCGATGATCACCGCGTCGGAAGCGGCGGCCAGCGACACGTTGGTCTGGGTCACAGCACCGACACCGCGGTCGATGATGTTGACCTGCACCTCGTCGTCCACCTCGATCTTGAGCAGAGCCTCCTCGAGGGCCTCCACCGAACCGGCGTTGTCGCCCTTGAGGATGAGGTTGAGCGTGCTGGTCTCCTTGAGAGCCTGGTCCAGGTTCTCCAAGGAGACGCGCTTCTTCTTGCGCGCCTGCATCGCCGCACGCTGGCGCGCGTCACGCTGCGCCGCGATCTGGCGTGCCACACGGTCGTCCTCGACCACGAGCAGGTTGTCGCCCGGGCCCGGGACACCGTTGAGGCCCTGAACCTGAACCGGGCAGGACGGACCCGCCTCCTCGACGTCGTTGCCCCACTCGTCGATCATGCGGCGCACGCGGCCGAAGTTGCCGCCGACGACGATTGAGTCGCCGACACGCAGGGTGCCGCGCTGCACGATGACCGTGGAGACGGGGCCGCGGCCGCGGTCCAGGTGGGACTCGATGGCCAGGCCCTGGGCATCCATGTCCGGGTTCGCCGTCAGCTCGAGTGCCGCGTCCGCGGTGAGCAGGACAGCCTCGAGCAGGTCGTCAATGCCGGTGCCGTTCTTCGCCGAGATGTCGATGAACATGGTGTCGCCGCCGTACTCCTCCGGCACGAGTTCATACTCGGTGAGCTGGCCGCGGATCTTGTCCGGCTGCGCCTCCGGCTTATCCACCTTGTTCACCGCAACCACGATCGGCAGCCCCGCCGCCTTGGCGTGGTTGATCGCCTCGACGGTCTGCGGCATCACGCCGTCGTCCGCCGCGACCACGAGGATCGCCAGGTCGGTCGACTTGGCGCCGCGGGCACGCATAGCGGTGAACGCCTCGTGGCCCGGGGTATCCAGGAACGTGATCTTGCGCGGCTCGTCCTCGAGGGTGACCTCAGTCTGGTACGCACCGATGCCCTGAGTGATGCCGCCAGCCTCGCCGCGGCCCACGTTCGCGTTGCGGATCGAGTCCAGCAAGCGGGTCTTACCGTGGTCGACGTGGCCCATGACGGACACCACCGGCGGGCGCTGCTCGAGGGCTTCCTCGCCGCCTTCGTCCTCGCCGAACTGGAGGTCGAAGGATTCGAGCAGCTCGCGGTCTTCGTCCTCCGGCGAGACGATCTGCACTTCGTAGTTGATCTCGGCACCCAGCAGCTGCAGCGTCTCCTCCGAGACGGACTGCGTGGCGGTCACCATCTCGCCCAGGTTGAACAGAGCCTGGACGAGGTTCGATGCCTCGGTGCCGATCTTCTCAGCCAAGTCGGACAGGGTCGCACCCTGGCGCAGGCGCACGGTCTTACCGCCACCGTCCGGCAGACGCACACCACCGACGACATTCGGTGCGTGCATCTCCTCGTACTCGTGGCGCTTCTGGCGCTTGGACTTGCGTCCCTTGCCGGGCGCACCACCCGGACGGCCGAATGCGCCGGCCGTGCCGCCGCGGCGGCCGCCACGGCCGCGGAAACCGCCGCCCATCGGGCCGCGTCCGCGTCCACCTGGGCCACCCGGACCACCGCGACCGCGTCCGCCACCCTTGCGGCTAGCAGCGCGCGACGGCATCTGCGCCGGGTTCGGGTGGTTCGCCATGTCTGCGGGGCTCGGTGCTCCCGAACGGGAACCGCCGCCGGAACGCTGACCCTGGCCGCCCGGACGGGATGCCTGGTCGCCGCGGCGCTTCTGCGGGCCGCCTGCTCCACCGCGTCCACCCGGACGCGGTTGCGGCCGCGGGCCGCCGGAGTTGGAGGAAAACGGGTTGTTGGCCACGCGCGGGCGGCCGCCCGGCTTCGGCTTCGGGCGCGGCATGGGTGCGGCGCCGCCCTCGGAACCCGGCTTCGGCGCCGGCTTACCAGCGGGCTTGGGGCCCGGCTTGGCTGCGGCACCCGGCTTGGGGGCAGCGGGCTTGTTGGCGGCGGGCTTCGGACCCGGCTTGACCGCGGCACCCGGCTTGGGGGCAGCAGGCTTGTTCGCGGCGGGCTTCGGACCCGGCTTGACCGCGGCACCCGGCTTGGTGTCCCCGCCCTTCGAGGCCTCGCCGGCAGGCTTGGCGGCCGGCTTCGCCGCACCAGGTTTGGGGGCCGCCGGTTTCTTGGTGCCAGCCGCAGTCTTCTTCGCCGCAGCGGGCTTGGCGGTCTTTCCGGTCTTAGCCGCCTTTTCGTCCTTCGCACCGTTGCCGCGCTCTTCGTAGAGCGCCTTCATCTTCTTCACCACCGGGGGTTCGATGGTGGACGATGCGGTCTTGACGAACTCGCCTTCCTCTTTCAGGGTGGCGAGCAATTCCTTACTTGTTACGCCGAGCTGTTTTGCCAGTTCGTGAACGCGTAGCTTTCCGGACACGTATCTCCTCTTGGTTTAGCTAGAGGCGACTGTCCGCTGCTACGCGGCAGGCCTCTAGACGATGGTCATGACGTTCATCGCTGATGCTTCATGGTCTGCTTCATGGTTGAAGACTCATCAGTTCTTTAGTCCTTTTCACTTACTGTGCGGAATTTCTTCCGCGATGTACTTGCGTACTGCGCTGGTGTCCACATTCGCGGACACCCGGAGGGCCCGCCCGAAGGCACGGCGCGACTCCGCCAGCTCACATGCTTCGATGGTGGGTGTGATCCACGCGCCGCGTCCGGGAAGTCTCCGTCCCGGGTCCGCGATGATGCGCGTGGGGTCTGCGGGGTCGACGACGACGCGCAGAAGCTGAGTGTCCGGCCGCGTCTCGCGCGTGGCTATGCACGTCCGGGTTCGTGTCGGGTTACTCATTTTCGCTTATCGACGCCTTCCACCCCACCACCTCGGCAGGATTGAAGCCAAGGGTCAAGCATACGCCATTGGGGCTCGGAACTGTAACTTGTTGTTCACTTTCACCGGAATGAATCACACCGGCTGGATTCATCGCCCTGGCACACGGTGCCGTCGGGCACTGCGCCCCGGGGGACGAATCTTTGCTTAATCAGCGCGGTCGGTGTCCGAGTGGATGTCGATCTTCCAGCCGGTGAGGCGCGCAGCCAGGCGGGCGTTCTGGCCTTCGCGGCCGATCGCGAGCGAGAGCTGGTAGTCCGGCACGGTCACGCGCGCGGTCTGCGCCTCAAGGTCGAGGACCTCGACCTTGATCACCTTGGACGGCGCGAGTGAATTGCCCACGTAGACGGCCGGGTCGTCGGAGTAGTCGACGATGTCGATCTTCTCGCCGTTGAGTCCGTCCATGATGTTGGTGACGCGCGCGCCGCGCGGGCCGATGCACGCGCCCTTGGCGTTGATGCCCTTCACGGTGCCCTTCACCGCCACCTTGGAGCGGTGGCCGGCCTCGCGCGCGATTCCGACGATCTCGACGGAGCCGTCCTCAACCTCCGGAACCTCGAGCGCGAACAGGCCGCGGACGAGCTCCGGGTGCGTGCGGGACAGGTTGACGGTGGTGTTGCGCTCGCCGGTGGTCACACCCACGACATAGGCCTTGACGCGGTCGCCGTGCTCGAGCTTCTCACCCGGGATCTGCTCCGCCGGCAACAGGATGCCGTCCTGCGGGTTCGCTTCGGTGCCGAGCTGCACGACGACGATACCGCGCGCATTCGCGTTCGCGTCGCGCTGCACGACACCGGATACGACCTTGCCCTCCAGGCCGGAGTACTCGTCGTAGGCGCGGGTCGCCTCGGCAGAGCGCATGCGCTTGAAGATCGCCTCGCGCACAGCCAGCGCACCCACGCGGGAGAAGTTCACCGGGGTGTCGTCGTATTCGGAGACGATGTTGCCCTCGTCGTCGAGCTCGCTGACCAACACCGCGACCTGGCCGGTCTCGGTATCGATGTCGACGCGCGCCTTCGAGTCGCTCACCGCGCCGGCAGCGCTAGCAGCAGTTCCCCCGCGACCGGACGGGCCGCTCTCCTCGCGGGTCTCACGGTAGGCGTGCAGGAGCGCCGTCGCGATCGTGGTCAACAGATCGTCGACCGGGATGTCAGCTTCCTTCTCGATGCCTTCGAGTGCAGCGATATCGATATTCACTTGTCGTCCTTACTACGGGGTGGGGTGGTCGTGCTGGTTCTCGCGTGAATCGCGTTCGGCCCTACTTACCGTCGTTGCCTGCGAGGGCTTCGACGTCGTGGTAGTCCTTCTCCGCCAATTCCACTTCCGCGGCTGGCGGGGTGTTGAACTCAATTTCTACCACTGCACCCGACAACGACGAAATAGGCATGATCTCCACGGTGGGCTCGGCGGACTTCTTCGGCGCCGGAACGATCAGGGCGACGGTGTCCTCCGCGCCATTCAAAGCTCCGATGCGGTAGAGCTTCTCCCCAGCCTTAACCAGGTGGCCGCGGTTGCGGCGCCAGTGGCGGGCCTCGGTCAGCGGCAGGTCCACGCCCGGGGTGGTCACCTCCAGGGTGTAGCCGGCACCGAAATTGACCTCGCCACGCTCCTCGGCGGCATCGAAAAGCTCGGAGAGCTCGTTGGAGACCTCTTCCAACTGGTCGAGCGTCGGTGCCTCATCGCCCGCGACAGCGACGACCACCTGCGATTTCTTGCCCGCCTTGACCGTCTTCACGGTCTCGATGTCCAGACCGTGTGCGTCAATAACGGGGCGGATCAGCTGTGCCAGTTCTTCGCTTTCCGGAAATGCCATGGCCACCACTGTACGGGCACAGGCACAAGCGGGCGGTACAGTCTCCCACTGTGAAGTCCTCCCGCAAGTTCCTCGCCGTCATTCTCACCACAGCACTCGCCGCTCCCCTGGCCGCGTGCTCGCCCCTCGACGTCTTCGGGCCGCGTGCGAACAGCGAGATCATCGCTCTAGCCAAGCAGGCTTCCGCCGATGCCGAAGCCAGCAGCCCGAACAGCGGTGGCGGCGACTCCAACGCGAAGTGGAATGAGCTTCGCATCTTCCATGCCAAACAGCTTCAGGACGAGGCCCAGCGCTTGTGCGGAACGGACGACAACGGCGAGACTCCGTCCACCTGCCAGGTGGAATACGACGGAACTCACTTGCCCGTCGGGGCTGACGCGGCCGCTTTGGTGGAACAGACCGTCGAATCTACGGGCAAGGTCCCCGACGAGTCCGTCGACCTCGTCGTCGCCCAGGCCATCGACGCGGCCGCAGCGGCGGATCTCCCCCTCGACATCGCCAGCCCCATCGACGACGAGGCCGCCTTGGAGGCCGCGAAACAGCTGGCCAGCGCCGAATATGCCGTGGACTACGGCCTCGACATCGCCACCGCCTACGCCGACGACCAGCTGCAGGGACGAATCGACACGCTGCGCACGCTTCACGACGCCCGCCTGTCCGCCCTCCACGACGCCTTCCCCGCTGGCTCTCTGCCCGTCCGCGAAGCCGGCTACGAGGTCCACGGTGGGGCACCGACGAATCCTGCGGAGGCAGCCGCGTTCGTCGATAAGCTTGAAAGCGACCTCGTGGAACGCTGGCGCAATGCCGCCGCCGATGCCACCAGCACCGACTGGCGCGGTGCGGCCATCATCCTGGCCGGCCACGCGCAGCGAGCCGCGGACGCGGGCACTGCCTAGGCCGCGACCGCTCGGGCAGCCCCGCACCAACCGTCTTAGCCGCGGACGAGTTCTTGGACCTTCTCCACGATCTGGTCAGCAGGCACCTCGAGGGTCTCGCCGCCGCGGATGCGCAGCTCGATGATCCCGTCGGCGAAAGCGCGGCCCAGGATCACGATGAAGGGCATGCCCAGCAGCTCCGCATCCTTGAACTTGACGCCGGGAGAGACCTTCGGGCGGTCGTCGAAAAGCACGTCGATCCCCGCCGCCTCGAGCTCACCGACCAGTTTCTCGCCCGCCTCCATCGCGGCCGCATCCTTGTTCGCCACGGCGAGGTGCACCTGGTACGGCGCGATCTCCTTCGGCCACACAAGACCCTTGTCGTCGTGGGTCTGCTCCGCGATGACGGCGAGCATGCGTGTGATGCCGATACCGTAGGAGCCCATCGTGGGCACGGCGCGCTTTCCGTTCTCGTCGAGAATCTGCACGTCGAAAGCCTCGGTGTACTTCCGGCCGAGCTGGAAGATGTGGCCCAGCTCAATGCCTCGAGCCAGTTTCACTGTGCCGTTACCGCTTGGCGACGGGTCGCCCTCGCGGATCTCAGCGGCCTCGATGAACTCATCGACCTCGAAATCGCGGCCGGCGACCAGGCCGACAACGTGCTTCTGCTTCTCGTCCGCGCCGGTGATCCACGACGAACCGGTGACCACACGCGGATCCGCGTAGATCTTCACCCCGTTGGCCTGCAGCGCACGCGGGCCAACATAACCTTTGACCAGGAAGTCGTGCGCGGCGAAATCTTCCTCGGTAGCCAGCTCGAACGTGGCCGGTTCCAGCGAGGCCTCGAGGCGCTTCTCGTCCAGCTCGCGGTCACCCGGAATAAGCACACCGGCCAGCTGCGGCCCCACAGGCTCGCCGTCCTCGCCCACCTGACGGGGATCGTTGATCTTGACCACCATGCACTTGAGGGTGTCGGCGGCTTCGACCGCGCGACCGTCGATAAGCACGCCCTCGTTGTTCGCCCACTCGACGAGCGCCTCAATGGTCTCCGAGGCCGGCGTGTCGTGCACCTGCGCCTCCGGAAGGCCCTCAACCGGGCGCTCGGCGGGCGGGACCGTGACCACAGCCTCGACATTGGCGGCGAAATCACCCGCGGTGGACACCACGAATGTGTCCTCGCCGTTGTCGCTGTACGCCAAGAACTCCTCGGAGGCGGAACCTCCCATCGCGCCCGACGTCGCCTGGCAGATCTCGTACTTCAAACCCACCCGGTCGAAGATCGCGCGGTAGGCGCCGCGGTGCTTTGCGTACGACTCATCCAGGCCCTCATCCGACATGTCGAACGAGTAGCTGTCCTTCATCACGAACTCACGCCCGCGCAGCACGCCCGCACGCGGACGCGCCTCGTCGCGGTACTTCGTCTGGATCTGGTACAGCGTCACCGGGAAGTCCTTATACGACGAGTACAGGTCCTTGACCGCCGCAGTGAACATCTCCTCGTGCGTCGGGCCCAGCAGCATGTCGGCGCCCTTGCGGTCCTTCAAGCGGAACAGGTCGTCGCCGTACTCTGTCCAACGGTTCGTCGCCTCGTACGGCTCGCGCGGCAGCAGCGCCGGGAACAACAGCTCCTGCGCGCCGATCGCGTTCATCTCCTCGCGCACGATCTCCTCGATATTGCGCAGAGCACGCAGACCCAGCGGCAGCCACGAGTACACGCCCGGCGTCGCACGCCGGATGTAGCCGGCGCGAACAAGCAGCTTGTGACTGGGCACCTCGGCATCGGCGGGATCTTCGCGCAGTGTGCGCAGGAACAGCGTGGACAACCGTGTGATCATGCCGTCATCTTAACCCTGGGCTCGACGCGATAGCGTGGAGACCATGCTGATCGTGCTCCCCCCATCTGAAACCAAAGCTCCCGGCGGAGAAATGGACGAAATCGACGTGTCGTTTCCCTCCCTCGACCCGATCCGCGGACGGATCATGGACGACCTCGCCGCCCTCGACGTGGACGACATGATGACCGCACTCAAGCTCCCCGCCACCAAACGCCCGGAAGCCGAGGAGAACCTGACGTTGCGCTCAGCGCCCGTCATGCCCGCCATCTTCCGCTACACGGGCGTGCTTTACGACGCCCTCAACGCCGACACCCTCCCCACCCCCGCCCTCGAGCACCTGGCCGTCGGCTCCGCCCTGTTCGGCGTGGTCCGCGCCACCGACACCATTCCGCGGTACCGGCTCTCCGGCGGGTCCAAGCTGCCGGCCCGCGGCGGTTCCGCCCACGAAGGTTCCGCCCACGAAGGCTCAGCCCGCGGTGGCTCGGCCCGCGGCGGTGCTGCCCCGACCATGAAGGCCCGCTGGGGATCCGCAATCACGGACGCGCTGGCGGACGAGGGCTTCATCGTGGACATGCGCTCCGGTGCCTACCAGCAGCTCGGCCCGGTGCCCGGCGCGGTCACCGTCCGGGTCGAGACCGTGCAGGACGACGGCTCCCGGAAGGTGGTCAGCCACTTCAACAAGCACTACAAGGGCGAGCTCGCGCGGGTGCTGGTCACGGCTCCTGACATCGCCTCTGTCACTGACATCGAGGGGATCGCTTCCATCGCCGAGGCCGCCGGCATGACTGTGGAGCTGCCCGGCGCGGACAGCAAAGACCCGAACCAGCTCATCCTCGTGGTGTAGCTACGCCCATGCCGTCCGCCGTGCCCAGGTCACGGCCACGGACCCCCAGGCCGGCTGGCGCACACAGTGCAGGGAGCGCGACAGGCCGGGGCACGGGGCGTCGATAAGCGTGCTCGTGTTGGGGGACATGCGATGTCTACTATGCTGTGTCCACTATGCGATGCTGATTTTCGCTGACCAGCCACCTGGGCTTTCATGGATTGCATAGTGCATATCGCATAGGGCACACCGGACAGTGGGTTCAGCCAAGCCGGAGAAGCGCCTCACGGACCATCGCGATGAACCCGTCCGGATTGCGCAACAACGCCATCGGATCGACCCGGCGCACGGTGTATCCCCGATTCTGTAGGTACACCTCGCGTTTGCGCTCCTTCCTCAGGGTGATGTCCAACGGCGCGTAAGTCTTTCCGTCGTATTTCTCCTCCCCGTCAACCTCAATGATCAGCTTGCCGAGCCCGAGATCGCCGCTATACGGCCCGACCGGCACCTGCGTTGCCACTTCCGTCATGCCGGCTTGAATGAGGAGCGCCCGGGCGTAGCTTTCGAATGGCGATTGAGAATTATGCACGGCATACCGCAGCACCTCTCGCAGAACTGCGACTCCTTTCTTTCCCCGCATCAGCGCGACTGCCTGCTTCAGCTCAGCTCGCGTGGCGCCGCGCGAAGCAAACAGCCAATCAAAGGCTACGAGTCCTTCCGCGAAACCATGCCGGATCGCAATGTCGAAAGCCGTGCGCACAGGTCCTGTGAACTCGATGCCGGGCAACTCCTGATAGTGGAAGATCTCGGTGCGTTCAAGTTTGCCGCGATAGAACTTCGTGCCTTCTGCCCACTCAGCCTTCGGCGGACTGAATCCAGACGGCAGCGTCAGTTCGACGTGCTCGGGCGTGGCGGCAACGACCCACATGCCGAGCATTCGGGCTGCGGACCGCCCGGTCAACACCGCTTTCGAGGTTCCTAGTCCGATCGCAGCGGCGCGCAGCCACTTCCGCTCGCGGTAGGAAAGTTCAGCCACCATTTCCTTGTGCACGGCATACCTGCGCGACTGCGCGATCAGCGCGCCGCTCGCCAGCTGCCCGAGCAGTTCTCGATCGCCGTAGCACGCGCCCTGCGTATCGACGAGCCCTCCCAGCAGCTCCTTCCCCCCCTAGCCAACTCCACAGTTTCTCCCTTCTCTCCTCTACAGAGGTTGGACTGCTCGAGACGCGGAATGGTTCCGTTCGGATTACCCTCGATACAATGGCCATATGAATTCCCGGTCCTTGTACGGTGTGGCGCTCGGCGTGGCGTTGCTGACGTTCGCGGTCGTTGTGTTGCGTTTCGATTCTGTGCCGGAGCAGATCCCTACGCACATCGGCCCGGCCGGCGAGGTCGACAGCTGGGAGCCGAAGTCTCTTCCGGCCGCGACCTTCGGCGCGTGGTATTCGCTGCTGCTCCTCGCGCTCGTTTACAACGCGGCCCCACGTCCGGGCATCGCTTATCGACGAATCCCCGTCTCCCCCACCTCCCCCATCCCCTTCTCCGAAACCGCTGCCGACAAGACCGCTGCTCTGTTGCGCGTAACGGATCGTTCCATGGCCTGGATTGCGGTAGCGCTCGCCGTGCCGATGTGCCTGATTCAGTTGACGTTCACGTTCCCCGGGCACACGGCGTACCGCCCAGTCGCGCTGGGTTTGCTTGTCGTCGGGCTCATCGCCGCAGTGATCTACACCTTTGTGCTGCTTTCCCGCTGGCCGAAGCAGATGGAAGACATGCCCACCGATGACGATGAACTCGCCCGACAGAAACATTTCGGACCAGGCAGCGGGGTGGGCTTATACAACGAGCCGGACGATCCGATGGTGGCGTGGATCTCGCCGTTCAACCAGAGCAGGGTCGACCTCAACTGGGCGCACGCCCCAGTGAAGCAGTACGCCCTCGTAGTTCTTGTGCTGCTCGTCGCGGTGTGCGTGGTTCCGTTCCTCGCTCTCTAAGCGCGGGCATCTAGAGGAAGTGACGATGAAGAAGTGGATCGCAGGCATCGGAGCAGTTGCGCTCGTGGGAGCTGGGGCGGCGGCAGCCGTCGTCGTGGGGAGCGACACGACGGTCGAGCGCGTTGTCGACGGCGACACCGTCGACGTGTCCACCTGGTTGGGAACTAAGCGGGTGAGGCTTCTCAATATCAATGCCCCTGAGCTTGGTCACTTCGGCGATCCAGAAGAGTGCCTCGCGCAGGAAGCCAAAGACCGTCTGGAGGAACTCCTGCCCGAAGGTACGGAAGTGTCGCTCGAGTACGACAATGACCGCCATGACCGTTACGGCCGCGAGCTCGCCGGGGTGTTTGTGGGCGAGGACTTCATCAACGAGCACATGGTGCGCGACGGGTTCGCCCACGCCGTCGTCTACGAGCCGAACCGGAAGTTCTACGACCGGATCCTCGCCGCCGAAGCCGGACCGCGCGAGAATAGGGCCGGGGTCTTCGGCGCCGAGCCTGGGTGTGTCGTCGGTCACGGCGAACCCGGATGAGCGAATTTATCGGTTTATCGGCCGAGGCGATTTTATCGGTTTATCGGTTACGTTATGCTGAACAGCATGAATAACCCGTTCCGCCCCACTTTCGGCGCGAGTCCACTGGTGTGGGCTGGACGCGCCACCGTGCTCAGCGATTTCAAACGAGCGATTTCCGGCGCAGCAGGCAACCCCGACCGCTCAATCCTCATCTCGGGATCGAGGGGAATCGGTAAAACGGTGCTCCTCACTGAGCTCGAGGACATTGCCGTGCGCGAGGGCTGGATCGTGCTCCGCGCCTCGGCACGGGAAAAGGTGGCGGATTCACTGATCGAGTCCGCGATCCCGCAGGCGATCAACCGGCTTTCCCCTCCGCAACGGCGGCACATCACGGGATTTTCCGTCGCGGGCATCGGCTCGGTGAGAACCGACATGGAGAGCAATGATCCGGTGCCGACGCTGAGCAGCCAGCTCCGCGAGCTGATTTCCAACCTCCACGACACCGGTGTGCTCATCACGATCGACGAAGTCCAAGATGCATCGCCGGAGGACCTCACCCAGGTCGCCGTGGCGTACCAGGATCTCGTGCGCGACGACCTCCCTGTTGCGGTGGCGATGGCAGGCCTCACCCACGGCATCAACGGATTGCTCGATCTCCCCGGCGCGACATTCCTCCGGCGCGCCCGCCACTACGAGCTCGGTCCACTCACCTTCGACGACGCACGCACCGCCCTCGTCGACACCGCCCGCGACGGCGGCAGGACCTTCGAGGATGCGCAGCGGGCGGCCGAATTCAGTAGGGGCTACCCGTATCTCGTCCAGCTCATCGGTTTCTTGTCCTGGGAGGAAGCCGACCAGCGCGGTTCGGGCAGCGTCGACGCCCACGCGGTGTCGGCGGCAATACCGCGCACGCTCGAGCGGCTCGGCGTGCAGGTGCACCAGCCCGCGCTGCGGGAGGTCCCGGCGCGGCAGATGGAGTATCTGCAGGCGATGGCCACGATCGAGGAGGAGACAGGGTCGAGCGAGATCGCGTCGTCCGCCCTCGCGGAAGCGCTCGGCCGCCCCGCCACATCCCTCTCCGATATCCGGGCCCGGCTCATCGAGCGCGATCTGATCAATCCGGCTGGCTGGGGCCTCCTCGAATTCGCCCAGCCGTACCTCGGCCAGTACCTGTTGAACCGGGGTCGGCCGCAGCGCATCAGCTGACGCGCACCGCCCGGTGTGGGTACGGTTCGAACCATGACCACGCCTTCCACCCCCACCAGCTTTGACGCCGCACGCGCGTTCCTCCACGACGCTTCGCACATCGAGGTGTTCACCGGAGCCGGCATGAGCGCCGACAGCGGCATCGCGACGTACCGCGACGCGCAGACCGGCTTGTGGGAGAACGTCGACCCGCAGGATATGGCATCGACTGACGCGTGGCACGACGATCCGGACACGATGTTCGCGTGGTATCTGTGGCGCGCGCATCTCGCGCAGCAGGCGGAACCGAACGCGGGGCACATCGCCATCGCGCGCTCGCCGAAGACGACGGTGACCACGCAGAATATCGACAATTTGCACGAGCGGGCAGGGAGCAAGGATGTCGTTCACCTGCACGGTTCGCTGTTCGAGTTCCGCTGTTCGCTTTGCGACGAAACCTACACCCGCCCCATCGCCTTCCCCGAGAAGCCGGTCGCTGAGATCACCCCGCCAGCGTGCCCGATGTGTGGCGGGCTGGTGCGGCCCGGTGTCGTGTGGTTCGGCGAGGCTTTACCCGAGGACGAATGGGCGGAAGCGGAGCGCCGCATGCGCACTGCCGATGCGGTGTTGATCGTCGGTACCTCCGGGGTGGTCTACCCCGCTGCCGGTCTGCCGCTGTTGGCGCACTCCCGCGAGATCCCGGTCATCGAGGTCACTCCGATGCGCACGGATTTGTCGCACCTCGCCGATGTCGTCATCGAGGACACTGCGGCGAACGCCCTGCCGAAGCTGCTGGGTTAGAGTTCCGCCCGCAGAACCGTGAAACGCTTGTCGCGTGCGGCCTGACTCACCGATGTGAAGCGGCGTTCCACCTCACCGCGGTAGCGCAGGTGGGAGTTGTGCACGAGGTAGAGAGTGCCGCCGTCGGCAAGCAGGCGCGTCGAGGCATCGAGGAGGTGCTGGACCAGGGTGGCGTCGACGGCAGTTCCGTCGTGGAACGGCGGGTTGAGGGCGATGGTGTCGAAGCTCTTCTCCGGAAAGCGGAAGCCGGCGTCGTCCCAGGTCGCCTCCAAACCGATCGCACGCGCGGAAAGGACGGCGTCGGCATCGGAGTCAGTCGCCCGTGCTTCGAAGCCGCGGGTGACGGATCCGTTGCCGCAGCCCAGATCGAGCAGACGCCCCGGATCGTCGGGCAGGCAGGAGCGCAAAAGCTCGCCACCCTGGTCCGGCTTCGCGCCGGAGAAGACGCCGCCGATAGCGATGAGCCCGTCGCCACGCACCGGCTCGTAGGTCACTGGAAGCGGACCGGAGGCGACCAGGCAGCGGAACTTGCCGCGGCCCAGTGACGCGGAGACATTGGAGAAGGACTGTCCGAGCTGCGTGTTCATGCCGCGCGACAGGTGCTTGTTATTCGCCCCCAGCACCACCCGCACGTCGTCGAAGCCGGCACCGGCAATCGAGCGTGCCAGGTAGTCCAGGCGTGCAAGGGACTTCGGCACTTCCCCGATCGCCACAGCCGAACCGGACGAGCCGGCTAGGAGCTCGTCCAGACGCACATCACCGGCGATCCGGGCACCGAGAGAAACAGCCTGTTGACTGCGCGCATAATCCGAATCCAGAAACACGACCGGCCCTCCCACGTCCAGAGCTGCCCGGGTGAGGTCGAGGGTGGGGTCGTGGCAGATGAGGGTGGTGGCGGAGGCGTCGATAAGCGCCTCATCGATGATGAGGCTATCCAGCGTGCGCAAGACCGGCCACCTCCCCGATGACGTAGACGGCCGGGTTGGTGATGCGCTCGCGCTCCATCGTCTCGGCGAGCGAACCGAGCGTTGTGCAGATCTCGCGCTGGCGGGTAGTCTCCCCGTCCTGGATGACCGCGGCGGGCGTAGTGGCGGGAAGCACATGCTGCAACGTCTCCGCGATCGCGGGCGCCTGGCGCACGCCCATGATGACGACGATGGTGCCGCCCACCCGCGCGAGCGCCTCCCAATCGACAAGCGAACGCGGATCATCCGGGGCGAGATGCCCCGAGACAACCGTGAAGGAATGGGTCACACCACGCTGAGTCACCGGGATCCGCGCCGCCGCCGGCACCGACACCGCACTCGTCACGCCCGGCACGACCTCGCACGGCACACCGGCGGAAGCGCACGCCTGAAGCTCCTCGAAGCCGCGGCCGAAGACGTACGGATCCCCGCCCTTGAGCCGCACGACGCGCTTGCCGTCCTGCGCGTGCGCGACCATGAGCTCGTTGATCCGCTCCTGCGCCACCTGCTTCGCGTACGGCAGCTTCGCCACATCGACGATCTCCTTGCCCGATGTGTCCAGGAACTCGTCGAGCTGGTCCGTCGGCCCGAGGTGGTCTGTCAGGATCACATCGGCCGCTTCCAGCGCGCGCAGCCCACGCACTGTGATCAGATCCCACGCCCCGGGACCGCCGCCGACAAGAGTCACACTTCCGTTCATGGCATCCGAGTCTAGGGTGGTGCCCATGCCGGAGAAGAAACTCGCCCACAGCTTCGCCGACGCGCTGCCGTCCATGGCGGTCGAAGCGCGCGGTGCGGAGTTCCCCGACCCGAAGATCGTGGTGCTCAACGAGGGGCTCGCCGCCGCGCTCGATCTCGACGCGGAATGGTTGCGCTCCAGCGACGGCCTCCGCTGGCTCACCGGAGCACACGGCGGCCACGCGACAGCGTACGCCGGGCACCAGTTCGGCCAGTTCGTGCCGCTGCTTGGCGACGGCCGCGCCCTCCTCCTCGGCGACCTCCCCTCCCCGTCCGGCCGCATCGAGATCCAATTGAAAGGCTCCGGGCCGACGCCGTTTTCCAAACCGGGATCCGACGGGCGCGGTGCGCTGGGCCCGATGCTGCGCGAATACGCGGTCAGCGAGTTCATGCACGCGGCCGGTGTGCCCACGACGCGCTCACTGGCGGTGCTGACCACGGGCGAGACCGTCCTACGCCAGCACGGCCCTGTGCCCGGCGGCATAGTCGTGCGCGTGGCGCAAAGCCACTTGCGCATCGGGTCGGTGCAGTACGCGGCCACAAAGTCTGCGGAGCTCGTCGCAGCTGTCGTCGCCGCCGCCGGCTTCGACACGGCGGAAGATCTGCTCTCGACCGTGATGGAGCGCCAACTGGATCTCGTCGCGCGGTGGATGCGATTCGGCTTCGTCCACGGAGTGATGAACACCGACAACACCGCTTTATCCGGCGAGACTATCGACTACGGCCCGTGCGCCTTCACCGAGCGCTTCCGCACCGACGCGAGCTACTCCTCCATCGACGTCCACGGCCGCTACGCATTCGGCAACCAGCCCGACATCATGGCTTGGAACCTGAGCCGGCTCGCCGAAGCCCTGCTGCCGGTCAGCACCCTCGACGCCGTGCAGGACATTCTCGGTGGAATGGAGACGGTGTGGCAGCGGGCCTGGGAGAGGCACATCCCCGACCCGGAGGCGCTGGGGCGTGCCGGGGACATCACCACCCACAACCGCATGCACCACAACGGACCTGTGTTCGTGCCGCGCAACCACATGCTCGACGCCGCCATCGCCGCAGCGGAACGGGACGGCGACTTCGAGCCATACCTCGAGCTTCTCGCCGCCGTGACGGACCCCTACAACGCACAAGCGGGCCCGGCCTGGATGGCCGAGCCCGAAGGGGATCTCCCCTACACGACGTTCTGCGGAACGTGACTAGCGCTCAAGCTTCAGGACACGCTGGGTGTACTCCCACTGCTGGTCGTAGAGGTCGCGGTAACGCTTGAGGGACTTGCCGTACGTCGGGATCATGTCGTAGAGCTTCGGGCCCCACTCGATCATGCGCTCACCGAAGCAGCGCTCAAGCAGCTCGAGCATCGCGGCCGGGGCGATGGACGCACCCGGGGACGCGCCGAGGATACCGGCGATCGAACCGTCCTGGTCGTTGACCAGCGCGGTACCGAACTCCAGGGAGCCGAA
This sequence comes from Corynebacterium sp. P4-C1, assembly GCF_030503595.1. NCBI lineage: Bacteria > Bacillati > Actinomycetota > Actinomycetes > Mycobacteriales > Corynebacteriaceae > Corynebacterium > Corynebacterium sp. P4-C1. The sequence goes on along the minus strand of NZ_CP129966.1, from coordinate 209,430 downwards.
GTGAGGCGGAGCAGCCGGCTTGATGATCTGGACGCGCTGGCCGGCGACGACGGCCTCCCAGTCCTTGCCCTCGGCGGACGGCATGTATTCGCGCAGGTCGTCCACGCGACTGTCGAAGGACTTGAAGACCTCCTCGACCAGGTATTTGACCAGATCGAAGTTGTAGGCCGCGACGCCCAGGTAGGAAGGGATGTTGTCCGGACGGATCGACTTGAACAGGTCGAGGTAGGAACCTTCCTTCAGGAACTTCGGGGTCCAGCCACCGAACGGGCCGAAGAGCAGGGACTGCTTGCCGTCGACGACGCGCAGGTCCAGGTGCGGCACGGACATCGGCGGAGCACCGACCTTGGCCTTGCCGTAGACCTTCGCCTGGTGCTGGGCGACCAGCTCCGGGTTGGTGGTGCGCAGCCACGCACCCGAGATCGGGAAGCCGGCGTAGCCGCGGACCTCTGGAACGCCCGCAGAACGCAGCAGATCGAGCGCGTAGCCGCCGGCACCGACGAAGACGAAGCGGGCACGGGAGATTTTGGTGTCGCCGGTGTGCAGGTTCTTGACCTTGACGTGCCAGAACTTGCCCTTCTTCTTCAGGCTCTGCACCTCGTGGCCGTAACGGATCTCGGTGCCGGCCTTCTTGGCGTGGTTGAAGAACTGGTTCGACAGGGCGCCGTAGTTGACGTCGGTACCGGCGTCAGTCCAGGAGATGGCCACACGCTCACGGTCGAAGTCGCGGTTGCGGGCCATCAGCGGAAGCTTCTCCGCGAACTCGTCGCGGTCGGCGGTGAACATCATGTGCGGGAACATGTAGTTGTCGCTGAGCGCCTCGTAGCGGCGGCGCAGGTAATCGATCTGATCGTCACCCTGTGCGAAGGAAACGTGCGCGACGGGGTTGATGAATGCTTCCGGGTCCGTCAGCACGCCCTCTTCGATCTGCTGGGACCAGAACTGGCGGGAAACCTGGAATTTCTCGTTGATGTTCTGGGCCTTAGAAACATCGATGCGGCCATTCTTCTCCGGCGTGTAGTTCAGCTCGCACAGCGCCGAGTGGCCGGTGCCCGCGTTGTTCCACGGGTAGGAGGACTCGAGGGCGGGGCCGTCGAGACGCTCGTACACCAACTGCGTCCATTCCGGCTCCAACTGGCGGATCATGGCACCCAAGGTGGCGCTCATGATGCCGGCACCGATCAGGAGAACGTCAACCTCGTCTCCGTTCCTCGTGCCTTCTGTTTGCTGCGAATACGGTGTTGACACTTTTCAATGACCTCTTCGATCCGATAATCGGGTAATGCTGATGAAGCTTACTCTAATCATTCCACGCTAATTCCCGTTGACGGTAAACGCCCAAAACCTCCCCCGAAAACCACACTTCGGGCAACCGCCGCCGAAGAGACTGTCCGGTTGGGCTCACCCCCGCCCCCACCTCCCCGGGAAGCCTAAGATGAAGCCCATGACTTCCGAGGCGAACGAGAACGCAGAGACTACCCCGGCTATCGACGCACTCGACTGGTCCGCCGATGAGCTCGGCGGCGGGTTCGAGCACGCAGTCCTCGACTTGGGACCGGACCCTGAGGGCGAAGAGGAGAATAACGCGGTGCTCGTCAAAGCCCCTGGCGAACCGAAGGCGGGAAAGCCGGCACTGCTGTGGGTGCACGGGATGTCGGACTATTTCTTCCAGACACACGTCGCGGAGCATTTCACGGCGCAGGGATACCCCTTCTACGCCATCGACCTGCACAAGTGCGGGCGGGCGCACCGCGCGGGGCAGCGCTGGCACCACACCAACGACATGGCCACCTACTTCGGCGAGCTCACCGAGGCTGCCCGGCTCCTCGCCGGAAAGCACGGGGGCGTCATCCCCATGGCGCACTCCACAGGCGGTCTCATCGTCCCGCTGTGGCTGGATTACCTGCGCCGCACTGACCGCGCTACGCACGCGATGGTCAACGGGATGATCCTCAATAGCCCGTGGGTGGACATGCAGGTGCCGCGGTGGCAGGTGCGGGTGCTGCGGCCCGTCGTCAAGCTCGGCGCGAAGATCGCACCGGACATGAAATTGCCGGTCTCCGGCGAGGCGACGTACGGCGAATCCATTTATAAGGGCCTCAACGGCAACTGGGATTTCGACACCGACAAAAAGCGCCTCGGCGGCCACGACAAGTACGTCGGCTGGCTCGCTGCCGTGCTCGACGGGCAGAGCACGCTTCACGACGCCTCCACCGACGCCGCCGTACCCACCCTCACCCTGTGTTCGACCCACTCCTACCTGGGCAAGCCTTATTCACCCGCCGCGGACACCGCCGACACCGTGCTCGATGTCGCCCAGATCCAGAAATGGGCTCCGCAGCTCACCACCAGCGCCCATGAGACACGCCCCATCCCAGGCGCGCTCCACGACGTCTTCCTCTCCCAGCCACACGCCCGCGACCTTGCCTTCGCGGCCGTCGACGCGTGGCTCGACAAACTTGACACCCCGGAGGTTTAACAATGCACTTCGACTACATCATCATCGGCTCTGGCTCCGGCAACTCCTTCCCCACCCCGGAACTCGACGACGCCTCCATCGCGATCATCGACGAGGCGCCCCGCTTCGGCGGCACATGCCTCAACTCCGGCTGCATCCCAACGAAGATGTACGTCGTCGCGGCCGACACGGCGCACAGCGCGGCCTCCTCCGAGCGCCTGGGCATCCGCACTACCTTCGACGGCGCCGACTGGCCGGCCATCGTCGACCGTGTCTTCAGCAACCGCATCGACCTCATTTCCCGCGGTGGCGAGGACTACCGACGCGGCGACGAGTGCCCCAACGTCACTCTTTTCCGCGGCCACGCCGAGTTCACCGGCCCCAAAACGCTGTCGGCAACCCTCGACGGCGAACCGGTGGAAATCACCGGCGACACCATCATCATCGCCGCCGGGTCGCGTCCGAACATCCCGCCGGTCATCGCCGAATCCGGCGTCCCGTTCCTCACCAACGAGGACGTCATGCGCCTGCCCGAGCAGCCCGAATCCATCACGATTCTCGGCGGCGGCTTCATCGCCATGGAATTCGCCCACGTCTTCGAGTCCCTGGGCACCCACGTGCGTCTGGTCAACCGCTCCCCGCTGCTGCGCCACCTTGACGACGACATCCACGAGCGCTTCAACGCGATTGCACAGTCCCGCTACGAAACGCACATCGGACGCACCGTCGCTAGCGCAACCCACGACGAGCACAGCGTGACGCTCACGCTTGACGACGGCACCTCCCTCACCTCCTCCGCCCTCCTCGTCGCCACCGGGCGGTTACCCAATGGCGACCGCCTGAACCTCGCCGCCGCCGGTGTGCGCATGCATGAAAATAGCCGCATCGTCGTCGACGACTACGGCCGCACCACTACCGACAGCGTGTGGGCTCTTGGCGATGTCTCCTCCCCCCACATGCTCAAGCACGTCGCCAACGCCGAGCTACGCGCCGTGCGGCACAACATCCTCAACCCGTCGGACATGGTGCCGATGCCTCACGAGCACGTCCCCTCCGCCGTGTTCACCTACCCGCAGCTCGCGACGGTCGGCATGACCGAAGCCCAAGCCCGCGATGCCGGATTTGATGTGACCACCAAGATCCAGAATTACGGCGACGTCGCCTACGGCTGGGCCCTTGAAGACCAGACCGGCGTGGTGAAGCTCATTGCCGACAAGAAGACCGGCAAGCTCCTCGGAGCCCACTACATGGGGCCGCAAGCCTCCACCTTGATCCAACAGATGATCACCGTGATGGCCTTCGACTTGGACCTGCGCGAGGTCGCACGAGGGCAGTACTGGATCCACCCCGCTCTCCCCGAAGTCACTGAAAACGCCATCCTCGGCCTCGACCTCGACTTTCCCGATATGTGACCCAAAACACAGCTGTGAATGTAACGGAAAATTCGCAGTTGACAATCTATGAATAGCAAGCCAAGTTCACAGGTTTTTGTGCAGACAGCAGTTTTTCCTTGCGATAAGGTTGCCGGAACCTGCATCTTCCAATGAGGCAAGTCACACTAACCCCTCGAAAGCGAACGGAGTTTCATAGACCCGTTCTCCGAATCTAACTAGTTGAAAATCTAACTAGTTGAGTAGGAACAGTGAATATGCGTAACTTCCGCAACGCAGCCATCGCTGGCACCACCGCCCTGGCGTTGACCTTCGGTGGCACTGCTGTCGCAGTTGCTGAGGAGACGGCTGACAACCAGACCGCTGCCGACCAGACCGTTGGCAACCAGTCCGCAAGCGAGCAGAACCAGGGTGGCGACAAGCCGCGCAGCTCCTCCACCCGCATTTTTGAGAGCACCGGTGGCGACCACAGCGACCCGGACACCTACATGGTGAATGGCCGCGACCTGTTCGGTTCCTCCAAGAATTGGGATAATGTCGGCACCCCGGCCAAGGTGCTCTACGGACTCACCGTCGCCCTCGGCGCTGTTGCAGCATTCGGCGTCATTCTCGCACCGCTCGACAACTTCATCAACTACCGCCCGTTCGCCCAGTAATCACGAAACTAAGCCGGTAACCTTCAAACAGCGAAGTAAGGAAACATCATGCGCAAGTTCCGCAACGCAGCTCTCGCTGCAGTCACCGCCTCCGCCGTTGCTTTTGGCGGCACCGCAGTCGCTACCGCTGCTCCTTAGCCGGACGAGTCCCGTGGATCTTTCACCTCCGGCTCGAGCCAGGCCGACGATACCCCGATCAAGGATCTGATCGGTAAGATCGGCGAGAAGCCGGGCCTGGCCGCCGGTTGGTGACGCCCCCGACGCTGACACGGATGCCGACGTTCGCGACATTTGGGGCAATGAAACCTACACGGAAGATGAGAACACTCCGCAGTGGGCCCGCCTCTGGCGCGATGGCGTCGACTGGTTCGCCCTCGCCACCATCATCGGTGGCGTCATCGGTGCTGCCAACTGGGCTCTTTACAACGGCTACCTGCCGCAGATTGACTGGAAGACCATGACCCTCAAGTAGGAGACACGGTTTTCAGCCGAAAAGACCGCCTTTGGGCGGTCTTTTTTATTGCGTTCTTTAGCGCTACCCCCGCGGCTGCGCACTATAGTAGACATGCTCTTTCGCGGCGGAGCAGCGGTGTCTAGGTTGAAAACTATGAACCAATTCACCGCCATGCTCGGGTCGCTGAAGGCCCCGCTCGACTTCCTGGAGCACTTCGATGCCCAGGAAGCTCTCGACGCGGGGCTCGACGGGTCGACGGTGAAGAAATGGGAAACCATCTACGCCGTGTACCTGGCCCCGACGAAGTGGACGCGCCAACAGAGGTACTCCGCGCACGCCGCACGGGCCGCAGCGTTCACGGCGGACCAGCTCTGGGCCATTGAATCGCGCATCAAGCACATCACCGACGAACGCGAGAAGTGGCGGCTGCGGCTGAAACTGTTGGATGTCCGCGGTCGCTGCGAGACGCTTAAGCGCAAGGCAGCGGAGATCGTCCCCGAAAGGAAGAAACCGACGCCTAAGAGGACGATGGGGTTCGGCAAGTCGCGCGACGGCATGCGTCCGCTCACCGCCATGGGAACTGAGGAGGACATGGCGGCTCTCGAATTCGCGTTGCGGAAGCGTATCTCGCCGGACGGGCCGGCGGGCCCACAGATGCTCGAGACGCTCATGGGCATGCTGGGGTTGCGGCCCGACGCCGAGACGGAAACGACAACGCCCGCCGCACCGGCTGTGCCGCGTCCGCTGGTGCTGATCCCGCTGCCGGACTACCTCGACATCGTCAGCGGCGACGGTGACGAGACCATCCTCGGTCTCAGCGACGGCACGACGATCACGGGGGCGGACTACCTGGCCAAGTATCACGGCGCCGACCTCCAGGTGGCCACGTTCCACCCGCAGGAAGGTGCCGTGAATCTGTACCGCACGAGCCGTTTCGCTAACAAGAAACAGCGCGATCTCGCCCGAGCATGCTTATCAGCGTGTCCTGTCCCCGACTGCCGCCATTCCTCCGACAACTGCGAAGTCCACCACATCACCTCATGGTCGCGCGGCGGTCAGACCAATATGGCGAACCTGGCGCCGCTGTGTAGGTACCACAACCGCACAAACGACGACGACCCGAAGCACCGTAACCGCGGCAGCATTGTGAATATCAGGGGCAGACCTGTCTGGAGGTCCCCGCGGGGATACCCGGTGGACAACAAAGTCCACCCGTTCGGCGCGATGAGTCTCCTATTCGGAAACTAACGCTCGGAATCCGGGATGGTGAGGATCTCGTTGCCGTCCTCGGTGATCACGATGGTGTGCTCGAATTGCGCTGTGTACTCGCCGTCGCGGTTCTGGACAGTCCAGCCGTCATCCCAGATGTCGTACTCGAGACCGCCGATATTGATCATGGGCTCGACGGTGAGTGTCATTCCGGGCTCGATTACGTCGGTGTAGGCCTCAGAATCGTAGTGCAGCACGACAAGCCCGTTGTGGAAGGTCGTGCCGACACCGTGGCCCGTGAAGTCGGTGACGACGTTGTAGCCGAAACGCTTGGCGTAGGACTCGATGACGCGGCCGATGACGTTGATCTGGCGGCCGGGCTTCGCGGCGCGGATGCCGCGCATGGTGGCTTCGCGGGTGCGCTCGACGAGAAGACGGTTCTCCTCGGCGACATCCCCGGCGAGGAATGTCGCGTTGGTGTCGCCGTGAACACCGTCCTTGTAGGCGGTGACGTCGATGTTGCAGATGTCGCCGTCCTTGATCACGGTCGTGTCGGGGATACCGTGGCAGACGATTTCGTTGAGCGAGACGCAGCAAGACTTGGTGTAGCCGCGGTACCCCAACGTCGAAGGGTAGGCGCCGTGGTCGAGCATGTACTCATGGGCGATGCGGTCGATCTCGTCGGTGGTCACGCCGGGGGCAACGGCGGCACCGGCCGCCTCGAGCGCGTTCGCGGCGATGCGGGAGGCCTCGCGCATCTTCTCGATGGTCTCCGGTGTCTGGACCAGCGGCTCGCCGACGTTTTCCTGCACCTCGTCCTTCCACGCGTATTCGGGGCGTTCGATCGACTCAGGGACGGTGCGAATCGGCGTGGGTTTTCCGGGGGTCAGTTTTCCGCGAGTGTTCATGCGCACCATGCTAGTCCCATGCCACGGCGCGGCTGATTTGGCTCGGTCGGCTCCCCGATTCCCCGGATCCACGGCTCTCCTGCGCCCCGATTCCTGGCTGCTGGGGGTTACTGCGGCTTCGGGGCGCCCGCCTCGTCGATGTTGCGCAGCATGGTGTCGGTGACGGCCACCGCGGCTTCGGACCCGCCGCCGAGGACGATGAGGGTGGCGAACGCGATGTCGTCGTCGCGGTATCCCGTGAACCAGGAGTGGGAGCCGCCGTTGATTTCGGCTTCACCGGTCTTGCCGCGGATGTCGCCGCCGGCGCCCATTCCTGTTGCAGTGCCGCCGGGGCTGGTGACGGCTTTCATCATCTGTCGCAGCTGCTCGATGGCGCGCGGGTCGGGCTGCGGGGCTTCTTCGCTGGGGGTTGTGTCGCGGCCGGCGATGAGGTACGGCTTCGGCGTGGAGCCGTTGGCGGCGGTGGCCGACACGAGCGCCATGCCGAACGGAGACGCGAGGTCGAGGCCTTGGCCGTAGCCGGCTTCGGTGCGGTCGAGCGGTTCCTCGCCGTCGGGGATGGAGCCGGTCAACGAGTCGAGTCCGGCGATCTTGTAGTCGATACCGAGGCCGAATTGCTTGCCGACGTCCCGCAGCTCCCCCGGCGCCAGTTTCGTCGAGATATCGGCGAAAGTGGTGTTGCAGGACCGCGCGAACGCAGTCTGGAGCGGCACGTTGCCCATGCCGAAGCCGGCGTAGTTGGTCACTGTACGGCCGTAGATGTCCATTGTGCCGGGGCACGGGACAATGGAGTCGGGGTTGAGCCCCTGGTGTTCGAGACCGGAATAAGCGGTGAGGATCTTGAAGGTGGAGCCGGGCGGGTACTGCCCCATCATGGCGGTGTTGCCGTCTTCATCGGCGGCTTTCGTCTGGGCCACGGCGAGGATTTCGCCTGACGACGGCCGGATCGCCACAATCATCGCCTTCTGCCCGTTGATGGGCTCGAGTGCCTTCTCGGCGGCAGTCTGCACCTTGTGGGAGAGACTGACCGTGATAGACGGCGACGGAGTGGCATCGTGGCGCTCGATGTCCTCCAGCTCGTTGGCGTTCTCGTTGACGATGGAGACCTTCCACCCGGCGTCACCCTCAAGGTCGGTGCGGACTTCCTCACCAATGCGGGCCATGATGTCGGGCGCGAAGTGGGGGTCGTCGGCGACCATGGATGCTTCCTCGTTGAGGCGCACACCTTTCAGCCCGCCGACAGCGCCCTCGACCGCGTCCCGCGCGCCGAGGGGGAGCATGGCCACGGAGAAGACACCGGAGGCGTCGGCAAGCTGCTTCTCCAACTCCCCCGCATCGCGCAGCGGCACCGACGGGTCTTGCTCGTGGGCGGCGGCGAGCGCTTGAGAAATCGAGGCTGCGGTATTCGTTTTGTCCCCCACCGCGTTCGTGTCCACGAGGAGGCGGTAGGCCACACCCGGACTCAGCAAAGCCACGCCGTCCGACGACACAACGCTCGCCTGATCCGCCGGCACCGTGCGCAGTTCCAGGTGCTGGTTGGCTCCGAGGCGCGGATGCAGGATGGACGGTTGCCAGCGCACGGTCCAGTCCTGGTTCTGCTGGGTGAGGGTCATCGAGGCGTCGTAACGCACATGACGGTCCCGCGGCAGCGCCCAGTCGAGGGTGTAGTTCGCCGTGGCCAAATTCTCCTGCTGGTCGACACTGTTCAGCGTCGCGGTGACCCCCTCCGCCTGCAGTCCGGCGACGGAGGTGGAAAGGGAATCGGAGGCTTTGGCGGAATCGTCGACAAGCGCCGCCATCTGGTCGTAGTCGAAGCGCGACAACGCCTCGAGGAAGTCCTGCGCGACCGGCTCAGCGGGATTCGGCTTCGGCGTGCACCCCGCCGCGCCCATCACGAAGGCGAGGACCGTCAGCAGCACCGAAACCCGAGTTTTCATGGGCGTAAAAATAGCAGCGCCGGGAAGTTTCCCGACGCTGCCACACTATGAACGGCGATGTTCTACTTTGTAACCTTGACCTCCGCGCGTGCGCCCTCGATCTCCTCGAGGCCTTCCTCCTCGGCGATGCGTTCCGCATGCGCGATGAGCGTCTCCACGATCTTCGACTCCGGCACGGTCTCCACAACCTCGCCCTTGACGAAGATCTGGCCCTTCCCGTTGCCGGACGCCACACCGAGGTCCGCGTCGCGCGCCTCGCCCGGGCCGTTGACGACGCAGCCCATCACCGCCACACGCAGCGGGTACTCCATGCCCTCCAGGCCCGCAGTGACCTCCTCGGCGAGCTTGTACACGTCCACCTGGGCGCGGCCGCACGACGGGCAGGAGACAATCTCCAGCTTGCGCGGGCGGAGGTTCAGCGACTGCAGGATCTGGTCGCCGACCTTGATCTCCTCCACCGGGTCGGCAGACAAGGAAACCCGGATCGTGTCACCGATGCCTTCGGAGAGCAGTGCGCCGAACGCCACGGAAGACTTGATCGTGCCCATGAACTTCGGGCCCGCCTCCGTCACGCCGAGGTGCAGCGGGTAGTCCGTCTTTGCGGCGAGCTGGCGGTATGCCTCCACCATGAGCACCGGGTCGGAGTGCTTCACGGAGATCGCGATGTCGCCGAAACCGTGTTCCTCGAACAGGCCGGCTTCCCAGATCGCGGACTCGACGAGCGCCTCCGGGGTCGCCTTGCCGTACTTTTCCAGCAGGCGCTTGTCCAGGGAGCCGCCGTTGACGCCGATACGGATCGGGATGCCCGCGTCGCCGGCCGCCTTCGCGACCTCCTTGACTCGGCCGTCGAATTCCTTGATGTTGCCGGGGTTGACGCGCACGGCGGCGCACCCAGCGTCGATGGCCGCGAAGATGTACTTCGGCTGGAAGTGAATATCCGCGATCACCGGGATCGGCGATTTCTTCGCGATCGCCGGCAGCGCCTCCGCATCCACCGTCTTCGGGCACGCGACGCGCACGATGTCGCAGCCGGTCGCGGTCAGCTGCGCGATCTGCTGCAGGGTGGCGTTGACATCATGCGTTTTCGTCGTGGTCATCGACTGCACAGAGATCGGGTGGTCCGAACCGACTCCCACATTGCCGACGAACAGCTGGCGGGTTGTGCGGCGCGGGGCCAGCGTCGGCGGCGGCCCTTCCGGAATGCCCAAACCGATAGGTTGATTCATAGCCACAAGACTAACACCGCACGCGCACGCTTATCGACGCCCACCGCCTCCACCCACAACCCCTACCCGAACAGCCGCACCGGGTTGGTCACGTCCGCGACAATCACTAGTACTCCCACCCCCAGCAGGAGCGCGGCCATGGTGTACGTCAGCGGCATGAGCTTCTCGTAGTTGACGGGCCCGCCCGGCGGGAGTCCGCGGAGGCGCCGGATGCGGTCGCGCACGGCCTCGTAGAGGACGACGGCGATGTGGCCGCCGTCGAGAGGCGGCAGCGGCACGAGGTTGAACAGCGCCAGGAAGAAATTCAGGGATGCCAGCAGCGAGAAGAAGACGGCCCACTGGCTGCGCTCCGCCAGCTCACCGCCAGCGCGGGAGGCGCCGACCACGCTGATCGGCCCTTCCACGTCCCGCTCGTCTCCGAAGATCGCCGTGACCACGCCCGGAACCTTCCCCGGGAACGCCGCCAGGCCCTTCACGCTCGCCGAGATCATCTCGCCCGACAACCGGCCTGCCGCCGGCACTGCTTCCAGGGGCCCGAAGCGCTTCATGGCATCAGCGACCGGTGCGCTGGCCATGCCGACCGCACCCGCCACGTACGGCTGGCCGTCCGGGCCGATGCGGGAGACCTCGTCGACGTCGACGGGAATGTCGAGCCGCTCAGCGCTGGCGCCGGCGCTGGTTCCGGCTCCCGGCCCGGCACCGCGCTCCACGCCGAGTACCACGGTCTCCCCCGGCCTCTCGAGCACGTAGTCGCGCAACTCCACGAACGACGAGAGAGCAGTCCCGTCGACGGAGAGAATACGGTCGCCTTGACGCACGCCGGCGGCGGCAGCGGGGCCGTCGCCCTCACAGTCGGCAAGCGTCTTCTCGTCGACTTGGTCGGCGGTGCACGTCAGCTCCCCCACCACGGGAGTGCGGTCGGCGTCAGGGTTCGGGATGCCGGACGACACCGCCAGCAGATAGATCACCATGAAACCCAGCAGCAGGTTCATGACGATGCCGCCGCTCATCACCGCCACCCGCTGCCACCACGGTTTGAGGTACATCGCGTGGGACTTTTCTTCCTCGGTGAGCTCGTCCATCGCCGTCATGCCAGCGATGTCGCAGAACCCGCCGAACGGGAGCGCCGCGATGCCGTATTCTGTCTCCCCTTTCTTCGCGGACACGAGTGTCGGCCCGAACCCCAGGAAGAAGCGCCTCACTCGCATCCCGAAGGCCTTGGCGGCGAGTATGTGCCCTGCCTCGTGCAGCCCGATCGACAGGGCGATGCACACGGCAAACAGCACGATGCCTAATACGAATGCTCCCATGGGGTGGCCTTCCGGGGGTTAGGGGGAGGCGTCGATAAGCGAATGGGCGCGTTCACGCGCCTGCGTCTCCACGTCCACGATCTCGTCGAACGAAGACGGTACCACCGCGAACTCGGACGCCGAATCCAGCACCTCGCCCACGATGTCGACGATCTGCGGGAAGCGGATCCGCCCCGCGAGGAACGCCGCCGCCGCTTCTTCATTCGCGGCGTTGTACACCGCCGGGTACGTGCCGCGCGCCGCCGCGACCTCGCGCGCGAGACGCACAGCGGGAAACGCCGCCTCGTCGAGCGGCTCGAAACGCCAGTCCATCGCGTCGCGGAAATCGAGCGCCGGCTGTGCCCCATCGACGCGTCCGGGCCACGCGAGAGCATGCGCGATCGGCATTTTCATCGACGGCGGCGACGCCTGCGCGATCGTGGCCCCGTCGACAAATGTCACCATCGAGTGGACGATCGACTGCGGGTGCACAACCACGTCGACGATGTCCGGGGAAATGCCGAACAGCAGGGTCGCCTCGATTAGCTCCAGGCCCTTGTTGACCATCGTCGCGGAGTTCAGGGTGTTCATCTGCCCCATCGACCACGTCGGGTGCGCCGCGGCCTGCGCGGGGGTGACGTCCCACATCTGCTCGCGCGTCCATCCGCGGAAAGGCCCGCCCGAGGCGGTGAGAACGTAGCTGGCGACGTCCTCCTCTCGTCCCGCACGTAGGCACTGCGCCATCGCGGAATGCTCGGAATCGACGGGGACGATTTGCCCGCCGCGCGCCGTGACCAGGTCCCCGCCGGCGACCAACGACTCCTTGTTGGCCAGGGCTAGCACGGCGCCGATGTCCAGCGCCGCCAGCGTCGAGGCCAAGCCCAGCGACCCGACGAGCGCGTTGAGCACAACGTCCGCCTCCGTTTCGCGCACGAGCTGCTCGGCTGCGTGCTCGCCCCCGCGCACAGGCCCGCCGAGAGCTTCCGCGACAACCTCAGCCGCAGCTTGCTTAGCGACGCCCACCCGGTCTCCCTCCAGGCCCCACTCCCTCGCCTGGGCGATGATGGCCTGTGGGGCCGATCCTCCGGCGGCGATCCCCACGACCTCGAACTGGTCGGGCGCCGCGGCGATCACCTCCAGCGCCTGCGTTCCGATCGACCCGGTGGACCCCAAAATGAGAACTTTTCGCACCGCTCCATTCTCACACACGCCCGCTCCCCGCGCGCCGGGGTCAAACGAACGTTGGCAGCGCGCCGACTTTCGGGGGGATGAATCGCGGTGCGGCGAGCAGGTGTGCCAATATAATGGGCAAGAACTGATTTCCCGCAAGGAGTGTGCTGTGAGCGCTAAGGACGATGCACCACAGGTGTACAACGGTGTTTCCGAGGCTGACGTCCCGTCGGCCAAGCTGGGCTGGAGCGAACTGACCCCGAAAACCATCCAGATCGCTGGTTGGATCTCCGTGCTGTTCCTCATCGGCTACAACTTCGGCAACCACCGCGGCCACGTCGAGACCATCTGGCTGATCACGATCGCCGTGCTGATCGCCGTCGGCCTGATCCTGTTCGCGCTGCGTCCGGAGCTATCCCAGGTCCGGACTCTGACCGCCCACAACAAGCCGGAAGGTCACGTCGAGCCGAACTGGACCCACGACCAGCAGGCTCTGACAGGCCGCTACGCCGAACTGACCGACAGCCAGCTGCGTGCCCTGAACGTTGATCCGGCGACCGTGAACCACGGTGCGAACAACGGTGCCGCGGCAGGTGTCGGCGCCCACAGCGCACACAGTGCGCACGGCGCACATGAGCTGCGCGACGCCCACCGCGAAGACATCGCCGCCCCGGAGATCCCGAACGTCCACGAGACGCTCCGCGTGGAGGAGTCTGATCCGCGCTAGGGCAGTTGGCCTAGGGCGGCTGGGCGCTGGGAAGCGTCGATAAGCGAAACGCTCCGGGGACCACACGGTCACCCGGAGCGTTCTTTTTGCGCCTGTTTTAGGCGCCTGCTTGCTTCTCGTCAGCGGCGAGCTGGCCGCACGCCGCGGCGATCTCCTGCCCCTTCGTGTCGCGCACGGTGCAGGTGACTCCCTGAGCGATGACGCGGCGGACGAACTCGTCCTGGCGGTCACGCGGCGACGCATCCCACTTCGAACCCGGCGTCGGGTTCAGCGGGATGAGGTTGACGTGGACGAGGGGGCCGAGGGCGTCGTGAAGCTTGCGGCCCAGCATGTCGGCGCGGAAATCGTGGTCGTTGATGTCGCGGATGAGCGCGTACTCAATGGACACGCGGCGGCCGGTCTGATCCGCGTAATAGCGCGCGGCCGTGAGCACGTCCTCGACGCTGAAGCGGTTGTTCATCGGAACGAGGGTGTCGCGCAGCTCGTCGTCCGGGGTGTGGAGGGAGACGGCGAGGGTGACGTTGAGACCTTCATCGGCGAGCTTGCGGATTGCGGGCGCGAGGCCGACCGTAGACACGGTGACGTTGCGCTGCGAGATGCCGAACCCGTCCGGTGCCGGCGAGACAATCTGCCGCACCGCCGACACGACGCGGTTGTAGTTCGCCAGCGGCTCCCCCATGCCCATGAAAACCACGTTGGTCAGGCGGCCCCCCTCCGCCTCCATCATCGCGGCGGCCTCGCGGACCTGGTCGACAATTTCCGCCGTGGACAGGTTGCGGTCCAACCCGCCCTGGCCGGTGGCGCAGAACGGGCAGGCCATGCCGCAGCCAGCCTGCGAGGAAATGCACAGCGTCGCACGGCCCGGGTAACGCATCAGCACCGATTCCAGCAGGATTCCGTCGTGAAGGCGCCAGAGAGTCTTGGTCGTGTCTCCTTCGTCGGTCTCGACGGTGCGCACCGGGGTGAGCAGGCGCGGGAACAGGGCATCCTTCACCAGTTCGCGCTGCGCGGCCGGCAGGTCCGTCATCGTCGACGGGTCAGCCTCGAACCGGCCGTAGTAGTGGCGGGCAATCTGGTCGGCGCGGAATTTGGGCAGGCCGAGCTCGGCGAGGGCATCGATACGCTCCTGCTTGGTCAGGTCGGCGAAGTGCTTCGGCGGCATCCCGCGCTTGGGCGAGAGCAGTTGGATCTTCGGAAAATCACTCATGACGTGCCCTATTCTGGCACGGCGCAGCGAGCTTTTCTAATCAGTGCTGGTGAGACGCCTCTAAATGACGACCACGTTCATGAGGAGCCAGGTGGCCGCGGCGGCGGGAAGGATGCCGTCGATGCGGTCCATCATGCCGCCGTGGCCCGGCAGCAAACCGGACATGTCCTTCAAGCCGAGTTCGCGCTTGAACTGGCTTTCCACCAAATCACCGAGCGTCGCGCACACGACGATGCCCAGGCCGAACACGAGACCGGCCCACCACGGCCGGCCCAACAGATAGATGCCACTGAGCACACCCGCCACTGCACCGAACGCGACGGAGCCCGCGAAGCCTTCCCACGACTTCTTCGGGCTGACCGCCGGGGCCATCGGGTGCGAGCCGAACAAGACACCGGTGACGTAGCCGCCCACGTCGGAGGCGACGACGCAAAGAATGAACGTGACGATGAAGTAGCTGCCGGTGACGCTGCCCGTCTCCAAGCGCGAGATCATCGCGGCGAACGAGCCGAACAGCCCGATCCACACGAGAATGAAGATACTCACGGCAGTGTCGCGCAGGTAGTTGCGTGGCGGGGTGTGCCTGCCATGGAAGAACAGGCGCGAGAACATGATCATCAACGCGCTGATCGTGAACGTGGCCAGCAGTCCGGGGTAACCGAACTCCCACGTGGACACGATCATGCAGAGACCGAGGACGATGATCACGAAGCGATAGACGCCGTAGCCGTTTTCGCGCAGGCGCGTTAGCACTTCCCACATCCCGAGCGCGGCGGCGGTGCACACCACCGGGTACCACATGACGGGGCCGACATAGGTGGCCACCAGCACGAGTGCGGCGAGCCCGACTCCCACCGCGATCGCGGCAGGCAGGTTGCGCCCTGCGGAGTTCTTCGGGCGCGGCATGTGCACGCGCCGAGAGTGCACCGCGTCCAGCGGTTCGCGAGAGCGGGAGTCGGTGTCGGTCACTGTTTAGACCTCGAGGAGTTCGGCTTCCTTGCGGGAAACCAAGTCGTCGATCTCGGCGACGAATTTCGCGGTGGTCTTGTCCAGTTCCTTCTCGGCTGCGGTGACCTCGTCCTCGCCGGCGTCGCCGTCCTTCTGGATCTTCTTCAGCGCTTCCATGCCGGAGCGGCGGACGTTGCGGATGGCGATCTTGCCGTCTTCGCCCTTGGCCTTTGCCTGTTTGACCAGGTCTCGGCGGCGCTCCTCGGTGAGCTGCGGGATAGTGACGCGGATGACGTTGCCGTCGTCGGTGGGGTTGACGCCGAGGTCGGAGTTGCGGATCGCGTTCTCGATTTCGCCAAGGGTGGACGGGTCGAACGGCTTGACCATCAGCATGCGCGGCTCCGGCACGGACACGGTGGCCATCTGGTTGATGGGGGTCGGGGCACCGTAGAAGTCGGCCATGACGCCGTTGAACATGGCTGGGTTCGCGCGGCCGGTGCGGATGGTGACCAGTTCAGAGCGGGTGTGCTCCACGGAGCTGGTCATGCGCTCCTCAGCGTCGAGAAGTACGTCGTCGATCATGTTGTCATCCTTTCGCATTGTCTTCATCCAATCTAGCAGCGCACCGCTTACCGACGAACGCCCCATTCCCCCTTCCTCCTACACTGAGGGGAACTATGCATCCCGCCTTGACGTATTCCGCCGCCGATGTTCGCCCCCGACCGGGAGAGGGCCGTCTTTCGGGCTGGGTGATTCCCGCGAAGGACACGGCGGATGTGGCGGGGTGGCCGACGACGTCGGGAAGCCCGCTGCGCAGCCGGGTTGCTGGGGAGACGACCCCGTTTCTGGCGGGGTTGCAGCGCCATGGCGCGCTCATCGACGCCAAAACGCTCACTTCCGAGCTCGGCGCCACCATTTACGCCGAGCGCCCCGACGTGCCGGTGCTGTCATCGCCGGCGTATCCGGGGTGCACGCCGGGCGGGTCGTCGACGGGCGCTGCGGTGGTTGTCGCGGACGGACTGTACCGAGCGGCGCACGGCGGTGATGCGGGCGGTTCCCTGCGCGTGCCCGCCGCCGCGTGCGAGGTCGTCGGGTTCAAGCCGGGTGCGCCGCGGCAAACGGTGTCGGTGGACGGCTTCATCACCCGAACCGTCGCCGACCAGGTGGAGCTGTGGGGGCTTCCGCGGCGCCGTCTAGAGGCCCTTTCGGTGGGAGTGCTCACCGCTCCCCTGTTCACGCCTGGGGCGGTGGTGGATGCTGGGCGGGAGGGCGTCGTCAAGCGTGCTGCTGCTTTGCTCGCCGGCTACTTCCCTGTGCGCGAGGTCGCCCCGCTTTCCTTCGGGGTGGAGACCTACCGCCATTTCTCGGCGCGGATCAAGCACTCCTTCGCCGAGGTCGACCCGCTGGACAGCCCGTACATCGCCTGGCTTCGCGACGAAGCCCGCTCCCTCACCCCCTCCACCCTCACCGCCGCGGCAGCCCACATCGCCGCGCTGCCCTCACTGGTGCGCGCGGAGTGGGACGTGGATATTGTGCTGACCCCGATGATCGCAACGGATCCCCCGCCCCTCGGCTTCTTTCCGTCGTTGTCCCCAGCCGACTCTTTTGAGGCTCAGACCGAATGGTCCCCGTGGGGGTCATTATTCAACCTCACCGGCGCGCCCGCTGCCGCCGTGGGGCCGGTGCAGGTCGGCGGGATCTCCCCGGCCGCCGACAACGCGACGGTCCTGGAAATTGCCCGCCTTATCGAGCCCGTTGTCGAGGAATGGCAGCGTGAGCGCCGGCGGTAAGGCACAGGCGGCAACGGGGCCTCGGTAACATGCCGGTGCTAGAGCACGCGCACAACCACCGCTCCGGCGAACACCAGCAGGAGCCCGAGAATTCGCACCGGCTGCAGCACACTGCGCGGCGCCCCGAAGAGCCCGAAACGCTCGATGACCTGTCCCGCGAGAATCGTTCCCGCGAGAATCCCGACGACGGTTGCACCTGTGCCGATCAGCGGCGACAACGTGGCGGCGCCGATGACGAAGATCGCGCCGAAGACACCGCCGAGCCACATCCACCACGGGCCGGGCTCGACCCCGGAAACCAGCGCCTTGCGTGAATCCGTGAACACCAGGCAGAGCAGGAACAGCAGGATGACACCGACGCCCAGGTTGACGGCGCCCGCTTGAATGGAGCTGCCCAGTACTTCGCCGAGGTGGCCGTTCGCGGCGGTCTGGGTTGCCGAGCACATGCCCATGAAGACGCCGAAGGCTCGCCACGCCCACGTCAACAGAGGTTCCGCAGTCGCAGCCGAATTCGCAGACCCCGCTGCCCGCCCCACCACGTGCACGAGAACGATGCCCGCCAGAACAACACCGGCACCGAGCACACGCAACAATCCGACACGGTCGTGCGTTGCCCCGAACAGACCGAAATTGTCGATCACCAACGCCATCACCACTTGCCCCAGAATCGGCAGGACAACGGTTTCCACGCTGCCGATCTTCGGGAACAGGATGACATTCCCGGTGATGAAGATGACGCCCATCACACCGCCGATCCACACCCACCACGGCTCGCCGGAGGCGCGGGTGAGGTCGATGGAGGGGCCCGTCGTGAAGCTCAGCGCGAGCGCGAGAACAACCGCGCACACGAACGCGATGAAAAACGAAATGAACGCCGCCGGAATCGGAGCGCCAATACTCACGCGCAGACGACTATTCACCGCCGTCTGGGCCGGAATGACGGAACCGACACCCAACGCTGCCACGGTCAGCACAACGGGACCTCCCTAGCTAGTGGAACTGCGCGAACTAGTGGAACTACGGAAAGGCCCGAACTACTGGACGAGGGTACCGATCTGCTCGCCGGACACCGCACGTGCGATATTGCCTTCCTTGAGCAGGTTGAACACCAGAATCGGCATGTGGTTGTCCATGCACAGGCTGAAAGCAGTGGCATCCGCGACCTTCAGGCCCTTCTCGATGGCCTCGCGCGGGCTGATCTCGCTGTAGAACTCTGCGTCAGGGTTGGTGCGCGGGTCATCGGAGTACACGCCGTCCACGGCCTTGGCCATGAGCAGCACCTCGCACCCGATCTCCAAGGCGCGCTGGGCCGCAGTGGTGTCGGTAGAGAAATACGGCATGCCCATGCCGGCGCCGAAGATGACGACGCGCCCCTTCTCCAAGTGGCGGGAAGCACGCAGCGGAAGGTACGGCTCCGCGATCTGCGCCATGTTGATGGCGGTCTGCACACGGCAGTCCACCCCCAGCTGCTGCAGGAAATCCTGCAAAGCCAGACAGTTCATCACCGTGCCGAGCATGCCCATGTAATCCGAGCGCGCACGGTCCATGCCGCGCTGGGACAACTGCGCGCCGCGGAAGAAATTGCCGCCGCCGATGACCACCGCGACCTCGGTGCCCTGGCTGGCAACCTCGGCGATCTGCTTCGCCACATTCTCCACCACATCAGGGTCGATGCCGACGTTGCCGCCGCCGAACATCTCGCCTCCCAGCTTCAGCATGACGCGTTTATACCCGCGGCGGGAAGTCGAATGCGTCTCATTGCTGTTGGCAGTGCCGTGGTCAGTCACCGAAAGCTCCTTAACGTGGAAGGCGGATGTGGGGGCGAAAATTCACCCACCGATTCTAGCGGCAAGGCGGGTGGGCAAAAGAAAAGGATCCCGGGCTACCGTCGATAAGCGGCGCACCGGGATCCGTGAAGTCAGCGTTTACTGCTGGCCGACCTCGTAGCGGATGAAGTCCGTGACCTCGATGCCGTTCTCCTCGGCGTACTGGCGGACGGTCTTCTTGGAGTCCGCCAGCGACGGCTGCTCGAGCAGAGCGACATCCTTGAAGAAGCCGCCCAGGCGACCCTCGACGATCTTCTCGATAGCCGCCTCCGGCTTGCCCTCGCTGCGGGTGATCTCCTCCTGGACCGCGCGCTCCTTCTCGACGACCTCAGCCGGGATGGAGTCCTTGGACAGGTAACGGGCCTTCATAGCCGCGATCTGCAGGGCAACCTGGTGCGCGGCCTCAGCGTTATCACCGGTGTAGGCGACGAGCACGCCGACTGCCGGCGGAAGATCAGCGGCCTTCTGGTGCAGGTACACCTCGACCTTGTCGCCCTCGATGGTGGCGGCGCGGCGCAGCTCCAGCTTCTCGCCGATCTTCGCGGACAGAGCCTGAACAGCCTCAGCGGCGGTCTGGCCCTTGACGTCGGCGTTAGCGAGCTCCTCCGGAGTATTGGCCTTGACGGCGGCGGCGCCGGCTGCAACGTCGTCGGCAAGCTGCTTGAACTCGTCGTTCTTAGCCACGAAGTCCGTCTCGGAGTTGATCTCGATGATCGTACTGCCCGACACTGCAACCAAGCCCTCGAGAGCGTTGCGCTCAGCGCGCTTGCCCACGTCCTTCGCACCCTTGATGCGCAGGATCTCAACGGCCTTCTCGAAATCGCCAGCGGATTCCTCCAGAGCCTTCTTGCAGTCGAGCATGCCGGAACCGGTGGTTTCGCGCAGCTTCTTCACGTCTGCAGCGGTGTAGTTCGCCATAGTTGGGCGACCCTCCTCATTGTGGGACTAAAAGTATGTGTAAAGGTCAACTGACAGCGTAGTGGACTTACCGCAGCGCGGCATGCCCAGCTGCCGTGTCGCACGCAAAACCCCCGCGCCCAGTGTCCTCGATGAAGTTGGGACGTCTGGTGTGACGCGGGGGCATGTGCATGGGTGCAACGTTTCCGTTGCGGCCGTCGGCGCGGAACTTAGACCGGGTCGACGTCGTTCTTGGCGGAGTCGACGTTCTTGACAGCCTCGGCAGCAGCCTTGTCGGCCGGTGCGGCGGTCTTCTCTGCCGCCTCAGCTGCCGGGGTCTCCGGCTGGGCTGCCTTCTCGGCTGGGGCCTCGGAAGCGGCCTCGTTGGCCTCGGCTGCCGGTGCGTCACCAGCGGCCTCGCGAGCCTTGGCCAGCTGGCGCTCCTCGCGCTGCTGCTTGCCGGCGACGACTGCCTCGCCCACGATGTGGGTGAGCAGCTTCACGGAGCGGATGGCGTCGTCGTTGCCCGGGATCGGGTAGTCGACGAGGTCCGGGTCGCAGTTGGTGTCCAGGATTGCGACGACCGGGATGCGCAGCTTCTGCGCCTCGGAGACAGCGATGTGCTCCTTGTTGGTGTCGACGATCCACAGCGCGGACGGGGTCTTGGTCATATCGGAGATGCCGCCCAGGACGCGCTCGAGCTTGGTGCGCTCGCGGGTGAGCATCAGGACTTCCTTCTTGCCGCGGCCTGCGTAGCCGTCCTCGGCTGCGTCCATGGCCTGCAGCTCCTTCATGCGGGCGAGGCGCTTGGACACGGTCTGGAAGTTGGTCAGCATGCCACCGAGCCAGCGGTGGTTGACGTACGGCATGCCCACGCGGTCGGCCTCTTCCTGGACCGGCTCCTGGGCCTGCTTCTTGGTGCCGACGAACAGGATGGTGCCGCCGTGGGCGACGGTCTCCTTGACGAATTCGTATGCCTCATCGATGTAGGTCAGCGTCTGCTGCAGGTCGATGATGTAGATGCCGTTACGGTCGGTGAAGATGAAGCGGCGCATCTTCGGGTTCCAACGACGCGTCTGGTGGCCGAAGTGCACACCGGCGTCGAGGAGTTCACGCATGGTTACGACTGCCATGGGAATGTCTCCTTGGGAGTTAAAGTTGTTCGGTTTCTTGCGGTTCGTGCGGGTTTTGCCCGCACCCTAGCGACGAGCCACATCCACGCCTCCCGTGTTTCCGCAGGAGGACCGTTGCGGATTGCAGCACCTTCGCCACATCTGTGACCAGGCATTTTCGCCGCGCGTAGTCAGCGCACCCCAGTGGACACACTGCTGAGCACCAAGCTTACATCGTTGCTGCGTGCGCGCCAATTCGAGGCGCGCAAGGTTGTGGATGCAGCGGAGTTATCCACAGGGCATTCCGCATTGCGGCGCTCTGTGGTCCTCCCTCCCTTAAAAATAGCCCTATGAACACTTCCCGTTTACGTGCTGCTCCCCTTCCCCGTTCCGCGTTCCTCCTGCTGTCCATATTCCTTCCGCTCGCCGCCTTCGCCGCCGGGGCCGGGGCCGGTCCCGCGGCCGCGTACGTCGACCCGACAACCGGTTCACCGACGGCGGCGCATGTCACCCGTTCCGCCGACATCCCAGAGCACAATTGGCTGGCCGGCCACCGCGGCGTGGATCTGGCCGCCCGGACGGGACAGGACATTCTTGCTGCGGAGGACGGTGTCGTCGCTTTCACCGGGGTGGTCGCGGGCGTGCCGGTGCTGTCGGTGGATCACGCCGACGGCATCCGCACCACCTACCAGCCTGTCCACGCGACGGTCAAGGTGGGCGACGAGGTAGAGGAGGGAGAGGTGATCGGGCGATTGGCACCGTCGTCGGGCGGTCACGACGGGCTTCACTGGGGTGCGCGCACGGGTCCGGATGCGTACATCAATCCGCTCACGCTTCTCGACGCTCCCCAGATCCGCCTCAAGCCCGTGGATGCGCACGGTCGTACACGCTCTTGAGCCGCTGCGCTGAGACGTGGGTGTAGATCTGCGTCGTCTGCAGCGACGAATGCCCGAGCAGCTCCTGCACCACGCGCAGGTCCGCTCCTCCCTCGAGCATGTGGGTGGCGGCGCTGTGGCGTAGGGCGTGGGGGCTTAGGTCGCTGTCGCCGGTGCGCTGCGCTGCGCGCTCCACGACCCGGCGCACTTGGCGCTGGTCGATACGCCCGCCTCGGGAGCCGAGGAACAGCGCCTTTGTGGCATCTGCCGACGCAGCCGCAGAGCTACCCGCGCCGTTGTTGAGGAGTTCGCCGCGGCGGGCGAGCCAGGTGTCGATAGCTGCGGCCGCGTTGTCGCCGAAAGGCACGACGCGCTGCTTGTTGCCCTTGCCTGTCACGCGGGCGAGGCGCCGGGAGGCATCGATATCTCCGGTGTCGAGGCCGGTGAGCTCCGCGACACGCATGCCCGTGGCATAGAGGAGCTCGAGCATCGCGCGGTCGCGAGCCGCTTCGGGCGAGGCAGCGTCGGCGTTGATCTCCGCCTCGACGAGCTGCTCGGCGCGCGCGGGCGTGACCACGTCGGGAAGGTGGCGGTTGACCTGGGGGGTGGCGAGTCGCGCGGCGACATCGGAATCGAGGTGCCCGCGCTCGTACGCCCACGTGGAGAAGGCCCGTACCGCGGCCGTGCGCCGCGCCATCGTGGAGCGGGCGAGCCCGGCGCGGAGCGCGTCCGCCAGCCAGGCGCGCAGGGTGGGCAGCGTGAAGTCGGCGAATGTCCCGGCGAAGGGCACCAGCGTGCGCAGGTCGCTGCGGTAGCCCTTCACCGTGGCCGGCGAGCGTCCTTTGACGAGCAGGGCGTAGTCGGCGAAATCGTCAATCGCCGCTTCGAGCTGAGCCATCGCACGCCCTGCCTTCCAGTTGCCGTCAACTACCGGTATTCCACCGGGAAGTATATGACTGCGCGGTGGACTCGCGCGAACGAGGAACGAGAACGAACTCGGCGGAAGGGGTTACGAACGTAGGGCGGCCGTTACGTGTCGTCGCGTGGCCCTTACGAGGCCGTTACGAGGCCCTTTCCCGGTCGCTGCGTTCCCACAGCTGCCCTTTCCGGGATACCAGGCCCTTCCCGGAGAGGTCCATGAGCAGATGGACGGTCAGTCCGATGGTGAACCCGCAGGCCGCGGCGATCTCGGCCGCTTCGAGCCCTCCCGTGTCGGCGAGCGGCAGGGCGTCGTAGACGCGGAGTTCGTTGCGGGAGAGTCGCTGCACGGCATCGGCGGCGAAGTCGATCTCGTATTGGCCGTCGACGTCGGAGGTGCCGATTGCGCTGAGCTGCTCGTGGGCATCGTCGGCGCTGAGCACCATGGAGGCCCGGCCGTCGCGGATGGCGAGGTTGGTGCCCAGGGAGCCGGGTCCGAGGATGGGGCCGGGCACGGCCATGGCGACGCGGTTGAACGCCTCGACCCATTTTAGGGTGTTGAGCGCGCCGGACCGGAACGCCGCTTCCACGACGACGGTTCCCTGCGTCAGTGCGGCGACGAGGCGGTTGCGGGTGAGGAAGCGGTGGCGGTCCGGCGTAGCTCCTGGCGGGTATTCGGTGATGACGGCGCCCCCGGAGGCGGCGATGCGGTCGAAGAGCTGCTCGTTGCGCCGGGGGTAGGTCTGCCCGGCGCCGCACGCGGCGACGACGACAGTGGCTCCCCCGGCGTCGAGGGTCGTCGTGTGGGCGACGGTGTCGATGCCGAGCGCCCCGCCAGAGACAATGGTGTGCTGGTGGCGCGTCAGCCCCCGGCACAGGTCGGCGGCGGCGTGGTGTCCGTACGAGGACGCGGCACGGGTGCCCACGATTCCGGCGGCCCGGGCGAAAAGTTGCGCGAGGTTCGTGTTGCCGCGCACCCACAGTCCGTGCGGGGCGTATGCGTCGGACGGTAGAGCACCATCGCTTTTCGACGCCCCCGCCAACGCCGCCCCGAATGATGCCTCGATGGCCTCGCGCGGCCATTCCGGTGAGTCGGGTGTGAGCAGGGTGTAGCCGTGTTCTTCGGCGATGGCGAGGTCTTCGGCCGGCTGGTCCCAGGTGTAGCGGGTTTCGGTGGCGGGACCGAGCTCGCCGAGCCAGCTGGCGCGGGTGCGGATGGCGTGGGCGAGTTCGTCGGGGGTTCGTCCGGCGTCGAGAAGCGCGAGCACGTGGCGGTTCGGTCCCTCGACGACGCGGTTGAGGTATGCCCAGGATTCGAGGGTGCTCATGCCATCACCTCCGCGTGCTGTGTGGCGCGCAGGTCGAGGGCGTCCATTACCTCGGCGAGACGCGGCTTATCGACGCCCCCGAGGTCCGCCACCGTCCACGCCAACCGCAGGAGCCGATCGACGCCGCGCTGGGTGATGATGCCGTCGCTGAGTGCTTTGCCGATCACTCCCATGCCATCCTCGTCGGCCGGGAAGTGTCTGCGCAGGACAGCTCCGGGGACGCGGGAGTTGGTGGTGGCCGGAAGTCCTGCCTGGGACCAGCGCCGCCGCGCCCTGTCACGCGCGGCGAGGACCCGCTCAGCGATGGCGGCGGAGGATTCGTTGTCACCGTTGGTCACCAACGCACCGACGGATGTGGTGGTCAGGCTGATGTCGATGCGGTCGCGGAGCGGACCCGACAGGTTGCGCAGGTATGTGGCCCGCTCGGAGGACCGGCACGTGCACTTCGCGGCGTTGTCCACTCCGCAGCGGCACGGATTCGCCGCCATGACGAGCTGGAAATTAGCCGGGTAGACCACCTCCCGGCGCGCGCGTGTCAGGCGCACCTCGCCCTTTTCCAGCGGGACGCGCAGTGCGTCGAGGGTGTGGGCGTCGATCTCGCTGACTTCGTCGAGGAAGAGCACACCGTGGTGGGCGTGGCTGACAGCACCGGGACGCGGTATTCCCGAGCCGCCTCCGATGAGGGCGGCGCGCCCCAGCGACGGGTGCGGGGCGACGAACGGGGCCTGCATGATCACCTCCCCCGTTGAGTTTCCGGAGATGGAGTGGATGGCTGTGGCCTCCACGACCTGCTGGGGCGTAAGGTCCGGCAGGATCGACGGGAGGCGCTCGGCGAGCATGGATTTCCCGGAGCCTGGCGAACCGATCATGAGCACGTGGTGTCCCCCGGCTGCGGCGATCTCCATAGCGCGGCGCTCATGCTCCTGGCCCACGATGTCGCGGAAATCGGGAACGTGGACGGGGTGGACTGTGTGGCTCACTGTTTCGAGCCCGGGCAATTCGCGCTCCCCGACCGCCCAGTGCCACGCGTCGGTGAGACTGCCGGCGATCTTCACCGCTGGATGCCCGACCAGGGCAGCTTCGTGGGCGTTGCCGGCGGGAATGATGACGTGCTCGATCCCCGTCCGCTCGTCGCCGTGGAGGGCTTCGAGGATGATCTGGAGGATCCCGTCGACCCGCCGTAGCTGCCCGCCGAGGCCGAGCTCGCCGACGATGAGGCTGCGCTTCAATCGGCGTTCGGCGCGCGGGTCCATGCTCGCGAGCACCGCCAACGCTGCGGCCAGATCGAATTGGGAGCCGGCCTTGGGCAGGTTAGCGGGCGAGAGCGACACCATGATCTTGGTCCGGGGCCACGGCAGCGTCGAGTTGGCCACGGCTGTGCGGATGCGGTCGCGCGATTCACCGACGGCCTTGTCACCCAAGCCCACGATGTGCATGCCGGGCAGTCCGGGCCCGACGTTGGCTTCAACGGTGACGCAGTGCGCGCCGACGCCCTCGACGGTGGCGGAGAAGGTGCTAGCAAGCGGCATCGTCGACCCCCTGGTACATGCGGGTGGACACGTTGACGCCGTCGTAGATGACTTCTATGACGTCGAAACGCACAGGCGAGTAGCCGCCGTCCTGCACGTCCAGCCATTGGGCGGCGGCGGTGCGGATGCGGCGCAGTTTCGTCGCCGTGACGGCTTCCGCGGCCCCGAAGCTTCTCCCCCGCCGGGTCTTCACTTCGGCGAAGACGACCGTCCCGTCAGGCGCGCGGGCGATGACGTCGATCTCACCCCCTTTGGCCAGGTAACGTAGCTGGACTATCTCGTAGCCCAGGTCCTCGTACCAGGCTGCGGCGGCTGCTTCGCCGCACCGGCCCAGCATGAACTGGTCCTGCTGGTCGTGCCCACTCGTTTTCGCGTGCATGAAAAATCCCCTCTGTCAACTGAAGTGCGTGCACTTAGTTAGACGAGGGGAAGGGGCGGATGGATCCGTCGAGAAGCGAAAAATTTACTCGGGGATGACCATTTCGGGCTTATCCAGCTCCTCGATGTTGACGTCTTTGTACGTGATCACGCGCACGTAGCGCACGAAACGCACGGCGCGGTACATGTCCCACACCCAGGCGTCGGACATACGGACTTCGTAGTAGACATCCTTGCCCTCGGTGTGCGGGATGAGCTCCACGGCGTTGGCGAGGTAGAAGCGGCGGTCGGTCTCGACGACGTAGGAGAACTGGCTCACGACATCGCGGTATTCGCGGTAGAGGGACAGTTCAACCTCAGCCTCGTAATTGTCCAGGTCCTCAGCGCTCATCGTGTGTGCTCCTCATGTACATCTCGTGGGCTGCAGCAACGTTGGCATAAGTGTAGCGATGCTCGGCACTCGCGCCGTGGCGGCGCACCGCGTCCATGTGGGCGCGCGTCGAATAGCCCTTGTGCTTCTCGACGCCGTACCCCGGGTACTCCTCCCCCATCTGTGTGACCAACCGGTCGCGGCTGACTTTGGCCAGCACACTGGCGGCGGCGATGCAACGGGCGGTGTAGTCCCCACCGATGACGGGCAGTTGCGGAGATGTGAGACCGGGGACGCGGAAAGCGTCGACGAGCACGTAGCCTGGGTCGGTGCCGAGCGCGGCGACTGCGCGGCGTGCGCCGTCGAGGTTGGCGTTCTGGATGCCGCGGCAATCGATCTCCGCCGCGGGGATGTGCACGACCGCTTGGGCGAGCGCCGTATCGACGATCGCCCCGTACAGCTCCTCGCGCCGTTTCGCCGTGAGCTTCTTGGAGTCCGTCAGGCCGTCGAGCGCCGCGAGGGGCTGCGGCGGGAGCACGCACGCCGCGATGGTGATGGGGCCGAAACACGCTCCGCGCCCCGCCTCGTCGATGCCCGCGACGGGGCCGAATCCCGCCTTGTCCAGCGCTACCTCGTAGGTGCGCAGCTGCTTCAACGTGCGCATGTGCACAGCGCGGGCAGCTACTGCTGCTGCAGTTCGACGTCGCCGTCCTTCACCGGTCCAATGCGGGTCAACGGCAAAATAATGAAGGAGACTTTGCCGCGGACGTTGTCCACCGGGATCGTGCCCTGGAACTCGTCGCCCATGTGGTAGCGCGAATCGGCAGAATTCGTGCGGTTGTCGCCCATGACGAAGATGTTGCCGTCCGGCACCGTGACAGGACCGAAGAATGCGCCGCCGCACTCGGCGGAACCGTCCTCACCCACGACCGGGTTGGCCGGCGGGTCGAGGACGTAGGACTGGTCGATCGGCTTGCCGTCCACCATCACAGCCGGGTCGCCGGCCTGGCACGACACGGTCTGGCCGCCGGTGGCCACCACCCGTTTGACCAGATCGTTCTCGTCCGGGGCGACGAGCCCCACGTACGAACCGAGCTGCTGCAGCCCCGCAACGAGGGGGTTATCGGAACGGTTGGAGACATAGTTGGTGTTCCAGGACGGAGCGCCCTCGAAGACCACCACATCGCCCGGCTCCGGGTCAGAGAAGTAGTAGCTGACCTTCTGCACGAAGATGCGGTCGCCGTTGCAGCCGTCGCAGCCGTGCAGCGTCGGCTCCATCGACGCCGACGGGATCAGGTAGACGCGGCCGACGAACGTCTGCAGCACGAAGATCAAGGCCAACGTCAGCACGATCACCAGGGGGATCTCGATGTACCACGGTGTGGCGTTGTCCTCATCGTCGCGGCGTCGGCGGGCTGGACGGGGCCGGGGGCGCGGTTGCGAATATTCTGTCACGGCGAATCACCTTATCAGCGTGAAAACGAAACGCCCCCTCCCGCTCGCCTAGAAAAGGCTGTCAACGGGGAGGGGGCGTGGAGTACCGCTGTTTAGCGGCGCTCCTTGATGCGGGCTGCCTTACCGCGCAGGTCGCGCATGTAGTACAGCTTCGCACGGCGGACGCGGCCGCGGCGCAGGACCTC
Organism: Corynebacterium sp. P4-C1; assembly: GCF_030503595.1. Classification (NCBI taxonomy): domain Bacteria; kingdom Bacillati; phylum Actinomycetota; class Actinomycetes; order Mycobacteriales; family Corynebacteriaceae; genus Corynebacterium; species Corynebacterium sp. P4-C1. Next base: position 181,187 of record NZ_CP129966.1, on the reverse strand, counting down.
GATGTGGTCGATGTTCGGGGAGTGCACCGGGAAGGTGCGCTCAACGCCGATACCGAAGGAGATCTTGCGGACGGTGAAGGTCTCGCGGATGCCGGAGCCCTGACGACGGACGACGAAGCCCTCGAAGAGCTGGGTACGGGTGACGTTGCCCTCGATAACCTTGACGTGGACGCCGAGGGTGTCACCGGGGCGGAAAGCCGGGATGTCGTCGCGCAGCTGGCCTGCGTCGACCTTATCGATAATGCCGTTGGACATGGCAGTATTCCTTTTCAGATTTGGACAGAGGACCCTAGCGGCGGCACCGTTTCGGCGCACGCTCAACTGGTTCATGTCGGCTACATGACCCAGACATTCTTGCATACAGGCCGGTAGCTTCCCAAATCCGCTTATCGACGCCCCGCCAGCGCCGTCGTTCCCTGCCAGTACTCGACCTGCGGTAGCGCGTTGACCACAGCAGCTGTGGCCCGCGCGGGCTCTAAGACGGTGCGCCCCTTGACCACGACACGGTAAACGGGATCCAGCAACGGGCCTTCCTCGGCAGCCAAGTACTGGTTCACCAATGAGTTATCTGGGTGGCAGCGGTCGTCGATGGGGGCGACATCGATAAGCTCCGCAATAAAGCCTGCGCGCCTGAGCTTTTTGGCGACCTTGTTCTGCGCCTTCTCCCACGCGGTGGCGTTCATGATGACGTGGAGATCGGTGGTGGCGTCGCGCGCATCGAGCGTGAACAGGTCGTCCTTATCGAGCGTCCCTTCCGCCCGCGCTTTGGCGATGAGCTCTGGGCGCACGCGACGGGTCCGCTCGAGCGACTGGTCGCGGCGCCACCGCGCGATCTTCCCGTGATCACCCGAGAGCAGGACCTCCGGCGCATCGATGCCGCGCCAGTGACGCGGCTTCGTGAACGACGGACCCTCGAGCAGACCGTCGGAAAAACTGTCCTCCTCGTGGCTCTCTGTGTTGCCTAGAACCCCGGGGATGAGACGCGTGACGGCCTCGGCGATGACGAGCACCGCGACCTCTCCCCCGATGAGCACGTAGTCCCCGATGGAGACCTCCCGCACCCGGTACGTCTTCTCCGCGTCCTCGAAGACACGCTGGTCGATGCCCTCGTATCGGCCGCACGCGAAGACAATGTGCTCTTCCCGCGACCAAGCCTGCGCGTCGGCCTGCGTGAACGGTTGTCCGGCTGGGGTCGGGACGAGCAACAAGGGTTTGTCCACTTCGCCAGCGGTATCGGCTGCATACGGGCGCGGCGCAACACGTGCGACCTCGTCGTGGCGCCGCTTGTCGTTGCGGTGGGCGGCGGCGGTGTCGAGTTCGGTGCCTGTGCGGCCGGCGGCGACGTCGTCCAGTGCTCTCCCCCACACCTCGGGCAGCATCACCATGCCCGGTCCCCCGCCGAGCGGCGGCGCGTCGACGGACTTGTGGTTTCCCATCGCCCAGTCGCGCAGGTCGTGCACGCCGACCGAGAGAATCTTCTGCTCGATCGCTTTGCCGAGCAGCGCGTGGCGCAGCGGGTCCAAGTACTCCGGGAAGATCGTGACGATGTCGAGCCTCATCGCGCTCACAGTTCCAGCAGCCCTTCCGGCGGGGTGATCACCAGGTATCCCTCGTCCAAGTCGATCTCCGGCACGATATCCATGACGAACGGGATCAGGACCTCCTTGCCGTTGTAGTCCACCTCGAGCAGCTTCCGGTTCGGCATGGTGGTCACACCGGTGACATCGCCGGCGTGGGAGCCATCGATAAGCACGCGCAAGCCGATGAGCTCGTGGTCGTAGTACTCGTCTGAATCCTCGTCGCGCGCGAGCGGCTCCGCGAAGAACTGCGTGCCCCGCAACGAGTCCGCGCCCGTACGGTCGGCGACCTCCTCGAATGTGACCAGCAGGCGCTTCTGGTGCGGGCGCACCGCCGCGATGGTCAGGTCCTGCTCCTTGCCCGCCTGGCGGCCGTGCAGCACCTCGCCCACCGCGAAGAAGACGTCCTCGTCGTCCGCGAGCGGCTCCACGACGACCTCGCCGCGCACGCCGTGCGACTTCACAACCCTGCCGATCCGGATTTCCATGCAGCTCAGGCTACCAGCGCGGACGTCAGACGCCTGGGCGGCTACCCGAAGTGCGTGAATGACTGCATCCTCCCCCCGACGATCTGGCTGCCCGCAGTTTCGACCGGGTGTTCTTCGGTTGGGACTGCGGATAGCCCGCCCCCAGGGCGGAGATCACAGTTTAAAGAGACCTGCTTCCGTCATGACCTGGTCCATATCACCCGCGGCAAAGGAGGATACGGCACGCATTGCGAACTGGAGGTCGGCGAAACGGAATGAATAATTGCGGGTCACGTCGTCATCGCCGACGTAATGGGCCTCGACGATATACGGCAAGGCCTCCTCCTGGTCGACGCGGCGAATCTCGACGAAGGCGTCATCGCCGGTGACGTCGAGAATGCAGTACCGGTCACCAGCGTTGTTCAACCCGTTACTCAGGATTCTTTCGATCGCCACGGGGTGAAATCTCCCGGCAGACTCAGTGGGCCCGATCTTCAGAACCTGCAGTAGACGGCGATTTTCCTCTACCTGAATTTTGCCGGACCGCCCCCACAGGGACGGGTCCGTGATGCGTTTGAAATCTCCTGCGATGGAGAAGATCCACGAGGCATCGTCGAGGCTGATGTTGTCGCGCTCGAAGTAGGTGCCGTCCGGGTAAAGCAATGTGGTGGTGAGCTGCCCGTCTTTCTCAAAGATCATCGTCTGGTAATCAGCGCGGTGCCCGCGGGTGCCGAAGGTGCCCTCGACAAGGACGGAGAGAACGCACCCAGCGGCGACTTTCCCGATTCCCTCCATAAACGCGTTCAGTGAAGGGACTTTCCACCCGAGAAACGGCAGGCCGTTGTTGAACACCACGACTGGATCGGGTTCATGCCCTTCCTCGTACTCGCCGGAGGAGTTGTATAAGACATGGTCGCCGTGAACCACGACAGAAACGCCACTTCTTTTAGCAAGGGCGTAAAGCTGAGGTATGGCGCCGGGATTGCGCAACCGCAGTCTCGTCAGGTCTGCTGGCTCTGCAGGGCCGTCAACGAGAAAGTCAACCAGTTCACGGTTGACGCTGTCGACGAAGTCGCGCATCCGCGCTGAGGCGGGACGGTTACGGCAGGCACGGTTGTGGTGGAGAAAGCGGATCGTCGAGTTCATGAACGGGGCGCTGCGTTCAGGAAGCACCATGGCGGTGGCTTCCACCACGTCTTTATCCCAGACGAATTCGGTACGCGCCCGGGAATGATTCTGCATCATCTCTGAAACTTCGCTGCCTTGTCGGGTCACGTATGCGTAGACAAGCGCCATCAATTCATCGAGCGTGTCGAAATCTCGGCTGATACGCACACCCAAAAGGCCGGTTTCTGTGGCGTTCCATGCACCACTGGCGTCACGGCCGTATCGCAGTTCGCCCCAACTCAAGTTGTGGAGCCGCATCATGATGCCTGCGGGCAGGTCGGCGACGGCGTCGAGGCGACGCAGCGGCATGTTCTGCTGGTACGCCATCGGGCGGAGCGTGGCCTCGCCGGGCGCGGCGTCCCGCCAGTCGAGCTCGTGGATCTCCTCGCAGATGTCGGCGAACGCCAGCAGGATGGCCCGCGCCTCCTCGTAGGTGAGCACACGCAGGGTCTGGGCGGGCTTCTGCTCGCCGGATTCAGCTGGCGCGTAGCGGAGAATCAGCGTCCACTCGCCGTCAGCCTCGAGGCGCATGCTGAGCGAACCGCCGTAGGAGTCCGCATTCCCGTACGTCGTCACAATGAGGATCCACGCGCCGACAGGATCCGGTGCGCGCAAAGCGTCCTCGAAAGCAATGTCGACGGTGCGCTCCCCGACCTGGCGCCACACCGTGCCAGTCGAGCTGGTCATCTGGACCGGCACGAACGTCTCCTGGAGATCGAGGCCCGACGCGTTGACGTACAAGCCCGCATCGCCGAGAAAAACGAGGAGCTTATCGACGAACGCCAGGTGCTCAATCTGCCCGATCTGCCGGTCAGCGTTTGCCGGATCGATCTCCAGAGTGATGACTTTGTGGGCGGGGACCTCGTACCCCACGATCTGGCTCAGCTTCACGGCGGCATCCCGCATTGACGGGTCTGGGGTGTGGAGGTTGTCAAGGTCAGCGGAATAAAGGGCGTTGACCAGTTCGTGGTGCACGGCGATGACGGACGCGGGCGGTTTCAAGATGTGCAGCGTGATCGGCATGTCTATCACGGTACGTGGGCGGGACGAGGCGTGACGTCGATAAGCAAGATGCCCGCACACCTTGCGGTGTACGGGCACGAGAGCGGGGAGCTTAGTTCTCCTCAGACTCCTCAGCCTTGTCTTCCTCGGCCGGGGTGTCCTCAGCCTCAGCCTCAGCGGCCTCAGCTTCTTCCTTCGCCTTGGCCTCGGCCTCAGCCTCGGCAGCTGCTTTAGCCTCTGCCTCTTCCTTGGCCTTCTTGCGCTTCTCGGTGATGGCCTCGGCGGTCGGGCCGTTGGAAGCTTCCTCGAGGGCCTGGTTGAACAGGTCGAGCTTGGACGGCTTCTCCTCGGCGACCTTGAGGGTGCCCTCGGCGCCTTCCTCGCCCTTGTGCTTCTGCCAGTCTCCGGTCACCTTGAGCAGTGCGAGCACCGGCTCGGTCGGCTGAGCACCGACACCGAGCCAGTACTGGGCGCGCTCAGAGTCGATCTGGATAAGCGACGGCTCTTCCTTCGGGTGGTAGATGCCGATGTTCTCGATGACGCGGCCGTCACGGCGGGTGCGGGCATCGGCGACGACAACGCGGTACTGGGCGTTGCGGATCTTGCCCACGCGCTGCAGCTTGATCTTCACAGCCATGTTGAAAGTCCTTACTTGGTCACTGGGCAGTTCAGTCACCCGCCGCTTATCGACGGGCCGGTTCAACCCTTAGATTTAATCTGCGTGTGACGAGGCCGGTCGGTGGCATCCCCGCTTCCGCGAAAATGGTGCCGGTTCCGGCGCTTACGCAGTCGGTGCCGCCGCGCGCACCGCCATGCGGACGCGCTTCGACCCCGAATACACTACCCCCGCCATTAGCGGCACACCAAAACGAGGCGCGGGTTAACAGTGTTCGAGGGTATCGGCGGTAGAGTCTCCACAGGAAGAACGGGAGAAACAGACAGTCAACGCTAGCGAGTCTGTTTTTCTTTCCGCATTGTTTTCTTTCGATTCGTCCCGATTCCCCAGAGCTTACGGATTATTCACGAGATGACGACCACGGTAACCACCAAGCAGGAGAAGGCCGCAATGCCTGCGCTGAAGACTGCGTACCGCAACGACCTGGACGGTCTGCGCGGCATCGCGATCGGGTTGGTGGTGCTGTTCCATGTCTTCGTCGGGCGCGTGTCCGGCGGCGTCGATGTGTTCCTGTTGCTGTCGGGCTACTTCTTCATGGGCTCGCAGCTGCGGTACGCGATGCGGCCGAATCCATCGTTGAATCCGTGGTGGCCGTTCTGGCGCACAGCGCGCCGCCTGCTTCCTGCCCTGGCGGTGGTGCTGGCGGCGATCTACGCGGGCATCAGGTGGCTGACGCCAGAGATCATGAGCGCTGATTTGGCGAAGCAGTTCACCGCCGCGGTGCTGTACTACCAGAACTACGAGCTGGCCTCGCAGAACCTGGACTATGCAGCGGCGGGCGCGGAGACCTCTCCCCTGCAGCACCTGTGGTCGATGTCAGTGCAGGGGCAGTTCTACGTCTTCGCCATCACGTCCGGTGTGATCGTGGCGTTCCTGGCGTCGCGCGTCGGCGTGAGCAACCAGAAACTGCGCCGCGGCATCATCGGTGTGCTCGCGGTGCTCGCAGTGGCATCGTTCACGTACGCTTCGCGCTTCGGCTTGGTGGGCACGCCGCAGAACTACTACGAGTTCCCCTCGCGTTTGTGGGAGCTGGCGTTCGGTGCCCTGCTGGCGATGCTGCCGGTGACGAATCTGATCCCGGAGAAATTCCGCGGTTTCGCGGCGGGGCTCGGCGTGGCGGCGATCGCGATGACCGGCGCAATCATCACTACCTCCCTGGCATTTCCCGGCCCGGCGGCGCTGATTCCGCTGCTGGGTGCGGCGCTCGTTGTCATGGCTGGACCTGACCAACCGGTGGCGCGCGTGCTGTCGTCGGGCCCGATCCTGTGGCTGGGCAAGGTGGCGTATTCGCTGTACCTCTGGCACTGGCCGCTGCTGATTCTATTCACGGTGAAGTCGGGTCGCCCGACGCCGACGGTGGGCCTCGGCATCCTGGTCATCGCCCTGTCGCTGTGCCTGGCGCACCTGACCTACACCTTGGTCGAGGATCCGCTTCGCCAGCACGGCAAGCGCCCGAAGGCGGGTGACACGCCGGTGCGCAACGCGAAGGCGAGCTTGTCGACGCCTGAGGGGCGCGGCCGCGCCGTCGGCGGCGCCCTGATCGGTGCCCTCCTCGTCGGCTTGCTGGCTATCCAGCCGGTTTACGCGCGCCAGGTGAATGACGCCGACTTCGACCTCGCCTCCGAGAATTACCCGGGCGCCATGGCCCATTTCGGCGCGGACGTGCCCGAGGCCCCCGCGCAGCCGGATCCCAACCTGATCGCGGATATCTTCCCGCCGACGGCGGATGACAACTGCATCATCTTCATGGACCAGCCGGCCGACATGCTGCCCGGCCCCCACTGTGTGTGGGGCGACCCGGAAGCTGAGACCACCGTTGTCATCTTCGGCGGTTCCCACTCCGAACCGTGGCTGATCCCGCTGGATAAGCTCGGCCGCGAACACGGTTTCAAGGTGATGCCGATCGTGCGCCAGGCGTGCCCGCTGATCCTCGACGACTTGGACACCGTGAGCCCCGAGTGCGCGGAGTGGTCGCGCCTGGCGTTCAACCGCATCATCGAGATGCACCCGGACCTGACGCTTTCCACCGCCACCCGCCCCGAGGGCCGCGCCGGCGAGGGCAACCCCGGCCCCGACATGGTGCCCAGCTCCTACGCGACGGTGTGGGAGGAGCTCCAGGCCAACGACATTCCGTTCCTGGGCCTGCGGGATAACCCGTGGGTGTTCAGCCGCGAAGGCGACCACATGGACCCCAACGAGTGTCTGCTCGCCGGAAACGACTTCGAGGCCTGCTCCACCCTGCGCCAGACGGTCTACGGCGATGCCGATCCGTCGCAGGAATACCTCTTCCCGGAGAACAAGCAGTGGGGCTTGGACACCGCCGACTGGTACTGCGATGCAGAGCTCTGCCCGCCCATCATCGGCAACGTGTATGTCTACCGCGACCAGAACCACGTCTCCAACGCATTCGCCGCCACCACCGCCCCGCTGCTGTGGGCGAAACTCCAGGAGGTCTTCACTGCCCTGGGCATCCCTGTCGACGGGGCCTCCCCAGATCTCGACCCTGAAGACGGGGCTCCCACACTGCGGCAGGGTGAAGGTGTGGACGCAGAAGACGTCGGCAAGCCGAGCGTCGAGGCGAACCCGGACATCCTCCCCGAACTCGGTGAGCAATGAAAATCCCTCCCGCGCGGTGCGGGAGGGACAGAACTCTGAGGGCTACTTGCCCCGGCCCATGCGCTTCATGGCTTCGTTGAAGTCCAAGTTATTCAGGTCGATGCCGTCCATTCCGGGCGGGAGCTGTTCCTGCATTTTCTTCAGCTGGGCCGGATCGAGCTGATCCATGCCCGGCATCCCGGGCATTCCAGGCATTCCGCCCTTGCCCGGCATTCCCGGCATCTTCGGGCCGCCGCCCCGCTTCTTCGCGGGCTTGCGCTTGCCGTTCTTGCCCTTGCGGCCCTTCGGCTTCTTCTTCGTCGCGGAACGGCCCATGCCCGGCATCCCGCCCATCCCCGGCATGCCGGACAGGCCGAATTGGTTGGCCATTTTGCCCATCATCTTCTTCGCCTCGAAGAAGCGCTCCACGAGCTGGTTGACCTCAGCGACAGTGACGCCGGAGCCGTTGGCGATGCGCTTGCGGCGCGAAGCGTTGAGGATCTTCGGGTCCTCGCGCTCCTGCGGGGTCATGCCGCGGATGATGGCCTGGATGCGGTCGAGCTGCTTCTCATCGACCATGTCGGCCATCTCGTTCATCTGCTTGCCGCCCGGCATCATCTTCAGCAGATTCCCGATCGGGCCCATGCGGCGGATCATCAGCAGCTGGTCGAGGAAGTCCTCGAGTGTCAGCTCGCCGGAGCCGAGCTTCATGGCGGCTTCTTCCGCCTTCTGCTGGTCCATGGTCGCCTCGGCCTGCTCGATGAGGGAGAGCAGGTCGCCCATGCCGAGGATGCGGCTGGACATGCGGTCCGGGTGGAAGATGTCGAAGTCTTCGAGCTTCTCGCCGGTGGACGCGTAGAGGATCGGTTTGCCGGTGACCTCACGGATGGACAGGGCGGCACCGCCGCGCGCGTCGCCGTCGAGCTTGGTCAGCACGACACCGGTGAAATCGACACCGTCGGCGAAGGCCTGTGCGGTGGCGACGGCGTCCTGGCCGATCATGGCGTCGATGACGAAGAGGACTTCGTCCGGGTTGACGGCGTCGCGGATGTTGCGCGCCTGGGTCATCAGCGTCTCGTCGATGCCGAGACGGCCTGCGGTATCAATGATGACCACGTCGGCGTGGGTGCGGCGGGCTTCCTCGATCGAGGCTTGGGCCACCTCGACCGGGTCGCCGTGGGATGTGCCCATCTCATGTTCGCTCGAATCTAGGGAGGTGCCAGGGTCCGGCGCGAAGGTGGGAACGCCAGCCCGCTTGCCGACGATCTCCAGCTGCTGCACCGCACCCGGACGCTGCAAGTCACAGGCCACCAGCATCGGGGTGTGGCCCTGCTTGGTCAAGTGAAGGGCAAGCTTGCCCGCCAGCGTCGTCTTACCGGCACCCTGCAGGCCGGCAAGCATGATCACCGTCGGCGGGTTCTTGGCCAGATTCAGCCGGCGGGTCTCGCCGCCGAGGATGTTGGTCAGTTCCTCGTCGACGATCTTGATGACTTGCTGCGCCGGGTTCAGCGCCTCGGAGACATCGGCACCGAGCGCGCGCTCTTTGACCCGCTTGATGAAGGCGCGGACGACCGGCAGGGAGACATCTGCCTCGAGCAGGGCGATGCGGATCTCACGGGCAGTGGCGTTGATGTCCTCTTCCGTGAGCTTGCCCTTGCCGCGCAGGCCTTTGAGCGCTGATTGCAAGCGGTCGGACAATGACTCGAACACGTGTGGCACGCTCCTTGGAGAACGGTAGAGGGATAAGACAGAAACTTCCCTATACCCTAGCGCGCCGACACTCAACGCCCATAAGTGAAGGGGTTCCGGTACCGCTAATCCACGATCGCGTCCTCATCGGTTTCACCCGTGCGGACACGGATGGCGCGTTCGACCTGCGACACCCAAATCTTTCCGTCCCCGACCTCGCCAGTGTGAGCCGCACCCAAAATCGCGTCGACCGCCGCAGCCTCTTGCGCATCAGTCACCAGCACTTCGAGCTTGAGCTTGGCCACGTACGGCGATGAGTACTGTGCTCCGCGGTAAAACTCGACGCCGGCACGCTGCCTGCCCCTGCCCTGCGCTTCGGTGATCGTGATGCCCTGAATGCCGGCGTTTTCCAGCGCGACGACAACGTCTTCAAGGGTGAAAGGTTTGATGACTGCGGTGACGAGTTTCATCGTTCAATCTCCTTCTCGCGAGTGGCGACCTCTTTCTTCTGAGTTGTACCCGCTTTGCCGGAATGCGGTTCGTGGTGCTCCCGGGACTCGTTCAAACCGAGGTCCGCAGCCGGTTTATTGCCGGCGGGGAGACCTCCCGGCCGCATGCCGGGGCCGCCGAAGTCGTAGCCCGTTTCGCGGTGTATCGAGTAGTCGATTCCCTCGAATTCCTGCTGGCGGGTAATGCGCCAGCCGATAGTGTGCTTGATCGCGAGCGCGATCAGCAGCGTGATGACACCGCTAAGCAGCATGGCCACCACAGCAATGAGGGTCTGCACGACGAGAAGCTTCCACCCGTCAGCTCCACCGCCGGTGAAGATTCCGCTCTTATCGGCGAAGAACGCCACACCCACCGTGCCCCAAATACCTGCCACCAAGTGGACGCCCACGACGTCAAGCGAGTCGTCGTAATTGAAGGTGTATTTCAATCCCACACCGAAGCACGCGAAGATGCCGCCGATGAACCCCAGAACGAGAGAAGAGACAGGACTGATATCGCCCGCCGCGGGTGTGATGGCCACCAAACCGGCCACTAGACCTGAGGAAGCACCGAGCGAGGTCGCGTAACCGTCACGGAGGCGCTCAATCGCCAACCAGCCGAGCATCGCCGCGGCTGCCGCGGCGACTGTGTTCAACCATGCCAGCCCCGCAAGACCGTCAGCGGCGAAAGCCGACCCGCCGTTGAAGCCGGCCCACCCGAACCACAGCAGGGCGGCGCCGATCATGACCAACGGCAGATTGTGTGGACGGGAGTTGGAATGCGGGAATCCCTGACGGCGCCCGATAACCAGTGCCAGCACGAACGCTGCTGTGCCCGCAGAAATGTGCACCACGATGCCTCCCGCGAAATCAATGGGCACGATTGTGGCTTCACCGTTCTCGTGCCCAAATAGCAGAGCAGAAAGCGAGTTCTCGCCCTCGCCGAGGATTCCTCCTCCCCACACCATGTGGGCAAGCGGGAAGTACACGAGCGTCACCCACGCGACGACGAATGCGATCCAGGCGCCGATCTTCACGCGGCTTGCAATCGCACCCGAAATGATCGCCGCTGAAATCACGGCGAATGTCAGTTGGAAAACGATGTCGACAACATTCGCGTAGCCGTTAGCACCTTCGAGATACGATCCGTTCGCATCGACGATCGAATTGCGCAGACCGAAGAACTCGACCGGGTTGGCAAAGAGGCCGGCAACGGACTGGCTTCCGTAGGACTCCGACCACCCCCAGAGCACGTACACCACCGGCACGACTCCGAGCGCGGTGAAGGACATCATCATCATGTTGAGAACACTTCGGCGTGAAGACATTCCCCCGTAGAAAAGCGAAAGCGCCGGTGTCATGAGCAACACCAGCGCCGCTGACACAAGCATCCAGCTTGTGTTACCTGCCATAGTGGCTGTCTGTTCGGGCATCACCTTCATCACCTCACAAGATCTCTTTCGGTTATCGGTGCTGGTCTCAGCAACCGTTTAAACCGTAAACCTGCAGACCCTGCGTAAATCCGGCAAAACGCAAAAAATGCGACATAGGTCACGCCTATGCCGCATTTTAAATTCATTCGGTTGGACCTATGAGCCAGTCATAGAACCGCAACCGCAGCTAGCCGAGCAACGCGTCGACAAAGCCCTCCACCTCGAACGGAGCGAGGTCGTCCGCGCCCTCGCCGAGGCCGACGAGCTTGACCGGCACGCCAAGTTCCTCCTGGACCTGGAAGACGATGCCTCCCTTGGCGGTGCCGTCCAGCTTGGTCAGGACGACACCGGTGATCTCGACGACGTCCTTGAACACGCGCGCCTGGGTCAGGCCATTCTGGCCAACGGTGGCGTCGAGCACCAGCAGAACCTCGTCGACCTGAGACTTCTTCTCCACAACGCGCTTGACCTTGCCCAGCTGGTCCATCAGGCCGGTGGAGGTGTGCAGGCGGCCTGCGGTGTCGACGAGCACGACGTCAGCCTGCTGCTCCACACCGGTCTTGACCGCGTCGAAAGCGACGGACGCAGGGTCTGCGCCTTCCTTGCCGCGGACGGTGGAAGCGCCCACGCGGCGGCCCCACGTCTCCAGCTGGTCTGCTGCGGCTGCACGGAAAGTATCCGCTGCACCGAGCACCACGCTGTGGCCCATGGAGATGAGCACGCGCGCCAGCTTGCCGGTCGTGGTGGTCTTGCCGGTGCCGTTGACGCCGACGACGAGGATGACTGCCGGCTTGCCGTTATTCGGCATCGCCTTAATGGAGCGGTCCAGTTCCGGCTTGCCCGCCTCGATGAGGGTCTCGCGCAGCATCGCGCGCGCTTCTTCCTCGCTGGACACGCCGCGCTCGGCGATTTTCTCGCGCAGGGATTCGGTGACCTTCATAGTCAGTTCCGCGCCAAGGTCCGCCATGATCAGCGTGTCCTCGATTTCTTCCCAGGCGTCCTCGTCGAGGTCGCCTGCGGAGAGAATGCCCAGCAGACCCTGGCCGATCGCGTTCTGGGAGCGTGACAGGCGCCCGCGCAGCTTCCCGATGCGGCCCGCTGCCGGCTCAATGTCGTCCAGCTGCTCGTCGGGTACTGGCTCGGTCTCGATGACGCTGGCCTGCGTCTCTTCCGCGGCCTCGTTTGCTTCTGCGGTGCCCGCCGCCGCAGCGCCGGCACCGGCGGCAGCCGCACCAGCCGCACCGGTAGTACCAGCAGCGGCATCCGGCTTCGGTGCCGGAGTCTGTTCGCGCGCCTCTTCGGCAGCGTCAGCGGTCGTTCGTGCCGCCTCGGCCGCTTCCTTCGCTTCTGCTTCTGCTTCGGCTTCTGCCCGAGAGTCATCCGCGGCGACTTCGGGTTCGACCAAGTGGTCGGCGCCAGCAATGCCGCCGGGCTTGCCCGTTGGCTCAGCGGGGGTTTCCGGTTTAGCAGGCGGTGCAGCCTTCCCCTGATCAACCTGTGCTTCCGGGGCGGGGTCCTTCGCCGGCTCGATCTCGGCCGGATCCGGCTCAATCACTTCGGTCTCGGTCTCGCCAAGCTCGACGGGGTCGACCTCGTCTGCGGCAGTCGGTGCCGGCGCGATCTGCTCCATCTCGGTGGTGCCAGTGGTATCGGATACGTCAGAAGAATCGGAAGCATCAGCAGGCTTTGCTGCCGAAGCTGCGGCGGCACCAGCAGCTCCAGCGGCAGCGGCACCAGCGCCTGCTGCTTTAGCGGAGGTGGAGGGGGTGTCGCGCTTCAGCGGTTCGTCGACACGCACAGGCTCTTTCTCAGCCGTCGGCGCGCCGGCGGGAGCAAAATTGAACCCGCCCTTGGCCTGGTAGTTCCCGGATTTCTCCTGCTGGGTGAGTTCCTTCTGCTGCTCCGGCTCCTTCTTCTCGAAGGAGACGGTCTTGGACTTCTTACGGTTCTTACCGACGACGATGATGATGCCCAAAATGATGAGCAGCGCCACGACGACGGCGATGGTGACCCACAGTGCAGTTGAATTCATCATGTCCCCCATAGTGCCACCAGATCCGGTGGCGGGGCGCAGCTACTCCGTAGACTCCGCGGCTTCGCGCGGCGCGGGGCTCATGCGCTGGGAAATCACGCGGGTCACTCCGTCGCCGCGCATAGTCACACCGTAGAGCACGTTCGCGACATCCATCGTGGGTTTCTGGTGGGTGATCACGATGAGCTGCGAGTCTTCGCGGAGTTCTTCGAGGAGAGCGATGAGGCGGCGGAGGTTGACGTCGTCAAGCGCTGCTTCGACCTCGTCAAGGACGTAGAACGGGCTGGGGCGCGCGCGGAAGATGGCTACGAGCATGGCGAGCGCGGTGAGCGATTTCTCGCCGCCGGACAGAAGCGAGAGGCGTTTGACCTTCTTGCCGGGCGGGCGCGCTTCGATCTCGATGCCGGTGGTGAGCATGTCGGAGGGGTCGGTGAGCAGAAGGCGCGCCTCGCCGCCGGGGAACAGCGTCTGGAACACCCGCGGGAATTCACGTTCGACGTCGTGCCACGCGTCGGTGAAGAGCTGCAGAATTTGCTTGTCGACATCCTCGATCACCCCCGCCAGGTCCTTCCGCGCCTGGACCACGTCGGCGAGTTGGGTGGACAGGAAGCTGTAGCGCTCCTCGAGCGCCTTGTACTCCTCCAGCGCCAGGGGATTGACTTTGCCGAGCGCGGCGAGGTCCCTTTCCGCCTTCTTGAGGCGCTTGTTCTCCTCGGCTTCGTCGAAGTCCTCAGCGGGCGTGTAATCGGCGAGGAGATCGTCGATGGCGATGCCGAGCTGCTCGACGATCTTCGTTTCGGCCTCGTCGATGCGCACTTGCGCCTGCTCACGGGCAATGTCGGCGGCGTGCGAGGTGTCACCGAGGCGGGCGAGCTGCTGGCGCAAAGCGCTGACCTTCTCGCGGGCCTGGGATTGGCGTGCGGCGAGCTGTTTCACGTCGGCGGCCAACGTGTCGCGGCGATGCGTGGCGCGCTCGAGGGAGTCGGCGATGCGCGAGGCGAGGTCGCGGGCATGTCCGGCGACAGCCTCGGCGAGCTCGGCCTGAGCACGTTTACGCGCCATCGCGGCGTCGTGACGGGCTTTCGCCTGGCGCTCGTGCTCCGCTTGACGACGAAGCGCCGCTCCCCTGCCCGCAACATTGTCCACCGCTTGCTGGGCGGAACGCGCCGCGAGCGTGGCTTCCATTTCCGCGGAACGGGCCTCGGTCAGTGCGGCGTTGGCTTCGTCGCGGGCGGTCGCGTCGGCCTCCTCGTCCGAGTCGGGGCGCTCCACGCGGGAGAGGCGGTCGCGGGTCTCGGCCAGGGCCTTCTCGCGTCCGCTGAGGCGGATATCCGCCTCGTTGGCCTGTTTCGCGGAACTGGCATGCTGCTTCTGCGCCTGCTCCGCCTGCTTGATCAAACGCTGGTGGTCGCGCTTCCACGAATCGGCCTGCGCGTCGTGCTCTTTGAGCGCGGCCTTGGCGGATGCGGCGGCCACGCGGGCCTCCTCCGCGGCGATCTTCGCGCCTTCGAGGGTGCCGGAAAGCTCATCCAGCTGCGCCTGTGCTTTTTCCAGCTCGGAAGTAGCGGATTCAATCTGAGCGGCGACCTCCACGCTCGACGCACCGCCGGAACCGGCGGCGAGCCAGCCTTCGCCCACGACGACGCCGTCGAGGGTCACCGCGCGCAGGCGCGGGTCATCGGCGACGGCACGGCGGGCGGCGGCCACATCGTCGGCAAGCACGACGTCGACGAGAATGCGGGTGATGGGGCCGACAACCTCGTCGTCGAGCGTGACGTGGTCGAGCAGCCAAGTGGCGCCGGCAGGCGGGGTACCGTCGAGGCGCCACGAGCGGCCGCCTGAAGTTGTGTCCACTACCACGCCGCGCGAGGCCCCGCCGAGCTGCTCAGCGATCATATCTGTGTCGACGTCGCCGGCGAGTGCCTCCGCATGCGCGCCGAGGGCCGTCGCGAGTGCCTTCTCCATCCCCTTGGCTGGTTTCATGCGGTCGGCGACAGGCGAGAAGGCCGCGCCGAGCACATCGGCGGCCTCGGCGACGGGAGCGGTCTCGCTGAGCGTCGCGATGCGCGCCGACAACGAGTACACCGCCTTCTCCCTCGACTTCTGCTCTGCGCGCAGCTGCTCCAGGCGCTGTTCGGCTGCTTCCGCCTCCGCGGCAGCGCGCACATGGGCGTTTTCCAGTGGTTCGCGTCCGCGGGCAATCTCGGCGATTTTCTCCGCGGCGGACTGTGCTTCCGCATCAGCTTCCTGGGCCCGCGCGCGGGTCTCGTCGGCTGCGGCTGCGAGCCGCTCGATCTCCTGCTTCGCGCTCTCGACAGCTGCGACCTGACTCTCCTCCTGGGCGAGCAGGCGCACCACGCCTTCACGCCGGTCGGCGATCGCGCGTACCTGGGCCATATGTTCCGCCTCCGCGGCGCGGGCCTTTTCAGCCAGTTCCTCAACGCGGGCGGCGATGTCTTTGCGCTTCTGCTCGGCTTTCTCGTATTCGGCCAAAGCGTTGGCGTGCTGCTGCTCGGCGCGCTCCGCACGTGCGACCAGATCGTCGGGGTCCTGGCCGCGGTACTCGGTGGTGTCCCCCACATGCGAGGCGCGCTCGGTGGCAATACGCAGGGTTGCGGACGTGCGCTCCGCCAGAGACGACAACCCGAACCACAACTGCTGCGCATGCTCGGAATTCACCGCTGCAGCAGAATGCAGTTCCTCCACCTCCCCCTGGTGCGCTTCAGCGTCGGCGAGCTGCCCGGTCACGGTCTCGACCTGCTGGGCATGGAGGTTGGCGGTGCGCGCGGCGTCGTCAAGCGATGCCCGGAGCGTGACCACCTTGTGGCCCGCAAGACGCAGACGCGCATCACGGACATCCGCCTGCACGGTCGCTGCGCGCTGCGCGGCCTCGGCCTGGCGCGCCAGCGGTTTGAGCTGCTTCCCCAGCTCGTCGGTGAGATCTGTCAGGCGGTCGAGATTCGCCTGCATGCCCGTGAGTTTGCGCTGGGCCTTCTCGCGGCGGCGGCGGTGCTTGAGCACGCCAGCCGCTTCCTCAATGAACGCGCGGCGGTCCTCCGGGCGCGACTCGAGAATCTCGTTGAGTTTTCCCTGCCCGACGATGATGTGCATCTCACGGCCGATGCCCGAGTCGGACAGCAGCTCCTGGATATCCATCAGGCGCGCCTTCGCCCCGTTGATCTCGTACTCGCTGGCTCCGTCGCGGAACATGCGACGCGTGATGGCCACCTGCGAATACTCGATCGGCAGCCTGCCGTCAGTGTTATCGAAAGTCAGCGTCACTTCCGCTCGTCCGAGCTGCTTGCGCTCCCCCGCGCCAGCGAAGATGACGTCCTCCATCTTCCCGCCGCGCAGATTCTTCGCGCCCTGCTCCCCCATCACCCAGGCAAGAGCATCCACCACGTTCGACTTACCGGATCCGTTCGGACCGACGACCGCGCAAATGCCCGGCTCGAATTTCATCGTCGTCGCAGACGCGAAAGACTTGAATCCTCTAAGCGTCAGCGAAGTCAGGTGCATTGCACCAATATTACCGAATCGCGCCCCGACCTTGAACTTCTCCGGACACGGCGGCTGTGTCACGCCACGTTTTACAACCTGATCGCGATCTACCCGTATGCACGCGAGTACATTTCGGATGCCACGCGCCGGATGGGCCTTCCGGCGTTGGTTCTGGACCTGTTGAAGCGGTAGGCCTACCGCTCTTCGAAGCCGGTCGCGCCGCGCGGTTCGCTGTACTGCGGCACGACGGCGCGCACTTCGCCGGGACGCCTAGCTGTCGAGGGTTGCTCTTCAAGTAGGGCGAGGAGCTTGTCGATGTCCGCCTGCTCCCCTTCCGCCACCACTTCCACGCGTCCGTCGCGCAGGTTCTTCGCGTAGCCGGCGAGTCCGAGTTCGAGGGCGCGGCTGCGCGTCCACCAGCGGAAGCCGACCCCCTGGACGCGGCCGGAGACGAAAGCTGTCATTCGTGTGGTGCTCATGCGCACCACACTAGCCTTAGATGCGGGTGAGCCCGCCCTCGTCGGTGCCGTCGGCCGCACCTTCGCGGCGCGCCTCGTCGACGGCCACACGGTCCTCGGCGCTGCGGCGGGTGACCGGGTCGGAACCGTCCCAGAACTCGACGTTCTTGAGCTCCGGCAGCATGTCGCGGTGGAAGACTGGGTCAAGGCCCTGAGCGCGCTGCTCGCTGAAGTTCTTCAGCAGCTTGAAGGCGATACCGCCGAGCGGGACGATCGCGATCAGGTTGATGAACACCATCGTGGCGGCCATCGTGTCGCCGAGCGCCCACACGAGCGGCAGGGAGCCGAAGGCGCCGAAGATGACGAAGCCGATCACGCCCAGACGGAAGACGGTCAGCACCGACTTCTTCTTGGTCAGGTACTCCACATTCGCCTGCGCGAGGTAGTAGTTGCCGATCACGGAGGAGAACGCCAGGAAGAACAACACGAAGGTGATGAAGTGCGTGCCCCATGCGCCGACGGAATCCGACAGCGAAGCCTGCGTCAGGGCGGCGCCCTGCACTTCCTCGCCGTAGATCGGTGCCGGGCCGAGAAGAATGATCAAAGCGGTGATCGAGCAGACGATCAGGGTGTCGAAGTAGACGCCCAGTGTCTGGACCAGGCCCTGCTTGACCGGGTGGGACACCGTCGCGGTCGCGGCGGCGTTCGGGGCGGAGCCCTGGCCGGCCTCGTTAGAGAACAGGCCACGGCGCATGCCGTACGTGAAGGCGTGGCCGACAGTCGCGCCTGCGACCTCCTTGATTCCGAGGGCGTGCTCGACGATGAGGGCGAACATGCCGGGAATCTCGCGGTAGTTGACCACAAGAACCACCAGGCCGATGAGAATGTAGGCGCCGGCCATGAACGGAACGACGATCTGGGTGACGTTGGCGATGCGGGTGACACCGCCGAAGATCACCAAGGCAGTCACGATGGCCACGCCGGCGGCGACGGCGCTCTTCAGTGTGTTCGAATCAGTGCCCAGGGAGCCGCCGACGGACTCCACGATGGAGTTGGTCTGGATGGCGTTGTAGACGAAGCCGTAGGTAACCGAGATGGCCACGGCGAAGATGACGGCCAGCGGCTTCCACTTCTCGCCGAGGCCGCGCGTGATGTAGTAAAGCAGGGCCACCGTGGTAATTGCCCTGGGCATCCTTGGTCTTCCACAGCTGGGCCAGGGTCGACTCGACGAAGGCCGTCGCGCCGCCGACTAGGGCGATGATCCACATCCAGAACACAGCACCCGGGCCGCCCATGGTGATCGCGAGGGCCACACCCGCGATATTGCCAGTTCCCACGCGCGAAGCGGCGGAGATGGTGAAGGCCTTGAAAGCGGAGATACCGCCGTATTCCTCGTCGAGGTCGCGGCCGTCGTGGTCTTTGCCTTTCGGGCTCTCCGCCACGGCCTTGAACATGTCGGGCAGCATGCGCAGCTGCACGAAGATGGTGCGCAGCCCGAAATAGATACCCGCCGCGAGAAGCAGGAACGGGATCACCTTCCACAGGTTGTCGTTGACGATATCCGTCACGAACGACTCAATTTTTTCATGCGGGGAATTCTATACGGCCCTAGGGCGTGCCAACGATTTCTCGGCGGCCGGTCAGCGGAGAGTCAGCGCGTCTGGCAAGACGGGCAATAATAACTCGATCGGCCGTTGACGACGGTGCGGATGATCGGCGTACCGCAGCGCGCGCAGGGTTCACCGGCTTGGCCGTAAGCGTTCAGGGAACGAGAGAAGTAGCCGGAAGCGCCGTTGACGTTCACATAGAGGGAATCGAAGCTGGTGCCGCCCGCTTCGAGCGCGCGGGCCATGACAGCGTGCGATTCCTCGAGCAGGGCAACGGCATCGCGCTGGCGCAGCGCCTTGCCTTTGCGTGTGGGCTTGACCCCTGCTGCCCACATCGCCTCATCGGCGTAGATGGAGCCGATTCCGCTGACCACAGACTGATCCAGCAAAAGCGATTTCACAGCCACATTCTTCTTGCGCATGGCGCGGGCGGTGGCCACCGGATCGAAGTCGGGTTCAAAAGGATCGGCCGCGATGTGCGGAATGGTGGTGGGGATGGGGCGGCCCCGACCGGAAACAGTGAGCGGCACATACTGCCACGACCCGAAGGTGCGCTGGTCGACGAAGTCGAGCTCCTTGATTCCATCAGGGCTGTGCAGCTGCGCACGGATGCGCAGATGGGGGCTGTCCACCACACCAGGCTCCCCCACCAGCATCTGCCCCGACATGCGGAGGTGGACGAGCAGCGCGGCACCGTCGGAAAGCGTCAGCCACAGGAATTTTCCGCGGCGGTCGGTCCCGGTGATGGTCAGGCCGGGCAGCACCTCGGCAAGATCGACTTCGTTGCCGCGGACGGCGCGGGGGTGGAGCACGTTGATCTCACCGAATGCCGCGCCGACGACGTGGGTGTCGAGGCCGCGGCGCACCACCTCCACTTCGGGAAGTTCCGGCACAGCCTATTCCCGCCTAAGAGCGATGGTTTCCGGGTGGTCTTTGAGGAAGAAGAAGGCTTCGCGGGCCGCGTTCTGCTCGGCGGTCTTCTTGTTGTGGCCGCGTCCGGTGCCGCGGGAGGTGCCGTCGATAAGCGCGTGCGCGGTGAAGACCTGCTCGTGCTCCGGGCCTTCGGCGGTGGCGGTGTAGACCGGCGGGTGGCCGCCCAGCTCTGCGACGCGCTCCTGCAACTCCGTCTTCCAGTCCTGGATCCAGTGTGCGTTGTCGATCTTGTCCTTGAAGAGGCGCAGGATCACGTCACGGGTGCAGTTGAAACCGTGCTGGCGGTAAATCGCGCCGAGGACTGCCTCGGTTGTGTCCGCGAGGATCGAGTCCTTGTCGCGACCGCCGGTGGTCTCCTCGCCCTTGCCCAGCAGAATGTGCGCGCCGAGCCCAATTTCGCGGGCGACGTCGGCGAGACCGTAGCGGGACACGATGCGGGCGCGCATCGGCGACAGGTCTGATTCAGGGCGCGACGGAAAGCGCTCGAACAGCGCGTTCGCAATGGTCAGACCAAGCACCGCGTCACCGACGAACTCGAGGCGCTCGTTGTTCGGTAGTGTCCCGTGCTCGTTCGCGAACGAGCGGTGCGTCAACGCAAGGCGCAGGATGTCCGGTTCGATCTCGACACCGAGCTTGTCCAGCAGCGGTGTGTGGTCAACAGCGGCGAACGCTTCGGCCAAGGCCTGGTCGCCGGGAATCTTGTTCTTCTTCGCGCGTGGCACGTGACCCCCAGTTACTTCCCGGAGCCTGTTTCAGCGCCAGCGTTCGTGCTGTCACCGCCATCGCCGCCGGTGAGGAATTTCTCCAGGCCGGCCCAGCGTGGATCCACCAGATCGTTCTCTTCGCCCGACACTCCGTCGGCGCTCGGCACCTCGGAATCCTCCGGGCACTCCGGCTCGCACACCGGGTTGAACGGCAGGCTCAACCCGACCTCGTCGACGAACGCTTGCTCCAAGTTAACGGTGTCGTCGATGATCTGCGGGACATCGTCGCCGGAACCTTCGTCCTCGGAGGTGACGTCATCGCCGGTGATGAAGTCGTCGGAACCCGAGAACACCTGGGAGACGGTGATGGTCTCTGTCGGGGTCAGCTCACGGAGGCAGCGCACGCACTGGCCTTTGAGCTGTACCGTCGCCGTAGCGTCGACAAGCACGCCCTCACCGAGCGGCGTGACAGTCGATTCGACGCTGATTTCCTGCCCTTCCGGGATGGCGATCATTTCCGGGCCGATGCGCGACGGCGACGGGCCTGTCTGGGTGGTGGTCACCGGAAGCCCGTCGCCGCGCTGGGCGGCCGAGACATCCACAATAAACGGGTTAGTAGCCATAACGCACCCCAGAATACATTGAGGAAAACCTGCGGCTCATCCACGCCGGGATGCCGCCGGGAAAAGCGGTTTTAGTGCCCGCGCGGGTAGCCGCGGTCGTCGCGGACTTCCCTAGCGTCACGGGCGTCACGGGTGTCACGGACTTCACGGACATCGCGCGCACCGCGCTCGTAGCGGCCGGAGGCACCCGCGCCGTGGCGGAGGGCGGAGCGGTCGGAGGTGACGGTGCGCAAAACACCGGTGAGGGTCTCCTCAAATTCGGCGAGTTTCCCGTCGACGTACTCGTCGCACTCGTTGCGCAGGCGGCTGGACTCCGCGTGGGCGGACTCGACGATCCGGTGGGCTTCTTCGTCGGCGCGGCGGGTGACCTCAGCCTCGGTCACCAGGCGCTGCTGCTCCTCCAGACCCTCAGCAACGGAGCGGTCGTAGGACTCGTTGCCGTCTGCGACGAGTCGCTCCGCTTCACGACGAGCACGCTCCACCAGCTGTTCCGCCTCGTCCCGCGCACGGGTGACCGTGTTGTTGGCGTCCTCCTCCGCATTGGCGACCATCAGGGTCGAACGCTGCTGGGCATCGCTCAGCATGGATTCGGATTCATTGTGGGCATCGCCGACCAGGCGCTGGGCTTCACCTTCCGCGTCCCCGATAATCGCGTCCGCGCGGTCCTCGGCGCCGCGCAGGATCTCGTCCTGCTTATCCAGCACGTCCTGCGCGTCGTCGATCTCGACGGGGAAGGCGTTGCGGATGTCGTCGAGAAGCGCAAGCACTTCATTGCGCGGAACCATGCAGTTCGACGTCATCGGAACGCCGTAGGCCTGTTCGACGGTGTTGACCAGTTCATCGAGAGCTTCAAATACGCGGTACATGAGCCCAACAGTACTGGTAATACAACGAACGCCCCGGCAAGCCGGGGCGCGTGTCCTGCGATGGGCAGTGAAGTTCAGGCGCTAGATGACACCCTGGGCCAGCATCGCGTCGGCGACCTTCTTGAAGCCGGCGATATTGGCGCCCACCACATAGTCGCCCTCATGGCCGTATTCGGCCGCGGTGGCGGAGGTGTTGCGGAAGATATTCTCCATGATGTCCTTCAAACGGTTGTCGGTGTACTCGAAATTCCACGAGTCGCGCGACGCGTTCTGCTGCATCTCCAGTGCAGAGGTGGCTACACCGCCGGCGTTGGCTGCCTTGCCCGGCAGGAAGTGGATCTTGTTCTCGCGGAAGACTTCGATCGCCTCAGCGGTCGACGGCATGTTGGCACCCTCGGCAACATACTTGACGCCGTTGGCCACCAGCTTCTTCGCGTGCTCGCCGTCGAGCTCGTTCTGGGTCGCGCACGGCAGAGCGACATCGGCCTTGAGGTCCCAGATGGAGCCGTCGCTGTGGAAGGTCGCGTCCTCGATCTGCTCGGCGTACTCGGAGACGCGGCCGCGGCGGACTTCCTTGATCTCCTTGAGGAGCTTCACGTCGACGCCGTTCGGGGTGTCGACCCACCCGGACGAGTCGGAGAAGCCCACGACAGTCGCGCCGAGCTCCTGCGCCTTCGCGATTGCGTAAATGGCCACGTTGCCGGAACCGGAGACGATGACCTTGGCGCCGCTGAGGGAATCACCGTTTTCCTGCATCATCTGGTTGTTGATGTAGACGGTGCCGTAACCGGTGGCCTCGGTGCGCACGAGGGAGCCGCCCCAAGTCAGTCCCTTACCCGTCAATACGCCGGACTCGTGCTTATTGGTCAGGCGGCGGTACTGGCCGAAGAGGTAGCCGATCTCGCGGCCGCCCACGCCAATGTCACCGGCGGGGACGTCGCGGTACTCGCCGACGTGGCGGTGCAGCTCAGTCATGAAGGACTGGCAGAAGCGCATGATCTCAGCGTCCGACTTGCCCTTCGGATCGAAGTCGGAGCCGCCCTTGCCGCCGCCGATGGGCAGGCCGGTCAGGGAGTTCTTGAAAATCTGCTCGAAACCGAGGAACTTGATAATGCCCAGGTTCACTGACGGGTGGAAGCGCAGGCCGCCCTTGTAGGGGCCGAGCGCGGAGTTGAACTGGACACGGAAGCCACGGTTAACGCGAACTTCGCCATCGTCTGCGACCCACGGAACGCGGAAAATGATCTGCCGCTCCGGCTCGCAGAGGCGCTCAATAAGGCCGTAATCGTTGTAGTGGGGATCCTTGTGCAGAACGATCCGGAGGGAGTCCAGCACTTCGGCAACCGCCTGGTGGAATTCTGGCTCCCCCGCATTGCGCTTCAGGAGTTTGTTGTAGTACCCCGAGATCTGGTCTTCGTTCGACATCACTATCGATCCTTTCTTCCGACTGCTCGATAATTAAAAAACTATAGTCGCGGAAAGAGTGATCGAGTTCTCTTCTCAAGCAAATTGTTAGCATTCGAGGAGCCAAACGCGATAGACATGCGCACCGTCGAGCCGCCGAGAACAACCGGAAGTCAAAGGAGCACAGTTTCCATGTTCAGTTCCCGCCCGATTCCCGATCCGGGCATCCCCGAAGATGAAAGCGCGGGATTACCAGCGAATTTCGTCGCCGACGCACAAACCCTGCGTGTCGCCGTGGCCCCCGATTCCTTCAAGGGATCCGCGACAGCGCAGCAAGCGGCGGAATGGATCGCCGAAGGCATCCAGTCCATTATCCGCGACTGTGACATTGAGCACATTCCTATGGCAGATGGGGGCGAAGGAACATCGGCACTCTTCAGTGGCGAGGTAATCACTCTGCCGACAACGGACGCCGCGGGGCGCCTCACCGAGGCCAGCTACGTCTACAGCGCGGCGGAAGAAACCGCCTATATCGACGTGTCCGCGGCAACAGGATTGCCCGCTGTCAAAGACAATCCGGTCCCGCTCACCGGCGACACCTACGGCACCGGCGTTCTCATCGCGGACGCGCAAACCCGCGGCGCCCGGCGCATCGTGCTCGGCTTGGGCGGCACCGCAACGATCGACGGCGGCACCGGCATCCTCGTCGCCCTTGGCGCCAACCCCCTCAACGCCGACGGCCATCCCCTGCGGCACGGCGGCGGAGCCCTGAGCGACCTGGCGGATTTCGACACCGCCAAGGTGAATATTCCTGCTGCCTCCGTCGAGTGGATTCTCCTGGCGGATTCCGAGTTCCCCGCCACCGGCCCGCACGGCGCGGCGCGGGTCTTCGGCCCGCAGAAAGGTGCGGGACCCGAAGAGGCGGAGAAGGTCGACGCCGCACTCGCCCACCTCTGCGAGGTCACCGGCATCGACCCGGAGCAGCCCGGCTACGGCGCCGCCGGTGGCCTACCCATCGGCATCACCTGGCTGTCCGAACTGATGCACGGCAACCGCGACCACGTCCACGTCGTCTCCGGCGCGCGCACCGTCGCCGCCGCGCAAGGACTGCGCGAGAAAATCGCCGAAGCCAATCTCGTAGTCACCGGCGAAGGAAAATATGACGAGCAGTCCGCCGCGGGCAAGGTCGTCTCAGTGGTCGCCGAACTCGCCGAGGGAACCGGCGCCACGGTCGCCGTGCTCGCCGGCGCATTCGAGGCCGACCTTCCGGAAGGCGTGCTGGCGGTCGAGATCGGCGAGCAGACCGACGATGTGCGCGAACAGCTCACCCGTGCGGGAGCCCAAGCCGCGGTCGACTACCTCAATACCTCGACGGC
Organism: Corynebacterium sp. P4-C1; assembly: GCF_030503595.1. Lineage (NCBI taxonomy): Bacteria > Bacillati > Actinomycetota > Actinomycetes > Mycobacteriales > Corynebacteriaceae > Corynebacterium > Corynebacterium sp. P4-C1. Next base: position 156,589 of record NZ_CP129966.1, on the reverse strand, counting down.
CCAGGGATAGACCGCGGGCAGTTCGAAATCCATCTGGCGCTCCAGCGCCACGGGGTCTTTAGGCAGCTCGGCTTTCGGCGTGAGCACCCGGGACAGGCCCATGGCCAGCTGGTTGACGGAGCCCGCGCCCTCGGACTCGATGAGGTACCGCTGCACGGCCGCGTCGCCGGGCTCCACACCGCGCTCCTCCTCGTAGACCCGGCGCAGCTGCGCGGTCGTTTCCTCGGGCACGTCGGGTTCCGCCACTCGCGTCACGGAGCCGGAGGTGAGGCGTTCGTGGCGGACGAGGATCTCCACGGCACTGGCGAACGCCTCCTCCACCCGCTTTCCTGCTGCGTCATCGGGAACAAGCACGTCAAACTGGATCGTCGGCATGAGGACAGAGTAGCGAATAGCCTTGGAATGCATGACGCACCCGACGTTTCCTCTGTCGCCCCCTCTATCGGCCTCGCGCGATCCGCTGCAGCGGATGGCGGATGGGACCCTCAAGCAGCTCAACCCGTTCTCGGGCACGCAGGTGTGGACAGTGCCCGGCCGCGGCAACCGTCCCCTGTCTGTGCCGAAAAAGGAGCCGGAGAAGCTCGGGGAGAAAGACTTCACGGATAAGTGCAATTTCTGCGTCGATAAGCAATTTCGCACGCCACCGGAAAAATCCCGAATGGTGCGGCGCGACGGCGGCTGGGAAATTCTGCGGGACCTGCTCCCCGACCAACTCGGCGACACCGAGGCCGCATTCCGCCGCGTGCCCAACCTGTTTGAGATCGTCTCTTACGACTACTGGGCCCAGAATTACGGCTTCAGCATGGACGAGGCCCGCCACAACCAGATGGAGCGCTACCTCGCCGACGACGAAGGGCGCCGCCATGTCCTCGACATCGTGCGCATGCGGTTGACCGCTTCCGGCCAGGACGACAACGTTAGCGAAGAAGAGCTGCTCTCCCACGCTCCCGCGTATTTCGGCGGCGGGCACGACGTGATCGTCGCGCGGCGCCACTACGTGGACGGCGCGACGGAATCCACGCAGCTGGCGTCGTCGGGCACTCTGCCTCTCGCCGAGCACAACGCGTTCATCGTTTTCACCATCGACTCGCTGCGCGACCTCTACGAGCACAACCGCTATGCGCCGTACGTCTCCGTGTTCCAGAACTGGCTGGCGCCCGCGGGCGCCTCGTTCGAGCACCTCCACAAGCAGCTCGTGGCTATCGACGAACGCGGCGTCCAGACCGAGCTCGAAATCGCCAAACTGCGGCAGAACCCGAATATGTACAACGAGTGGGGCGTGAACTACGCCAGCTACCACAACCTCGTCATCGCGGAGAACGACCACGCGGTCATGTGCGCCGGTGTCGGCCACCGCTATCCCACGATCAGCGTGTACTCGAAGTCCGCGGTCCCTGAGCCCTGGCTGCAAACGGACGAAGAGGTCCGTGGCATGTCGGATCTCCTGCACGCCGCGCACGCCGGCACCGGCCCGGAGGTTCCGTGCAACGAGGAATGGCACCACAAACCGGTCGACTTGGATGTGCCCATGCCGTGGCGCATCAACATCAAGTGGCGCGTGTCCGTCCTCGCCGGCTTCGAAGGCGGCACGAAAGTGAACGTGAACACCATCTCCCCGTACGACCTCCGTGACCGCATGGTCAGCAGCTTGTACCGCCTCCGCGACGAGGGCAAGGTCGCGGCCGACATCCGTATCGCCACCGAGTGCGCGCCCGCCCGCAACGTGCTGCGGTACAACCCGGTTCTCTGGCGCTGACCGACCAGCGCCCCCACAACCGGAGCCACGCCTAGACTGGGCTGTCGCACGACCAAGACCGTCTATCCACCCCCACCACTACCGAGGAGGACCTGAAATACATGCCCGCCCATGCTGATCTGAGCGCGATCAAGGAGATTCTGCGGAACTACACAGTTGATCCCGCATGGCAGCGCGAGCTGTACGAGTACCTGCACGCGCACCCGGAGCTGTCCATGCAGGAAGAGAACACCCACAACCGCATCCTCAAGGAGCTCGAGCGCTTCGACTGCCGGGTCATCGCACCGATCGGCGGGTACGGCATCGTCGCCGTGTTCCACAACGGCGAGCCGACGCACGGCTCCGCGGGACCGACGGTGCTCTTCCGTGCGGATTTCGACGGCCTCCCGGTAACAGAGACCACCGGCGCGCCGTACGCGTCGCGCGACACCGCCAAGCGCGCCGACGGCACCGAGGTCGGCCTCATGCACGCCTGCGGCCACGACATGCACGTGACTGCCCTGCTGGGCCTGTGCGACATCATGGACAACAACAGGGAACACTGGTCCGGCACGTTCGTCGCCCTCTTCCAGCCCGGTGAGGAAATCGGCCGCGGCGCCACCGAGATGATCACCGACCGGTTGACCGACCGCGTCCCCCGGCCGGATATCTGCCTGGGCCAGCACGTGATGCCGGGCCGCGCGGGCCAGGTGCAGACGAAGCCCGGCCCCCAGTTCGCCGCGTGCGATTCCATCCGCATCCGCATCCCCGGCCGCGGCGCCCACGGCTCGATGCCGCACGCCGCGGTGGACCCTACGTATACCGCCGCCCACATCATCCTGCGCCTGCAGGGCATTGTCGGCCGCGAGGTGGCACCGAAGGACTTCGCGGTGGTCTCCGTCGGCCAGATCAACGCCGGAACAACGAACAACATCATCCCGGACCACGCAGAGCTGGTGCTCAACTGCCGCTTCTACAGCGACACGGTCAAGCACAAGGTCTACGAAGCGATCCAGCGCGTCGTCATCGCCGAGTGCGAGGCCTCCGGCATCAAAGACGAGCCGCACTTCGAGTTTTTCGCCCACGGCGAGCTCCTGGACAACGACCGCGGGGCGTTCATGACCGTGCGCGAAACCTTCGACGAGGTGTTCGGCCCGGACTCGGTGGACTCGCAGCCGTCGACGGTCTCGGAGGATTTCTCCAATATCCCGCTCGCATTCGGTGTGCCGTACATTTTCTGGCTCATCGGTTCCACCCCGCGCACCGTGTGGGACAAGGCAGTCGCCGAGGACCGCGTGATCACCGATGTTCCGGTCAACCACATGCCCACCTTCCTGCCCGAGTACGAGCCCACGGTCTACGCCGCCACCAACGCCGCCGCCGCGGCGGTGCTGACCTACTTGGCGAACCCGCTCGAGCGCCAGCCTTAGACGCGGCGCGGCGTTCCGGGACCTCCGGTCACTCCCGGGTGCAATACCGGTACAGTGGGCGGGCGTTAGCGATCTATTGGACGATCTGACTCCCCGAGGTATTCAACGTATGAATTTGCCAGCGCATCCCCCTGCTTTCATCGACACTGTCGGCGGCCACGTCCGTTCGGTTTCCGGCTCCACCCCCGACGCGTCCAGCCGGAAGAAGTTCTGGACCGGTCTGTCCCTGGCCACAATGGAGCAGTTCGCGGACAAGTGGGATGCCACCCGCAACGCCTACGCTAAAACCCGCCAGCAGGCGTACTTCTCCGCGGAATTCCTCATGGGCCGCGCCCTGCTGAACAACCTGACCAACCTGGGCCTTGTTGAGGACGCGGTCAAAGCCGCCGAGGCCAACGGCCACGATCTCCTCAACGTTCTCGAAGCCGAGCACGACGCGGCGCTGGGCAACGGCGGTCTGGGCCGTCTCGCCGCGTGCTTCCTCGACTCCGCCGTCACGCAGGATTACCCGGTCACCGGTTACGGCCTGCTCTACCGCTACGGCCTGTTCCGCCAGGAGATTGCCGACGGTTTCCAGAAGGAGCACCCGGACGCGTGGCGCGAGAGCTTCTACCCGTTCGCGGTCCGCCGCGGCACTCAGCAGCGCATCGTGAAATTTGACGACATGCACGTCCGCGCGATCCCCCACGACATGCCGATCACCGGCTACGGCACGGACAACGTGGGCACACTGCGTCTGTGGGACGCCTCCCCGATGGCCGAATTCGATTACGACGCATTCAACTCCCAGCGTTTCTCCGACGCGATCCTGGAGCGTGAGGCTGTCCACGACCTCACCCGCGTGCTGTACCCGAACGACACCACGTACGAGGGCAAGGTTCTGCGCGTGCGCCAGCAGTACTTCTTCGTCTCCGCTTCCCTGCAGGAGATGATCGACAACTACATCGCGCACCATGGCGAGGACCTGCGCGGCTTCGCCGAGTACAACTCCGTGCAGCTCAACGACACCCACCCGGTGCTCGGCATTCCGGAGCTCATGCGCCTGCTTCTCGACGACCACGGTATGACGTGGGAAGACGCTTGGGACGTGACTACCAAGACGTTCGCGTACACCAACCACACGGTGCTAGAAGAGGCGCTGGAGACCTGGGAAGAGTCCATCTTCAAGAAGCTGTTCTGGCGTATCTGGGAGATCGTGGAGGAGATTGACCGCCGCTACCGACTGGACATGGAGTCCCGCGGCATCGCCCCGGAGACGGCGCACCACTACTCCCCGGTGCACGACGGCAAGGTGCACATGGCCTGGATCGCCTGCTACGCCTCCTACTCCATCAACGGTGTCGCGGCGATCCACACCGACATCCTGAAGCGGGACACGTTGAGCTTCTGGCACGACTTGCACCCGGAGAAGTTCAACAACAAGACCAACGGCGTCACCCCGCGCCGCTGGCTGCGCATGTGCAACCCGCGCCTGTCCGGCCTGCTCGACCGGCTCGTCGGCTCCGACGAATGGGTCACCGACATGGACAAGCTCAAGGAGCTGCGCCGCTACGCCGAGGACGACGCGGTGATGGAGGAGCTGCGGGAGATCAAGGCGGCGAACAAGAAGGATTTCGCCGACTGGGTGCGCGTGCACGAGCATGTGGAGATCGACCCGGAGTCGGTCTACGACACGCAGATCAAGCGCCTCCACGAGTACAAGCGCCAGCTGCTCAACGCGCTCTACATCCTCGATTTGTACTTCCGCATCAAGGACGGCGAGACCGACATCCCCAAGCGCACTTTCATCTTCGGCGCCAAGGCGGCTCCGGGCTACGACCGCGCCAAGGCGATCATCAAGCTGATCAACGCCATCGGCGACCTGGTCAACAACGACGACGAGGCATCGAAGTACCTGCGGGTGGTCTTTATCGAGAACTACAACGTCTCTCCCGCCGAGCACATCATTCCGGCCACGGATGTCTCCGAGCAGATTTCCACGGCGGGCAAAGAGGCCTCCGGCACCTCCAACATGAAGTTCATGATGAACGGCGCGCTCACCCTCGGCACGATGGACGGCGCGAATGTGGAGATCGTTGATTCCGTCGGCGAGGACAACGCCTACATCTTCGGCGCCCGCGAGGAGGAGCTGCCGGAGCTGAAGAAGAACTACGACCCGAACGAGATCTACAAGAACAATCCGTCCATCAAGCGCGCGCTCGATGCGCTTATCGACGGCACTCTCGACGACAACCACACGGGCATCTTCTCCGACCTGCGTAATTCTCTGCTCGTCGACGGCGGCTGGAACACGCCGGACCCCTACTACGTCTTGGGCGATTTCGAGTCCTACAGGGAGACCCGCGACCGTATGGCCGCCGAGTACTACGCCGACCCGCTGCACTGGGCGCGCATGTGCTGGATCAACATCTGCGAGTCCGGCCGCTTCTCCTCCGACCGCACGATCCGCGATTACGCGGACGAGGTCTGGAAGATCAAGCCGACCCCGATCGCCGAGATTTAGGACGTAAACGCGGCGAAAACGGAATTGACGCGCTAGCCCAGCACCCGGGGCTAGCGCGTTTTCTACTTCCCGTTATTCAGGCAGAAATACGGGACGAGACCTGTGCATTGCTACCTTGCGCCAGCGATGAGCACGCGCCCCGTCGCGGTTTCTCGTTCGGCCACTTCAGCAGGGGTCCCATCGGCGATGATCCGTCCGCCGTCGGCACCTGCCCCCGGCCCCATCTCAATCACGCGGTCTGCCTGGGCGATGACCGATAGGCCGTGCTCGACCACGATCACGGTCTGGCCCGCGTCAACGAGCCCGTTCAGTTCGTTCACCAGCAACTCGGTATCGGCGGGATGCAAGCCGGTCGTCGGCTCGTCGAGCAGGTAGACCGTGTGGCCCCGGCGCGAATTGCGGGAGCGCTGGAGTTCGGTGGCGAGCTTGATGCGTTGTGCTTCGCCGCCTGAGAGTTCCGGTGCGCCCTGCCCCAGCTTCAGATACCCCAACCCGACTGCCTGCAGGGTCGCCACCGCGCGGCGAATCTTCGGCTCGTCGGCGAATACTTCCGCTGCTTCATCGACGGTCAACTGGAGGACATCGGCAATCGTGCGGCCTTCCCACGTGACCTCGAGCGTCTCGTCGTTATAGCGGGCGCCTCCGCAGTCCGGGCACGTGGTGTACGAACCAGGGAGGAAGACGAGCTCAACCTCGATCTTGCCCGCACCTCCGCAGGTGGGGCACTGCCCCTGCTTGACGTTGTAGGAAAAGCGCGAAACCGTCCACTTCCGCTTCTTCGACTCAGGGGTGGACGCGAAGAGCTTGCGGACGCCGTCGAAAAGCCCCGTGTAGGTCGCGAGCGTCGAGCGCGGCGTGCGGCCGATCGGCTTCTGGGTGATCTGCACGACGCGGCTCACAGCGTCGAACCCAGCGCGCTCATCGACGCTCCACTCCCCCGTCTCCTGCTCCCTGTCCTCGTCGTTCTCGGCGACGGCTGAGGCTGTTTCACGCAAGGCTCCTGCAAGAACGGTGCTCACCAGCGTGGACTTACCTGAACCGGATACACCGGCCACTGCCGTGAATTGGCCGAGACCGAAGTCGACATCGAGGCCATCAATGGACCGGGAACGGACCCCCTTGAGCGACAGGGTTCCCGCGGCATCGCGCGGGTCGTCGTTGAGCGAAAGCGTGCGGTTGTTCAGCGCACGCGCAGTCGGTGTGTCCGCCGCGTAGTCTTTTGTGGGCCCGGAGTAAACCACCTCGCCGCCTCGCTCGCCCGCGCGGGGACCGACATCAACGAGCCAGTCTGTCTGTGCCACGAGGTCCATGTCGTGCTCGACAAGAAGCACCGAGTTCCCCGCATTGATGAATCGGCGGCAAATATCCAGCACCGCTCCCCTCTCCGCCGGGTGCAGGCCTGCCGAGGGTTCGTCGAGCACATACGCCACACCGAATAGCCCCGAGCGCAGCTGTGCCGACAGACGGATGCGCTGCAGCTCCCCCGCCGACAAGGTGGGTGCGGGCCGGTCCAAGCTCAAGTGCGCCAAGCCGAGGTCCAGCGCGGATTGCAGGGCCGGAAGGATCTGCTTGAGCAGCAAGTCCTCCGCTGAGTTCTCCGCCGGTGTCTGCTCGGCCAGCACGGCGTGGACGTGCTCGAGGGGCAGGGCGCCGAGCTCGTCGATGGGCATTCCCGCATAGGTGACCTTGAGTGCCTCCGGGTTGAGGCGGCGGCCACCGCACGTCTCGCACGTGCGCGATTCCATGTAGGACAGGACGCGCTTGCGCAGCGTGTCCGACTGGGTCTCGGCCAGCGTGTTCGTCAGGTAACTCGCCACGGAGCGCCACGTGCCCTCGTAGTTGCGCTGGATCTGGTCCGCTCCCCGCAGGGGCTTGACGGTGACCACGGGGCGTTCATCGGTGAACAGGATCCAGTCGCGGTCCTTCTTCGGCAGGTCCTGCCACGGCGAGTCGAGGTCGTAACCGAGTGTTTGCAGGATGTCGTGGAAATTCTTCCCTGCCCACGCCCCAGGCCAGGCCTGGATCGCTCCGTCCTCGATGGACAGCGTCGGGTCCGGGATCATGGATTGTTCCGTCGGTTCATGGACCACACCGGTGCCCTGGCATTCCGGGCACATCCCCTCCGGCGTGTTGGGCGAGAAGGAGTCGGAGTACAACCCCTTCGGGTTGTCCCCGGAGCGGGAGTACAGCAGGCGGATGCTGTTGGACAGCGCCGAGACGGTGCCCACTGTGGAGCGCGCCCCGCCGCCGGAGGTGGACTGCTGCAACGCCACTGTCGGCGGGAGTCCCTCGATGTCGCCGACCTGTGGATCGACCGCGGAACCGATCAACCGGCGCGCGAACGGCGCCACCGATTCAAGGTAGCGCCGTTGCCCCTCGCCGTGGATGGTGCCGAAGGCGAGGGAAGATTTTCCGGAGCCGGACACCCCCGTCACTGCGACGAGCGTGCCGCGGGGAATGTCGACATCGACATCCCTCAGGTTGTGCAGGTGGGCATCCCTGACTTTGATTCCGTCGGAAGCTTCCGTTGTTTCAGGCATGCCCTCCAGCGTAACGAGAGCGGGCAGTTAGCGCGGGGCGCGCGTGTCCTCGCCCAACTGGTGCACGTGAATCATGTTCGTCGTGCCCGCGACCCCCGGCGGGGTGCCGGCGACCACGACCATCATGTCGCCTTCCTTGTACTTGTCCAGGTGCAGCAGCGCCTCGTCCACGACCTGCATCATCTGGTCGGTGTTGTCCACGTGCTGGCACAGGAAAGTCTCCGCGCCCCACGTCAACGCGAGCTGGGAACGCACCTCCTGGTTCGGCGTGAAGACGAGCAGCGGCAGGTGCGAGTGCAGGCGTGCCAGACGGCGCGCGGTCTCGCCGGAGCTGGTGAACGCCACCAGCGCGCGGGAGTTGAGGCGCTCAGCGATATCGCGTGCGGAGTACGAGATCACGCCACGCTTCGTGCGCGGAATGTGGTTCAGCGGCGGGACAGAGCCCATCGACTCCGCAACACGCACGATGCGGTCCATGGTGCGCACGACATTGTGCGGGTCCACGCCCACCGACGTCTCACCGGAGAGCATGACCGCGTCAGTGCCGTCGAGCACCGCGTTCGCCACATCGGAGGCCTCCGCGCGGGTCGGGCGCGAGTTGTCGATCATGGAATCGAGCATCTGCGTCGCCACGATCACCGGCTTGGCGTTCTCGCGCGCGATCTGGATCACGCGCTTTTGCACCAGCGGGACCTGCTCGAGAGCGATCTCCACGCCCAAGTCGCCGCGGGCGACCATCACTGCGTCGAAAGCCAGCACGATGGATTCGAGAGCATCGACTGCCTCCGGCTTCTCCAGCTTCGCGATCACCGGGACGCGGCGGCCTTTTTCATCCATGATCTCGTGCACGAGATCGACATCGGATGGGGAACGCACGAACGACAAGGCGATGAAGTCCACGCCCAGCTTCAGCGCGAAGCGCAGGTCCGCCTTGTCCTTCTCGGACAGCGCCGGCACGGAGATATCCATGCCCGGCAAGGAGACACCTTTGTTGTTGGACACAGGGCCGCCCTCGGTGACCTCGCAGACGACATCGCTGCCGTCCACGTCCTTGCAAACGAGGGCGACCTTCCCGTCGTCGACAAGCAGTCGGTCGCCCGGCTTCGCGTCCTGGGCGAGATTCTTGTACGTGGTGGACACGCGGTCGTGCGTTCCCTCCACGTCGTCGACGGTGATGCGGACGGTCTCACCCGTCTCCCAATACGTCTTGCCGTCGCCCTCGAAGCGGCCGAGGCGGATCTTCGGGCCCTGCAGGTCGGCGAGAATGCCGACCGCGTGCCCCGTCTCATCCGTCGCTTCGCGCACCCACTTGTAATTCTGTTCGTGATCCGGGTAATCACCGTGCGAGAAGTTCAGGCGAGCGACATCCATGCCGTCACGCACGAGTCCAAGGATTGCGTCCTTGCTGGCTACTGCAGGTCCGAGAGTGCAAACAATCTTGGTGCGTCTATCCACAGTTTCCTTCTTCTGGTCTGTGCGGCCCAGCCGTGGTTTCAGCTGGACCGGATAGGAATTGGCTACGCCGCCCACGCTACCGAAACACTATGGCTTTCGCCGTTGCTCCGCGTCTTCCGCGTCTTCCGTCTCCCCGTGCGGGTCGACCTCCTCCGGGGCTTCACGGCCGCGGCGCATGAGGAAGAACACGATCACGGAGGCGACGAAGATCACCGAGGAAACCACGAAGTTCACGCGGAGGCCGAAGATGGTGTTCGCGGCGTCGTCGCGCATGGTCTCCATGAAGATGCGGCCCAGCGTGTAGGAGGCGATGTAGAGGACGAACACGCGCCCGTGGCCGAGACGGAAACGGCGCTCAGCCCACAGCAGGAACGCGAACGCGGCGACATTCCAGATCATCTCGTACAGGAATGTCGGGTGGACACTGGTGACGATCTCCCCGGTTGAATGCCCGGTCAACGGAGCGAAATTCCCGTTCCCGTCGACGCGGTAGTAGATGTCCAGCGCCCACGGCACATCCGTCGGGCGGCCGTAGAGCTCCTGATTGAAATAGTTGCCCAACCGGCCGATCGCCTGCGCAAGAATGATCGTCGGGGCGACGGAGTCGGCGAACGGCGCTAGCGGCACCTTGCGGTACGCGAACAGCGCCCACACGCACAGCGTGCCGAGCGCCACCGCCCCCATGATGCCCAGCCCGCCGGCGGAAAAATTGAAGACCTGCCAGGGATCCTTGCCCGGCCCGAAGTAGCTGTCGTAGTCGGTGACCACGTGGTACGTGCGGCCGCCGATGATGCCGGCGGGAATAGCAACGATCGCCGCATCCCACACCATGTCCGTGTTGCCGCCGCGCGACTTGTAGCGCTTCAGCGTGAGCGTCATCGCAACGATGATGCCGGTGATGATGCACAGCGCATAGGCGCGGATCGGGATCGGCCCGATGTGCCACACGCCCTGCGGGGGCGACGGGATATTAGCCAGAATCTCAGTTACCACGCAGAACAGTTTGCCCGATACAGCCCGTCGTTGGCGACAGCGCACGCGGAAAGCCTGCGGCCCCGTCGAGACCTGCGCGGTGGGGCAGTTAACGCGACGGGCAGGCCGGGTGCTGGCCCGCGGCGACCAGGCGGCGGGTGGCCGCAGTGACATTCGTGCTCGTCATCACGGCTTCACCGGCGAGCACGGCATCCGCCCCGATGGAGGCGGCGGAGATCAGGTCGCGGGCGTTGCGCACGCCGCCGAGACTGATGCGCAGAACACTTTCCGGCAGGCCGGGTTCGATTTCCCCGAAAGCCTCGCGGTTCAAGTCGTTGGTGTCGAATGTCCACGAGTTAACGCCGATCACCGATGCGCCCGCGCGCAGCGCACGGTCCGCCTCCTCCACGGTACGCACCTCCGCCATGCCGACCATGCCGAGGGATTCCACGCGGTCGAGCAGGCTTTCAAGGCGCGCCTGCTCCAAAAGGCCCACCTGCAACGGCACCATGTCGGCGCCGTAGCAGCGGGCCTCGTGAATCTGATAAGGGTCGACGATCACATCGCGGCACACCATCGGAAGACTGGTGGCCGTGCGCGCCTTCTCCATGTCCTCAAGAGAGCCGTCGAAACGCAGGCGTTCCGTCTGGCACGCAATCAGCGCGGCACCTCCCGCCTCGATTTCCGTGGCGAGCTGCGCCATCGAGTCGATCACCCCCGTCGGGCCGAAGACGGGCGAGGTGCGTTTGATCTCCACGATCACCCCGCAACCTGGACCGAGGAGGGCGGCGCGCACGTCCCTCGTGTCGGGCATGTTGCGCGAGCGGGCCTTGATCTCCTTGAAAGGGATATTCGCTTCACGCGCGGCGACGTCCGCCAGCACCCCCGCGACAACGGGATTGAGTGTCGCGTCGGTGACCAGCTGCCGTTTCCCCTGCACCGCGGTCATGCATATGAGGTTATCCGCTAAAGTCCTGTCCACGAAATCAACCGGCGTTTCGGGGCCAGATCGAACTGGGAGGTCAATTCGAGTCCTTTTGTGAAGAACGATCCGCGGTATCTGTCGGATCCATGTCCGCGTCGATGGCATCCCACAGCACACGGCCGGAATCCGGCTCGGAAGCCAGGTCCTGCTCAATCTTCTCGCGGCGCTGCGATGCCTTCTCGTATTTATTCACTGTCGCGGTGTCGCGGCCGGGACGCACAGCCAAGATCAGGCCGCCCGCTAAGGCGACGAGCGCTCCCAGCACTGCACCCGCCGGACCGAGCACAGAGACATCGATGCCGGAGATATCCGCCCACTCCGGGATCGCCGCCTGCCCCTCAGTGCTTCCGATCGTGGTCTCCTCCCCGCCGAGCGTGAGCAGAGCTTTGGCGCGCGCTGGATCCGGGGACCCGACCAACAGCATCACCGGCGGGATGAGGACCGCGGCGGAGGCGACAGCGCCCACAGCACCGACGATGCGGCGCCCCCAACGCCGCAGCGCCAAGCCCGCGATCGTGGCGGCGAGCAGCAGCAGGACCACAGCGGTGACCTCCGTCGACCACGTCGCACCGTTGACGGCCACCTCACCGCTGCCGGTCCGGTCGTCGGTGTAGCTCACCGTCATCCATCTCGCGCGCGATGCCAACCACAGCACCAGCGCACCGGCACCCATCAGCAGTGCACCGAGGCGCGAGGTGCGCTTGCTGGTGCGCGTCTCTGTTTCGGTCTGTGACGCCGTCCCTGTCATCGCTGTCCTTCCTGCGGAGCCAGCAGCAGGTCGTTGTCGAAGCAAGTGCGATCGCCGGTGTGGCAGGCCCCTCCACGCTGCTCGACTTTCACGAGCACCGTGTCGCCGTCGCAGTCGAGGCGCACCTCGGTGACCCGCTGGGTATTGCCGCTCGTGAGACCTTTCACCCAGTACTCGGCGCGCGAACGGGAGAAATAGGTGCCCCGGCGCGTGGCCAGGGTGTAGGCCAGCGCATGTTCATCCATCCACGCCATCATGAGCACTTCGCCGGTGCCGGCCGCCTGCACGACGGCGGGCACGAGACCCGCGTCGTTGAAGCGGATGCGATCCCGGACCGCGCTATCGAGCTGCGCGTCCTCGGGACGCAGAGGTTCGTTGTTTCCGGTGCTCACTAGAGGCTCACCTCGCAGCCGGCGTCGGCAAGCGCCTGCTTGACCTCGCCAATGCCCACTTCGCGGAAGTGGAAGATCGACGCTGCGAGCACAGCATCCGCGCCGGCCTTCACCGCGGGCGGGAAATGCTCGGCCGTTCCTGCGCCGCCGGACGCGATCACCGGAATCGACACCGCCTCGCGCACGCGCTCGATGAGCTCGATGTCGAAGCCTTCCTTCGTGCCGTCGCCGTCCATGGAATTGAGAAGGATCTCCCCCACCCCGAGCTTCTCGCCCGTCTTCGCCCACTCCACAGCGTCGAGCTCAGCCGAGCGGGTGCCGCCGTGGGTGGTCACCTCGAAACCGGACGGCTGCGGTGTGCCCCCTTCGGGCACGCGGCGGGCATCGACGGACAGCACGATGCACTGTGCGCCGAAGATCTGCGAAAGCTCCCGGAGCAACTCCGGCCGCGCGATCGCAGCAGTGTTGACAGAAACCTTGTCCGCGCCGGCGCGCAGCAGCTCGCGCACATCCTCCTCGGTGCGCACGCCGCCTCCCACGGTGAGCGGGATGAAGACCTGGTCGGCGGTGCGGCGCACGACGTCGAGCATCGTGCCGCGCCCCTGCTTGGAGGCTGTCACGTCCAAGAACGTCAGCTCGTCGGCGCCCTGCTCGCCGTAGTGCTTCGCCAGCTCCACGGGGTCGCCAGCATCGCGGAGATTCTCAAAATTGACACCCTTGACCACTCTGCCGTTGTCCACGTCCAGGCACGGAATGACCCTGGTTGCTACGGCCACTGCCCCATCACTTCCTTCCGGCTTCGCGCTGAATGGACTTCATGGTACGCAGGACCGACGCATGCACATCGGCGGACCCCGCAATGACTCCGAGGGACCCCAACGCCCACGGCTCGCCGTCCACATCCGTGACGACGGCACCGGCGCAGCGCGCCAACAGCACACCGGAGGCGTTATCCCAGGGGAAGGGCGAAAAGCTCACCGCAGCCTCGTAAATGCCCTGCGCGACGAAGGCCAGGTCCAACCCCACCGAACCGCTGATCCGCGGGCGCATGTTGGAGTACTCCAGCGCCTTGATCAGCTTCAGCCGGCTGTCCGGCGGCACTCGGCTCGTGTCGTCGGTGCCCACTGTTCCGACACCGACTTGGTTGCTCACCGGCGCCGCTTCGTCGAGACGCGGAAGCTGCGTTCCGTTGAGCGTGACGCACGAACCCTCGACAGCGGTCAGGCGCATGTTCAGCATGGGAACGTCCGTGACGGACACGACCGGCTGGCCGTCGACCACGAGAGAGATCAGCACAGCGCAATTCGGGTTTCCGGAGGAGAAATTCGCGGTGCCGTCGATCGGGTCGACGACCCACAAGGCTTCCCCGGAATTCCGGCCGCCCTTTTCCTCACCGAGAACAGGTATGCCGGTGGATTCGGTGAGGTGCGCACGTAGAGAGGCCTCAATCTGCAGGTCGACTTCTGTTGCGAAGTCGTTGGCCCCCTTGTACATCGCCGGTGCCGCACCGATGCCCTCGACAAACTGCCGGTGCGCGATATCCGCGGCCTCCTCGGCGACTGCGAGGAACCTGTTCAACTCGTCCGGTTGCATCGCCGCTTACTCGTCTCCCGGGGCGGCTGCAGTCTCCAGGGCCTCGCGCAGCGTGAAGCGCTTCTCATACAGCGCCTTCCCCACGATGACGCTGTCGATTCCTTCGTCAGCGAAGCGCGCGATCTCGGCAATATCGGAAAGCGAGGACACGCCGCCCGATGCCGTGACGGCCGCGTCGGTGGCGGCGGAGACCTCGCGCAACAGATCCAGATTCGGTCCGGCCAGGGTGCCGTCCTTGCTCACATCCGTGACCACGAAGCGCGCGCACCCGGCGGAATCGAAGAATTCAAGGACCTCCCACAGGTCCCCACCATCGGAGGTCCAGCCACGGCCCTTGGTGCGCCACTGACCGTCCTCCTCGCGCACCGCGATGTCGACAGCGATCGCCTCGCCGTGCTTCGCGATGGCCTCCGCCGCCCAATCCGGGTCCTCCAAAGCCGCCGTACCAATGTTCACGCGCTTCGCCCCTGTCGCCAGCGCGCGATCCAGCGAGGCGTCGTCGCGGATGCCGCCGGTGAGCTCGACGTTGATGGACAACTCACGGGTGATCTGCGCCATCATTTCATGGTTCGAGCCGCGCCCAAAAGCCGCGTCCAGGTCGACGAAGTGCAGCCACTGCGCGCCAGCTTCCTGCCACTGCAGCGCCGCCTGGAGCGGCGAACCGTAATTCTTCTCCGTGCCGGCTTCCCCCTGGTCAAGGCGGACAGCCTGGCCGTCGACGACGTCTACTGCGGGCAGAACAGTGAAACTCATATCCGCAGTCTAATGGAGATGACCTACCCAGTTCCGCAATAACGTCAACCCGGCGTCACCGGATTTCTCCGGGTGGAATTGCGTGGCCCACAACGGCCCGTTCTCCACCGCCGCGACAAAGCGCGAGTTACCGTGCGTGGACCAGGACACCTTCGGCGCGGCGATGAAGTCGTCCGCCTCCATCTCCCAGCTCTGCACGCCATAGGAGTGGACGAAGTAGAACCGCGTGTCAGCATCCAGTCCGGCGAACATCTCGGATCCGTCCGCCACATCGACGGTGTTCCAGCCCATGTGCGGGAGAACAGGGGCATCGAGCTTATCGACGACCCCCGGCCACTCCCCGCAGCCTTCCGACTCAATGCCGTGCTCGACGCCCTTATCGAACATGACCTGCAGTCCGACGCAGATGCCCAGTACCGGCCGGTCGCCCGCCAGGCGCTGCCCGATCAGGCGCGGCCCGGAGACCGCGCGCAGCCCGCGCATGCAGGCGTCGTACGCGCCGACCCCTGGCACCACCAGGCCATCGGCCTCCACGGCGATCATCGGATCCCGCGTCACCACCACGTCTGCACCGACATGCTCGAGTGCGCGCTGCGCCGAACGGAGATTGCCGGCACCGTAATCCAGTAGGGCCACCACGTTGCTCATGCCACGGAAGTTTAGCGCTGGCTAGCGGCGCAGGCGACGCCGCCCCACCGCCCAATCGGCTGTGGTCATGACGATGCCGGCGATGACCACCGCACCGGAGGCGGCGAAAGCGCCCGCGGCACCGAGACCGGCGATCATGCCGCCGAACAAGAAAGAACCGACGCCTTGGCCGCCGTCGAAGCCGACGTTCCACACGGCGGAAGCGTGGCTGACCTTGGACTGAGGCAGGCGGTAGAACATGCTGAGCAGAGACTCGTTCTGCACCGCACCGAAGCCGGCGCCGAAGAAGATAGCGGAGACGACCAGCCACACCGGGTGGGCGCCGGCGGCCAGGCAGGCGGCGAAGCCGAACATGCCGATGGCGGCCGCGACCTGGAACGGAATCATCAGTGTGCCGGGCTCGCCGCGGCGGTCGGCGATGACTCCGGTGAAGATGCGCGCCGACATGACGGCGAGGTTGATCACGGCCAGGATCAGACCGCCGAGCGCAGTGCCGGAGGTGATGCCGACCCCGCGGATGGCGTCCGGCAGGAAATTGGCGATCAGGCTGTACGCCATCGCCGCGATGGCCAAGGCCAGAGTCGGCACGAGCACGAGCTTCCAGGTCGGGGCTGACACGGCGCCGCTGGTCACGGCATCGGGTTGGGCGCCCTTCAGTGGCGGGATTCCCGCACAGGCCAAGCCACCGATCGCTGCGACCACCAAGGCGATGACCCAGACGGGGCCATAGCCGAAACGCTCGGCGACAAACAACCCCAACGGCAGGGCGACCATCTGGGCTGACCCACTCGAGGCGCCGAAGACACCCGAGGCTTTGCCGAGGAACTTGCGCGGCACGAGCTCTGCGATGATGGCCGCTTCGGCGACCGTCATGGCACCGAAGCCGACACCACGCAGCACACTCACTCCGAGCACAACCGCCGGGTCCATGTTCCAGATGAACGCCAACGCCGGGACACCGAGCAGCACCGCCGAGAACGCAATCGCGGAGCGGTAGCTGAAACGGCGCAAAAGCCGAGGCATGAACACCTGCGTGAGCACCGTCGCCGCCATGAACACGCCTGTCGACGCACCCGCCAGCGCGTGGGAACCGCCCGCATCCAGCACAGCCACCGGAACGACCGGCAGCAACAGCGCCCACGAACCGAAAGCGGCGGCAACAGCCACCAATGTCGGAATGAAGCCAGATGCCTCCCAGACCGAGTTGACCTCGGCCGCGGAGCTGGACTGACCAGTCCCTTGCGGGGAACCCACGGTGAAAACCCTCCTAGAACTCACATCGACTGCACAAACAAAAAAGGAACCGGACGGTTCCAACAAGAAAAATCAGGCCACACCAGCAGCGAACAATCACAGCTGGAAACAGCCCGAAAAATCAGCGTTGTCCGGCGGGCCGGATAACGCTGACGTCGATAAGCGCGTTTTTAAAGCGCGCCCTTGGTAGAGGGTACGCCTTTCACACGCGGGTCGATTTCGTAAGCCTGACGCAAGGCGCGCGCGACGGCCTTGTACTCGGCTTCCGTGATGTGGTGCGGGTCGCGGCCGTAGCGGACGTTGACGTGGAGGGTGATTCGCGCGTTGTACGCCAAGGTCTCGAAGAAGTGGCGGTTGATGACCGTGGCGTAGTGGCCGCCGATGATCTGCCATTCCATGTTCTCCGGCTCACCATTCATGATGAAGTACGGGCGGTTGGAGATGTCCACGACGGCTTCGACGAGCGTTTCGTCCATCGGCAGGGACATGGAGCCGAAGCGGCGGATGCCCATCTTGTCCCCCACCGCATCCATGAGCGCCCAGCCGAGCGTGATCGCCGTGTCCTCGACGGTGTGGTGCGCGTCGATGTAAGTGTCGCCCTTGGCCGCGACCTTCAGGTCGAAACTGCCGTGGGTGCCGAATGCGGTGAGCATGTGGTCGAAAAACGGAAGGCCCGTGTCCACCTCGACGTTTCCGGTGCCGTCGAGGTTGATCTCCACGGTGATGTCAGACTCGCTGGTGGTGCGGGTCGCGGTGCCGATCCGGTCAGCCATGGTTAGTTCCCTTCCTCTTCGCCGCGCACAGCTTCGGCTGCGGCGAGGAACGCGTCGTTTTCTTCATCTAACCCGATTGTGACACGCAAATGTCCACCCACGCCGACATCGCGGATGAGCACACCGCGGTCGAGGAATTTCTGCCAGGCGGCGTGCGCGTCCTCGAAGTCGCCGAAGAACAGGAAATTCGATTCGCTGGGCACGACTTTGTACCCGAGCTCAAGGAGCACCGCCTGCACCCTTTCGCGCTCGGAAGCGAGCTTATCGACGTTGCACAGCGTCTCCTCCGCGTGCCGCAGCGCCACCCGCGCGGCGGCCTGGGACAGGACAGAAAGGTGGTACGGCAACCGCACCAGCATGACCGCCTCGATGAAGGCGGGGGCGGCGACGAAATAGCCGAGACGTCCACCGGCGAAATCGAATGCCTTGGACATGGTGCGCGAGACGACGAGCTTGTCGGCGTACGCGTCCAGCAGTCCCACTGCGGACGGACTCGGCGAGAACTCCGCATAGGCCTCGTCCACGATGACGATTCCGGGGGCGGCCTGGATGATGCGCTCGATGTCCGCGAGTTCGGTGACATCGCCGGTCGGGTTGTTCGGGGTGGTGATGAAGACGACATCGGGCTTCCTCTCTTCGATCGCAGAGAGGGCCGCGTCCATGTCGATGCGGAAATCCACCCCGCGCGGGACACCGATGAATTCGGTCTGCGTGCCAGAGGACAAGATCGGGTGCATGGAATAGCTCGGCACGAAGCCCATCGCCGAGCGCCCCGGGCCACCGAATGCCTGGAGGAGCTGCTGCAGCACCTCGTTGGAGCCGTTGGCTGCCCACACCTGGTCGCGGGTGACGGCCACGCCGGTCTGCCGGGAGACATAGGCGGCGAGGTCGTCGCGGAGCTCCACCGCGTCGCGCTCCGGGTAGCGGTTCAGGCCGGTTGCCACACGCCGGACTTCCTCGACCAGATCGCCGATCAGCTCCTCCGAGGGCGGGTACGGGTTCTCGTTCGTGTTCAGCGCCACCGGCACGCTCAACTGCGGCGCCCCGTACGGGGATTTGCCGCGCAGCTCCTCGCGCAGCGGAAGATCGGACAAGGACGGTTGGGGCTGGTCAGTCATTAATTCTCCTCGTTATTCCCTGGTGTATCCGCGTCTGCCGCGTTGGCGGTGCGCGCTTTGATCGCTTCGCCGTGGGCGGGCAGCTGCTCGTCGGTGGCGAGAGTGATGATGCGGGGACCGACCTCAGCCAGCGCCGGTTCGTCATATTCGATGATGTTCACCGGCCGCAGGAAAGTGTGGGTGGACAGACCCGGGGTGAAACGCGCCGTGCCTGAGGTGGGAAGGACGTGGTTGGAGCCCGCGATGTAGTCCCCCAGCGGAACCGGGGAGAACGGGCCGACGAAGATCGCACCTGCATGAGTGATCCGACGGGCGGTGCCGGCGGCGTCGCGGGTGTGGATTTCCAGGTGCTCGGCGGCGTACGCGTTGGCCACAGCGATACCTGCTTCCAGGTCGTCCACCAGCACGATGCCGGACTGGTCCCCGCCGAGGGCTGTGCCCGCGCGCTCGGCGTTCAGGGTGGCAGCGGCACGAATGTCGATCTCCTTGTCCACTGCCGAGGCGAGCTCCGCTGAATCCGTGATCAGGACCGAAGCAGCATTCTCGTCGTGCTCGGCCTGGGAAATCAGGTCCACAGCAACGAGGACGGGATCGGCGGTGCCGTCCGCGAGCACCGCGATTTCGGATGGGCCTGCTTCCGCGTCGATGCCCACGATGCCGTTGACCACGCGCTTCGCCGCCGCCACGAAGACATTCCCCGGGCCTGTGACCATGTCGACCGGTTCGAGCCCCGCGGCGTCGTCGCCGTACGCCATGAGCCCCACGGCCTGGGCACCGCCGACAGCCCAGACTTCGTCGACGCCGAGCATCGCGCACGCAGCGAGAATCGTCGGGTGCGGCCAGCCGCCGTTCTCCGCCTGGGGCGGGCTGCACACGACGAGGCTGGAGGCACCTGCTTCCTGCGCCGGAATGGCGTTCATGAGCACCGACGACGGATAAACCGCCTTCCCGCCGGGGACATAGAGCCCCACGCGCTCAACCGGGAGGAAGACTTCCGTGACCGCCGCACCGGGAGCGAGCTCCGTGGTGTGCTCCCCCGGCTTCTGTTCCGAGTGGACAGCGCGGATGCGCGTGATCGCCTCCTCCAGCGCGCTGCGCAGATCCTCGTCGAGCTCCTCCGCACAGCGGGAAATGACCTCATTGGGAACTCGGACAGAACCGGGACGGACAGAATCGAATTTCTCGCCGTAATCCAGCGCCGCAGATGCGCCGTGATGCTTCACGTCCTCGATAATCGGAGTGACGGTGGGGACCACCGACGCGACATCCATGCCGCCGCGGGGCAGAATCCGCCGCAGCTCCGAAGTCGAAGGTGTGCGGCCGCGAAGATCAGTGACTTTCAGCATGGCGCTCATCATATGCGCCGCCAGAGTCTCCCGGGCCAAGTCCCGGAGAAACTGCGAGTCCGAGCCAGTACGCCAGCGCCGCCACGAACGGTCCCGCCAGCCACGCTGCCCCCGGCCGCAGGAGAGGGACGAAGGTGAGCGTCTCCCCTTCTTTCAAATCGTGGGGGTCGGGCACGCCGTTGAGCATGTCGGCCGACCAAGTGCCGAGAACATAAAGGGTCCAGCTGGAAAAAGCGGCGACCGCCACCGCGAAAAGCATGCGCCAAGCGTTGGCGCGCCTTACTGCAGTGGCGAATGCGGTCAGCCCGATGAAGAGTCCGAGCAGTGCCGTGAGCCCGGTGAAACCGGCGAACGAAATGAACTCGACGTTCTCCGGGTTCGCCGCCGGATCGATTCGTGCGGCGCCGCCTTCAACCGTGGCGGTGTAGCCGGGCCGGGTCAGTCCCCATAAAGCACCGGCGACCGCGCCGACGCTGCCTCCAAGCGCAACAATCCCCGCGCCCCAGCCGAACGGCCGGGTAGAACGCGGGGACCTGCTTAGTTGCACACCTTCCACTGCTTGCCCTCACGCTGGAAGCGCTGGACACCAGACTCGGTCTGACCGTTGGAGTTTACGGTCACATTGGCGGAGGCGGTATCGCCGTTCACGCGGACGTCGCTAAGCTGCGCCTGCGTCTGCGGAACCGGCGGAATCGGGCGACCTGCGGCCTTAGCTGCGTCGATAGCCTGCTGCATCTCGCGCTCCGTCTGGTCCAGGGAGGTTCCCTGGCTGGCGAGCTCCTGGTTGGTCTGATCCACAACCTTCTTGCAGGAGTTGTCCATGATCACGCGGGACCAAGAAACGAGATCCTTCGGGTTGTAGATCTTGTTCATGGTGTCGGTCATGGCCTTGATGTCGGCCTCGCTGGCCGCCTGGCCGCCCTCGACCGGCTTGACCTCGGCGGTGGGCAGAGTGCCGTCCTCGAACGGGTTGACCACGCCGGCCGCACCCTCGTTCGGCACACCCTGGGCCTGCGGATCATCCGGGTTGGCCTGGTCCGCGGATTTCTGGTCCTTCTTGGCCGCCTCGTCCTTTTTGTCCTTGTCGTCCTTCTTCTCGTCGGAAGCCTTGCCTGCATCAGGTGCGACAGTGACCACGTTGGTTTCCGTAGCCAGCCCCGATGCAGTGTTCTCTTCCTCGTTGGAACCGCAGGCAGCGAGTGTCAAAGGTGCCACGAGTGCCACTGCCGCAATCGCCTTCTTCGAAGCGATGGTCAACGTCATAAAAGAAGTCTCCTCCAACTGTTCCGTTATCCAGAGCCCTCTTTGAAAACGACAATCTGGGCCACGTGATGCTCAGGCACTAAGCCACCGCGCCGAGTGACGAGTGACGCAGGAACATCTTTGATAACGCAAATTACTTTGTGCTGCTTTCAGTGCACATCAAATCATAACAATCCCCTTGACGCGGCCATCAATTCCAGGACGTTGAACATGCCATGAACTCGCTGTGAAAAAGCCGGGGAGCTGGGTGTACCCTTTTTAGCCATGCAGTTGTCCCGCCCGGTCATCGCGCGCGCCGCCGTTGAGATCCTGGGCGCCTACGGCCTCGCCGATGTGTCCATGCGCCGGGTCGCGGGTTCCCTGGGTGTCGCTCCCGGTGCCTTGTACTGGCACATCGACAGCAAGCAGGCGCTCATCGCGGCGATGGCCGAAGAAATCATCGCTCCCGTCCTGGCTGTGAGGCACGACGGCCCGAAAGCTTTCTGCTCCGCTCTCCGCAGAGCCTTGCTCGCGCACACCGACGGCGCCGACGTGGTCTCCACCGCCGCCGCCCAACCAGACTCTCCTGTCTTCCCCGACCTCATGTCCGGCCTTCGTGCCGCGTTCGACGGGAACGCCTCTGACGCGGCGGCAGCCGGGCTTCTGTATCTCACGTTAGGGGCGGCGAACATGCACCAGGCCGGAGCACAGTTGCAGCAATTAACAGCAGGTGAAACGAATATTCCGCACGGTTCCGCCGAGGCTGTGGATGAGGCAGTGGACCTCCTTCTCGCCGGGCTGCGCGCGGGCTGACGCTAGGCAGGTCGCTGACCCCGTTATCTATTAACATCGGGTCTCATGACAAATCCGAGTGCGCACGAGCAGACCATCCAGGTGTGGCCTGGATCCTCCTACCCTCTGGGATCCACTTACGACGGTGCCGGCACCAACTTCGCCATTTTCTCCAATGTCGCCGAGAAAGTGGAACTCTGCCTGATCGACCGCGAAGAAAATGAGATCCGCGTGAACCTCGAAGAGGTGGACAACCACGTCTGGCACGCCTACCTTCCAGGCGTTCTGCCGGGCCAGCGCTACGGCTACCGCGTCCACGGACCGTGGGACCCGGCGAACGGCAAGCGCTGCGACCCCTCCAAACTGCTGGTCGACCCGTACGCGCGCGCTTTTGACGGCGAGTTCGACGGGCATTCGTCGCTCTTTTCCTATGACATCCACGCCGAGGAGCCGGGTACCGGCCGCAATGAAGAGGACTCTCTCGGGCACACGATGAAGTCGGTGGTGATCAATCCGTTCTTCGATTGGGGCGACGACCGCGCTCCGCGCATCCCGGAGAACGACGCGATCATTTACGAGCTGCATGTCAAGGGCATGACGCAGCTGCACCCGGATGTCCCGGACGAGCTCCGCGGCACCTACGCAGGACTGGCGCACCCGAGCGTCATTTCCTACCTGCAGGATCTCGGCGTGACCTCGGTGGAGCTCATGCCGGTCCACCAGTTCCTGCAGGATGATCGCCTGCGCGATCTGGGTCTGCGCAACTACTGGGGCTACAACACCTTCGGGTTCTTCGCCCCGCACCAGGATTACGCGGCGAGCAAGAAACCGGGCGATGCCGTCGCCGAGTTCAAGGGCATGGTCCGCGCCTACCACGAGGCGGGCATGGAGGTCATCCTCGACGTGGTGTACAACCACACGGCCGAGGGCAACCACCTGGGCCCGACCATCGCTTTCCGCGGTATCGACAACGAGGCGTACTACCGGCTTGTCGACGACAACCGGTTCCACTACATGGACTACACCGGTACCGGAAACTCGCTCAATGTCCGCGACCCGCACTCCCTGCAGCTGATCATGGATTCCCTGCGCTACTGGGTCTCTGAGATGCGCGTGGACGGATTCCGTTTCGACCTGGCTTCCACCTTGGCCCGCGAGTTCTCCGACGTGGACCGCCTGGCCACCTTCTTCGACCTCGTGCAGCAGGACCCGGTCGTCTCCCAGGTCAAACTCATCGCCGAGCCGTGGGATGTGGGCGAGAACGGCTACCAGGTGGGTAATTTCCCGCCGCTGTGGAGCGAGTGGAACGGCAAGTACCGCGACACCGTTCGCGACTTCTGGCGCGGCGAACCTGCCACGCTGGGTGAGTTCGCCTCCCGCCTGACGGGTTCGTCAGACCTGTACAACCACAACGGCCGCCGTCCCACGGCGTCCATCAACTTCATCACCGCGCACGACGGGTTCACCCTCAACGACCTGGTCAGTTACAACGAGAAACACAATGAAGCAAACCAGGAGGACGGCCGCGACGGCGAGAGCCACAACCGCTCCTGGAATTGCGGTGTGGAGGGACCGACTGATGACCCGGAGGTCCAGACTCTGCGTGCGCAGCAGCGCCGCAACTTCCTGACCACACTGCTGCTGTCCCTGGGCACCCCGATGATCGCGCACGGCGACGAGTTCGCCCGCACGCAGGGCGGAAACAACAACGTTTACTGCCAGGACAACGAAACATCCTGGATGAACTGGGACCGCCTGGAGGTGGGCGACGATCTCCACGATTTCACCCGCCGGCTGATCGCGATCCGTAAGAACCACCCGGTGTTCCGCCGCCGCCGCTTCTTGGCTGGCGGCCCGCTGGGCACGGACGCCCAGGACCGCGATGTCGCGTGGCTGACCCCGGACGGCAAGATGATGACGCAGGACGACTGGGACTTCGCCTTCGGCAAGGCATTGCAAGCCTATGTCAACGGCAGCCAGATCGCGGAGCCTGATTCCCGCGGCCAGCAGGTCACGGATGACTCATTCCTGCTGATGTTCAACGCTTTCCACGAAGACATCGAATTCACCCTGCCGCCGAAGAACCTCGGCGCGAAGTGGGAGGTTCTCATCGACACCACCGAGCCGTTGGGGCACCCGGCCGAGACCGAGGAGATCGCGGCTGACGGCACCAAGAATGTGCCCGCACGCTCCACGATTGTGCTGCGCCAGATCGAACCGCCGATTTTCGACGACACCGCTGAAACGGCCGACACGGAAACGCAGAGTGAAGCGGCGCACGACGATACACCCCAGGGCGGCGCAGCGAAGGAAGCGGAGGCGTAGAACGTAGATGATTAGTGCTCACGGAGCCAGGGTTCTGGTCACCGAGACCGCACTGGAGATTCACCCCGATCCACTCGAAGCGGCGTTGACCGGCAGCTCGGAGCCCACGGTCATCACGCTGGGGGACGTCACGGAGGTGAACGTGCTGCCCGGCGACGACTGGGATGGGGCACGCGTCGTGGTCGCCGCCGACGGCGGCGAAAGAGCCATCCGGTTTGCACCGGGCGATGAGAAAGGCCCGGAACAGCTGCGGACCATCGTTGAGGCCGCACGGTCAGGCAAGAAGATCAGTACCGACGGCATCCCCGCATTCAGTTTCGTCGCCTTCGACGTGGAGACGGCGAACCAGTTCTGGGGTTCGGTCTGCCAGATGGGCCTGGTGCGCGTCATCGACGGGGAGATCACCGAGCGGGCATCGTGGCTGTGCCGGCCGCCTGAGGGACACGACCACTTCGACGATTTCAACGTGGAATTTCACGGCATCACGGCCGACGCGGTCGCTGACGAGCCGAGAGTCGGCGAGCTGGTCGGGCGGTTCAAGGAGTTCGTCGGTGACCTCCCAGTCGTCGCTCACAACGCATATTTCGACGCCTCCGCGCTGCGTTACGCGGCGCTCGAGTCGGGTCAGCCGGCACCGGAGATCACGTTCGCGTGCACACTGGCCCAGTCGCGCGCGGCGGATCTCGGCGTGGCCAACCACCGTCTACCTACCGTGGCCGAGCACTTCGGGGTGTCGCTGGAGAACCACCATGATGCCTGCGCGGACGCCGAGGCGTGCGCTGGCGTGATGGTGGCACTGGCACGCCGCGCTGAGCACACCGGAACGGTGGCCGAGTACGTGCACTCCACCGGCTTCGCGATGGGCTCGGTCGGACAGGGGCGTGTCACTCCTGTTCTCAAGGACCTCTCCGGCGCCCAGACTGCGCTGCAGGTCGCTGCCACCGCCGACAGTAAAGACACCGCCAACGACGGCGCGTCGAAACGCGGTCCGGCGCCCTGGCAGTCGGTGGCCACCCCGGACACCATTCCGGAACCGGCAGTCGACGCCGATCCGGATTCGCCGCTCTACGAGCAGAATGTCACCCTCACCGGCGAGTTCGAGCCCTTCGACAAGGGACAGCTGTGGGACGGTATCGCCGCCCGCGGTGGCCAGGTGGGCAAGAACGTCACAAAGAAAACGACGATCCTCGTCGTGGGGGAATGGGCGAGCATGACGTCGAAGGAGAAGCGCGCCCGCGAGCTGATGGACAAGGGCCAGGACATCGAGATCTGGCCGGCGGAGAAGCTGCTCGGCATTCTCGGACTGGATGAGGAGCCGCCGTTTTAGGCGTTGGACGGAACCTTCTGGGCACGGACGCAGTCTAAGTATTCATGAAGACTGCTCTGCATCCCGCGCCCGCTGGCACCGCTATCCACGCTCCAATCCCCGATTCCACGCCCGCACCGTCCCCGAAGCTCACCGCCCCGGGGCCGGTGGCATCCCTGCACGCGATCCCGGCACCACGTTCCCTGACTGTGAAAGCGAAGAACTGGGCTAGCCCGGGCACCTCCACGTCACCGGCCTACATCTCCCTCTCCCGGGACCACGTGGCCGTGCTGAAGTCTCCGGACGGGCGCTTGCTCACACCGATTGACCTGGGACGTATGGAGCTCAGCACCCAGCAGGCGTGGGACACCGCGGCGGACACCCTCCTGCGCACGCAGATCGGTCAGATTGAATTCACCGTGCGCAACGCCTCTTTCGCGTTGGGCGACATCGCGCCGCGCGGCCTCGAGGTGCAGGGAACCTCGCATCCCGCGGCTGCCTGGCTGGCTCACCCGCGGACGTTCAAGGTGCTTCACGCCCATTTCACGGAAATCCTCTCCCCGGCCAAAGGCCTTGTGTTTTTCAGCCGCGATCACGAGGAGCTCTTCGTCTTCGACGCACACGCGGCGGATGTCCGTCTGATCTTCCCGGACGCGGCGGTGATGACGTACTCCTTGGGCTTCCCCGTCAGCCCATCTGTGCCGCACCAGCGCTCAAAAGCACAGAAAGTCAAAGACCGGTGAAAGCTCACTTGCGTCTCACTAGGGTGTGAGGGTGTACCAGTGGCGACGATAAGGAGTGCCCGCACATGTTCCGCCCGATCACATCGACGTACCGCCTGCAATTGAGGGGATCGAAAGCAGACCCGGCGGGGCGCAGTTTCGGTTTCGCGGACGCCGCAGACCTCGTCCCGTATCTGAAAGAACTGGGAGTCTCCCACCTCTACCTGTCCCCGATCTTCACCTCCTACCCGGAGTCCAACCACAACTACGACGTGACGGACCCGACCGTGGTCAATCCGGAGCTCGGCGGTATCGAGGGGCTGCGCCACCTGGCCGCCACAGCGCACGAGGCGGGGCTGGGACTCATCCTGGATATCGTGCCGAACCACCTCGGCGTGGAAACCCCGCAGCTGAATAAATGGTGGTGGGACGTGCTGAAGAACGGGCGCGAATCCGAATTCGAGAGCTACTTCGACATCGACTGGCACGAGGACAACGGCGCCGGCGGAAAACTCGGCCTGCCGGTGCTCGGGCAGCCGGGCGACGAGGACAAGTTCACGCTGACGCATCTCGACGAGATCGACGAGCCGGTGCTCGCCTACTTCGACAACTACTTCCCTCTAGCCCCGGGTTCCTTCGACAGCCTCGACGACGACCCGCGCGAGGTGTACGACCGTCAAAGCTACCGCCTGATGTACTGGCGCGACGGAGTGATCTCCTACCGCCGCTTCTTCTCCGTTAACGGCTTGGCCGGAATCCGCCAAGAAGACCCGCTGATTTTCGAGCACACGCACCGCACACTGCGGCAGCTCATCGCGGAAGATCTGATCGACGGGGTGCGCGTCGACCACCCGGATGGGTTGGCTGACCCGTTCACGTACCTCAACCGCCTGCGCGACCTGATCGGCGAAGACCGGTGGCTGGTGGCCGAGAAGATTCTCGGTGTCACTGAACCGCTCGACCCGCGCCTCGCCGTCGACGGCACGACCGGCTACGACGCGTTGCGCGAGCTCGACGGCATCTTCGTCTTCCGCGAAGCAGAGGACTCGCTGAGCATGCTCTCCCTCCAGCAGTCCGGCTCCACGTGGGATGAAGCTGCCATCACGGCCGCGGAGCACGAGCTCAAGCGGGACGTCGCCCAGTCCGAGCTCGCCGCGGAGATCCGCCGACTGACCCGCGCCATCCGCCGCGATAATTTCTCCACCGCAGGCGCCGATGTCTCCGACGAGGACCTCGAGCGCACCGTCATCGACATGGTCGCGGCCATTCCGGTTTACCGCGCGGACTACATCTCCCTGTCCCGCCTCACCTCCACCATCGTGGCCGACATGGTGCGGCGCTTCCCGTCCCGGCGGGCGGCACTCGACCTCATCTCCGCCGCTTTCTTGGCTAACGGCGAGGCGAAGGTCCGTTTCGCCCAGGTATGCGGCGCAGTGATGGCCAAGGGAGTGGAGGACACCCTCTTTTACCGGGCCGGCCGTCTCGTCGCCCTCCAGGAAGTGGGCGGCGCACCGGGCCGCTTCGGGGTCTCCGCCGCGGAATTCCACCTGCTACAGCAGGAGCGCTCCATGCTGTGGCCGCACGCGATGACCACGTTGACCACGCACGACACCAAGCGCAGTGAAGACACCCGTGCCCGCATCATCGAGATCACGGAACGCCACAAAGACTTCGCGGAAGTGGCGCACCAAGTCCACGCTTTAGTGCCCGCTCCGGACGACGCGACGGCGCACTTCCTCCTCCAGAACGTGATCGGTGTGTGGCCCACCGACGGCGGCGACAGCATGGACAGCGTCCGTGAACGGCTCAGGGACTACGCCGTCAAAGCCGTGCGTGAGGCAGGCCTGCGCACCTCCTGGTTCGACAACGACGAGCGTTTCGAAACAGCCATCGTGGATTGGGTCGACGCGCTTATCGATGGCCCCGCCACCGGCATCATCGACGATTTCGTCGGCGAGATCCACCGAGGCGCCGTGCAACTATCCTTGGGCCGCAAGGTGCTGCAGCTGATCGGACCGGGCATCCCGGATACCTACCAGGGGCAAGAGTTTTTCGATCTCTCCCTGGTGGACCCGGATAACCGCCGCTTCGTCGACTACGTCAACCGCACACAGACACTTGGGCAGTTCAAAGAAAGGGCGCTGTCCGGCCACATTCACCGGGAACTGTGCTCCGCGCGCGACGCTGCGCGCGAGGAAGCACTCCCCGGCCTCTACCCGCACTTGGTCTCCCTCGCCGACCGCGCGAAGCAAGCCGTCGTGCATGAGGGTGTTTATCTGCGCCGCCAGCACCCCGATATCTTCCTGCAGGGCGAATACCAGGCAGTCTTCGGTGTCGGGGAGGCCGCCAGCCATCTTGTCGGCATGGCCCGCGGCATCTCCGGTCTCGATGTCGTGGCGCTGGCCACCCGCCGCCCTCTGGCATTGGAAGATCGCGGCGGTTGGGGCGAGACCACCGTCACACTGCCGGAGGGCACGTGGACCGACCGGCTCACCGGCACGACCTTTACCGGCACCGTGCCGGTTCTGGATGTGCTCGACGTGTTGCCGACGGCGCTACTCGTCGCCGAGCACACGGAGAACTAGAGCGACCGGAGGTCCAGAGTAGGCGCGAGCGCTAGTGCGCCTCGCGCAGCAATTCGAAAGCACGGCGCACCAACGCGCGCCCTTCAGAAGCCTCCCTCGGTTCAGGCAGCGCCCGGTATGCGTCCACAGCGGTAGCACCCGCGGTGCCCAAGGCGGTGAGGAGAACCTCGGCATCGAACCGTGTTGCTCCGGGAAAACGCCTGCGGATACTTTCGACGAGCGGATCCGTGAGATTCTTGACGGCTTCCTTCGCGGGCGGCCGAGACGATCCCAAACGGGCCTGTTCGACCAGGAAAATCAGCGTCGAAGCGGAATAGAGTCCTGATCCTTCCTCATCGATGGAGTCGAGCACGATCGTCTCGAGCGCTTCCACCGCCGAGAACTCAGGTGGGAGCGCGTCGATTTGCTCGGCGATGGCGCGGAACACCTTGCCCACGAATTCGAGGAGGGCTTCATCGATGTCCGCGAAATAGTTGTGGAAGGTGCGCGGCGACACACCCGCCCGTTCGGACACACGGGCGACAGTGAGTGCGCTCATCCCGTCCTCGAGGAGCAATGTCGCCGCGGACTCTGAAATCGCGAGACGAGTCGCCGCCTTCTTCTCTTCGCGCATGTTCATGGACTACACCGTAACGGGAGCCTTATCCGCGGCCTGCTCACGGTGAAGCTTCTCGCCCTCAATGTCCAAGTTGGGCAGAGCTTTGTCCAACCACGCCGGGATCTTCCAGGCGCGGTCGCCGAGCAGGAACATGGTGGCGGGAATCAACGTCATGCGCACGACGAAGGCATCGATCAAAACGCCTGCCGCGAGGGCGAAGCCCATCGCCTTGATGAACGGCTCGTCGATAAGCATGAATGCGGCGAAGACGGAGATCATGATCAATGCCGCAGCGGTGACGACACGCGCCCCGTGCTTGAAGCCGTTGGACACTGCGTTTCCGGCCGTCTTGTTCCGGGACACGAAGCCTTCCCGCATGCGTGTCACCAAGAAGACCTGGTAGTCCATCGCCAAGCCGAAGGTCAGGCCGATGAGCATGATGGGCAAGAACGACAGCAGCGGTTGAGGATCCTCGATCAGGCCGAACTTGCCTTCCTGGAAAATTGCGACGGTGACGCCGAAAGTCGCCGCCATCGACAACCCGAATCCGAGCGCCGCGATGAGCGGCACCCAGATGGAGCGGAAGACAAGGACCAGGACGATGAACGCCAACCCGAGCACGATGGCGATATACGGTACGAGCACGTCCGAGAGCTTCTCCGAGATGTCGTCGAAGATCGGCGTGATGCCAGTGATGCCGAAGGTCGCACCGGTGCTGTCCTCGAAGGGCTGCTTGAGGTCGCGCAGCCTCTCCAAAGTCGCGGTGGTGGCCTCGTCGGTGGCTCCGGAGTCCGGAGTGATTAGGACCTGAGCCGCGTCCATATTGTCGGTGGTCTGGACGATCTGGGCGTTGACCACGCCCTCGGTGCCGGAGAACTTCTGCAGGATGTCCTGGTAGGCGCCCATGCGGTCCTGCTCGGCCACGTTCGCTGTGTCCACGTACGCGACCATCGGGGCATTACGGCCCGGGCCGAACGCCTCGTCGACCATTTCGTATGCGTCGCGCTGCGGCGAACCGAGTTTCGCCGTGCCGTCGGTCGGCATAGCCAGACGCAGATTGCCGGCGGGAATCGCGAGAATCCCCAGCAGCAGCACGCCCGCGATCAGGTTCAACCAGGGCCGGGCGCGAATCTGGCGTGCCCACAGCAGGCCCATCGTCGGTTTCTCGTCCTCAGGATCCGGGACCTTCGGCCCCGGAATGCGGATCGCGAAAGCCCGGGTCCCCAGCAGGCCGAGCAACGACGGCAAGAACGTCAGCGCCACAAGGACAGCGATGAAGACTGTGCCTGCGGCGGCGAGCGCCATTGTGGTCAAGAACGGGATGCGGATAATCGACAGCGCAGCCAGCGCGATCAGCACCGTGGTTCCGGCGAACACGACCGATCCGCCGGCCGTGCCGAGCGCCATTCCCATTGCGTGGGCACGGGTGTCCTTGTCCATCTTCCTCAATTCCCGGGCGAGCTCTTTCGGTGAGAGATCGTTCAAGCCGGACGAGGCGATCAGTTCGTTGCGGAACCGGGCGACGATGAACAGGGAGTAGTCGATGCCCACGGCGAGGCCGATCATGGAGGCGAGCATCGGGGTCATATCCGAAATCGAGTCGGTGAGCAAGGTGCCAAGACGCACTCCGAGGAGACCGACACCGACTCCGATCACCGCCGCAATCAGTGGCAGACCGGCGGCGACGAGAGAACCGAAGGTCACCAGCAAGACAATCGCAGCAACTGCCATACCGATCAGCTCAGATGTCCCGTCCATTTCGCCGGCGCCGGAAAAGGCGTTGCCGTTGTACTTGACGGTGAGGTCCGAAGCATCGTAACGGTCGAGGATGCCCTTGACTTCCTCGAGATTCTCATCAGGAATCTCCATCACGTTCGCTTCGTTGAACGTGATAGAGATCGTGCCTGTGCGCTGGTCGGAGCTGAGCGGGGAAAGAGCGGCGAGGTCTGCGTCGATCTGATCCTGCGGAATTCCCTGGGCGGCCTTCGCCTCGCCCATCTGCTTCGCCATACCGCCGGCGGCGAGGACTGGGTTGACCATGCCCTCGGCGCCCTCGGCATCGCGCAGAGCGCCGGTGGCCTTCAAGTCCCCAATCATCTCGTCGACCTGTTCCGACACATCAGGATCGGCGAGTGTCGAGCCTTCGGGGGCTTGGACGACGATGGTGCCCGACGGAATGGTCGTGGCGTCCTCGTCAGTGCCGAAGCGCTCGTTCATTTCCTTCTGAGTGACGGTGGAATCCATGTCGGGCATGCTGAATGTGGGACTCGGAGATTTCGCGAAATTCGCGGCTCCGAAACCGAGCCCCGCGAGAAGGATGAGCCATACGGCGAGAAATGGCCAGATTTTCCGGTAGGACCAACTACCTAGGCGATACAAAAACTGTGACATGTTGCAGAGTCTATGCAACTTTGCACAATCCGTGCAATTTGAAAGTTCGCGTCGCCTCCGCGAATCAACGCCGCCCGAGCAAGCGGTCGATCTCGCGGCGCTCCTTCTTGGTGGGGCGCCCGGCACCGCGGTCGCGCTTGGGCATCGAGTAGAAGTACTCCTTCGGCGGCGGTGGCGGCGAATGGTCGATGTAGCACTGCCGGGCCACCGGAGCCCCGGCGCGTTTGCGCAGGGTCTGCACCACTTCGTATTCGATGTCGCGGTAGTCCTTCCACGCCTTGACGCGGTCGCCGGGAACAACCTGCGCCGACGGCTTCACCGCGGCCCCGTTGAGCTTGACGTGCCCGGCGCGGACCGCGTTGGCTGCCTCAGAACGAGTCTTGTACATGCGGACAGCCCACACCCAGACATCGATGCGGACGGGGCTCCCTTCGGGTTCAGCGCCGGCCACTATTGGACGTCTTGGTGGTTGACGATCTTCTTCACCTTGCTGTAGTTGTACAGCCCGCCCGCCACAGCGACGACCATGCCGAGGGAGAACCAGAACCAGAAGGAGGAAAAGATCAGGCCGAGTGCCACACCACCGAGAACACCGCCGCCGACACAGGCGACGCCGTTGCGGGAGTAGCGCCGCACAGCCTGCTTGCGGGCTTCAATGGGGTTATTCGGGCGAGGCGCGAGAGTCATGGCCAATAGTCTAGCGGGGCCGTTCGACCCACATTGTTCCCGCCTCGCGTGCGGCGGCGGAACCTTGTGTTACCGCGGCGAGCAGCGCATCGAACTCTTCCCTGCTCCCCGGAATAAGAGCGAAGGTGTAGCGGACCTGGGCACCGTAAGCCACGTCGACAACATCGATGCCGTGGGTGCGCAATTCCGCCTCGATGCGCCCAGCGTCGGCGTGCGGGAGGTCGACGTCGACCAGCTCCCGCAACGATTTCTCCGCACGGGGTACCTGCTCCACGGCAGCGCTGACAGATTCGGAATAGGCGTGAACGAGGCCGCCGGCACCGAGTTTCACACCGCCGAAATAGCGGATCACCACGGCCACCGCCGATTCGAGGCCGGAGCCGCGGAGCACGTCGAGCATTGGTTTACCCGCGGTCCCGGCGGGCTCACCGTCGTCGCTCGAGCGCTCGATCGGCACCGCACCGTCGACATGCACGATGAACGCGGAACAGTGGTGGCGCGCATCGGGGAATTCATGGCGGGCACGCGCGATGACCTCCCGCGCTTCCTCCTCCGATTCGGCACGCGCGATCCAGGTGATGAAGCGGGAGCGTTTGATCTCGATCTCGTTCACCGTCGGCTCACCCGAAACAGGCAATGAATACGTTGTCACCATCGCCGCACCATATTACTTAGGGCGGAACACATGAAGTTCGATGTATGGGCCCCTCACGCGCACGACACGAAGATCGTGGCGGAGGGCCCTGCCAGCGGCATGATCGCCGGCGACCCCGATCGCCGCCGCTCCATCGACTATGTCAACCGCGCACAGACCCTAACCCAGCTCAGGAAAATCGGCGAACACTGCGCAGAGCTGCGCTAGGAGCGCGACACTGCCGAAGAGGGCAGGCCCGTATCCGCCCTCCTGGTCAGTCACCACCTCGGGTCCGCCCGGTGGGACAGCTAATCACCGCAAAGATCCTTAAACGAAGATCACTGCGAGAGTCACGATAATGGTCACGATCACGGCGGCCAGAATGAGCTGCGTCTGAACGGAGAGCTTCACCGGGGACAGGCCCTGTTGCCAGAAATCGTAGTCCTCGCCGTAAGGGCCGCCATTATGAGCATTCTGCGCCGGGGGCGCAACTTTCGGCCCGTAGTTGGGCTGGGGCCGGTTCGATGGCGGATCGGGTAGAAGCGCGTCGCCAGAGAAGTTGGCGCTCGGCTCCGGGTAGGTGTTTATGTCAGCCACTTGCGCTCTCCTATCGCTTCGCGGACGTTAAGTTCGAACTGCTCGGGAGTCATCTCAACGTTGTTCGCTTCCTGTTGGATATCGATCCACTTGTTGAACAGTTCTGGAATGGTTGCTTCCGGTGCCGGGCTCTGCATCGCGAAATCGAGGGCGTGCAAGATACGCATCAGTCCAGTGCGGTTGAATCCAATCCAGTTCACTTCCCCGTCCACGGCCTTGAGTGTGAGTGTGAGCTCTTCTGCGGGCCCGTACGGGCGACCACAGAAGCCGGTGAGCCAGGCGTGGTCGATCACTGTCACCTGGCCGGGCGCAGTGCCAAGAAACAGGCGCGAAGTCGTGCACACGCATGCTGACGTGAACCCGGGAGCACTCGTGAGTGCCACCTCCAGGATTTCCTCTCCAGGCCCAAGCACCTGCATGACATCGTTCACGACGGCCGGTGCGATCTGGGTGTCGCCACAGCGCTCTAACGCTTTACGCACAAACTCGTTCTCATTGACCACGTGAGGCAGGTTATCATGCGTATTGCGCCAAATTCGTCTCAGAATCTAAGCAATAGTATTTGCTAAAACTGAGATCCGAGTCTGCTTGTGAGGAAGGAATCCCCTGATGACCGCCATCACCGCCGCACGGTTCGAACGCCCCCGCGCCAAGGCCGAAGATATGGCAGTTGACCTGTGGGAATGGAGCACCCCGCAGCCGGACCGTCAGACGGTGCTGGAGGCGGTCTTCGCCCTGCCGTACCGGGTGGGACACGACCGGCCCGTGGACACTCCCACGTTGCCTGTAAAGAAAAATCGCGTGCAATACAAACGCATGCTTGAGCAGTGGTGGGGCATCACCTCGGCTGATGAAACCCGCCAAATGATGGAGATGCTCATCGCCGGCGACATGCACACCGCGTCGCTTGATGCAGTGCTGCACACAGCCGAAATGCTCACGGGTGAGTTCGCGCCGCAGGAATGGCGTTCGAAGGATTTTGCGGAGCGCCGCCGGACGATGGAGATGTTCCTGGAGCACCTGGCTATTTCCAACTGGTTGGATCCGAAGCAGCTCTGGACCGACTTCGACCACTGGGTAGCTGTGCGCACCCACCCTTCGTTCGCAAACGTCAACGCGCCGTCGGCTCCGGCAACGACCCGCGCCTGGGACATCATGCGGGTGGAAATGACAGGCGCGACGGCCGTGCTCGTCGGACTCATCACCCCTGAGGAGTACTCCAGCTACGCCTCACGCGCTGTCGCCGAGCTGCAAAAGCACTTCCGGTCCTGGGCGGACGCCGCGGCCAGCTTCTGGTGGGGTCGCGCCATTTGGTCAGCCGACACCATTAGGGACAACGCAGACGACATGCAGGGTGAACTCCAGTTGTTCGACCACATTCTCACGGAAGCATTGATCGACCCGAACTCTCCCTGGCGGCGCTTCCCGCTCCACGTTTAACCACGCCTCCCACGCTTTGACGCGATCCCCCGGTACGGCTTGGGCTGCGGGTTTGACCAGCTCCACCGCTTGCGTCACCTACTCCGAGTAAGCGTGGACGAGTCCTCCCGCGCCTCCTCCTCCGATTCGGCTCACCCCGAACAGGCAATGAATACGTTGTCACCATCGCCGGGCCATATTACTTAGGGTGGAACACATGAAGTTCGATGTATGGGCCCCTCACGCGCACGACACGAAGATCGTGGTGGACGGCGTTGAGCATCAGATGCGGCGCGACGACCACCGCAGAGGCTGGTGGATCAGCGACGTCGAGAAGGTTCCGGGCCAGCGTTACGGCTTCTCGCTTTTCGACGGCGACGCATGGTCCGCTCCCCTCCCCGACCCTCGTTCAACCCGCCAGCCGGACGGGGTCCACGGGCTGTCGGAAGTGACGGACGACGAATTCGAGTGGTCGGACCAGCACTGGACCAACTACGAGCTCAAGGGGCAGGTCATCTATGAGCTCCATGTGGGGACGTTCACGGAGGAGGGGACGTTCGACGGTGTCGTCGACAAGCTCGATTACCTCGTCGACCTGGGCGTGACCACGATCGAGCTGATGCCCGTCCAGCCATTCGGCGGAGAGCGCAACTGGGGCTACGACGGTGTGGACTGGTTCGCGGTGCAGGAAAGTTACGGTGGACCGGACGGGTTGAAACGCCTCATCAACGCAGCCCACAACAAGGGTGTCGGTGTGTACCTCGATGTGGTGTATAACCACTTCGGCCCGGACGGGAACTATAACGGCCAGTTCGGCCCCTACACCACGGCCGGTACGACGGGCTGGGGCGATGTGGTGAATTTCTCCGGTTCGGATTCGGACGAGGTGCGCGCGTACGTGCTCGACGCGGTGCGCCGCTGGCTCGACGAATTCCACATCGACGGGCTGCGCCTCGACGCCGTTCATTCCTACGACGACCGCGAGGCGTACTCCATCATGGAGCAGATCAACATGGTCGCCGACCAGGTCGAAGCGGCCAACGGGCCGAATCCGATCATCATCGCGGAAAGCGACCTGAACGATCCGCGCATCATCTCCGACTACTCGGTCGGCGGGTACGGGTTGGACGCGCAGTGGCTAGACGATGTCCACCATGCTCTCCACACCGTCATCACCGGCGAGAATAACGCCTACTACGAGGACTTCGGCACCGTGGAGATACTGGCCGACACACTGCGCCACGGCTTCCGGTTCCGCAACGACTACTCCAGTTTCCGCGGCCGCACCCACGGCCGAGCACTGGACTTGGCCGCAATCCCGCCATGGAAGCTGATCACGTACACCACCACGCACGACCAAGTGGGCAACCGCGCGCAGGGCGACCGGCCGTCGCAGAACCTCACCCCGGCCCAGCACGCGCTGAAGGCCGCGGTGATCTTCTTCAGCCCGTTCACGCCGATGATCTTCATGGGCGAGGAATCCTTCGCCCAGACACCGTTCCCCTTCTTCGTCTCCCACACTGACGAGGAGCTCATGCGGCTGACACGTGAGGGCCGCGCACACGAATTCGCCCGCTACGGCTGGGATTTCGCGGAAGTCCCCGACCCCGCCGACCCGGCCACGTTCGAATCGGCGAAACTCGACTGGAACCACGGTGACACAGCCCAAAGCATGTACGGGGCGTACAAGACACTGCTCACGCTGCGACGCGAATTAGACCTCGCCCGCGAGGACCTCCGCGAGCTACAGGTCGAGCACTCCGGCGACTGGCTCACGATGGGCTACGACGATGTCGTCCTCGCAGCCAATTTCTCGGGGGACCCGGTGACGGTTCCGGTGGGCGGCGAGCTCGTCTATTCGTTCACTTCCCCGACCGTTACCGCTACAGAAACCCGGCTGGACCCGTGGGGCTTTGCTGTGATTGAACGCCGGCCTTAGCCGGTGACGATGAACTCGTACTCCGGGGTGCCCGGCATGAGCCGACGGCAGTCGAAGGATGCTTCCTCCATCCGCTCGAGCAGCGGATCAAGGTCGGCCGCGCGGGCGAGTTCGATGCCGACCAGCGCGGCGCCGGTCTCGCGATTGTTCTTCTTCAAGTACTCGAACAGGGCGATATCGTCGTCCGGTCCGAGCACGTCGTTGAGGAAGCGGCGGAGCTGCCCCGGCTCCTGGGCGAAATTGACCAGGAAGTAGTGCTTCAGACCCCGGTGGACCAGCGAACGCTCCATGATCTCGGCGTAACGCAGCACATCGTTATTGCCGCCGGAAATGACGCAGACGACGGTGCTACCTGGGGCGAGGGTGACGTCGGCAAGCGCAGCCACCGACAGCGCCCCTGCAGGCTCGGCGATGATGCCCTCGTTCTGGTACAGCGCGAGCATGCTCGTGCACACTGCCCCCTCGTCGGCGGCAAGCACGTGGACACGTCCGAGATTCTCCTCGATGATCTTGTAATTCACGTCGCCGATGCGCTTCACGGCGGCCCCGTCGACGAACGGATCGACCGTCTCTAGCGTCACCGGTTCACCGGCGTCGAGCGCCCCTTTGAGCGACTGGCCGCCCGCCGGTTCCACGCCCACCACGGCGGTGCGCGGCGACATATCGGCCAAGTACGAGGTGATTCCGGCGATCAGTCCGCCGCCGCCGACGGGCACGACGATGGAGTCGAGGGACTTGCCCAGACCGGACAGCTGGGAGACGACTTCGGCGCCCACGGTGCCCTGCCCGATGACGGTGTTGCGGGCATTGAACGGCTCGACGATCGTGGCACCGCGCGCCTCGGCGTCCGCGCGGGCTGCTTCAGCGGCTTCGTCGAAGGTGTCGCCGACGAGCACGAGCTCCACGTTGTCGCCGCCGTGGACCTTGATGCGGTCGCGCTTCTGCTTCGGGGTGCGTTTGGGCACGAAGATCTTGCCGTCGATCCCCATGGAACGGCAGGCGTACGCAGCTCCCTGCGCGTGATTGCCTGCCGATGCCGCGACGACACCGGCTGCCTTCTCCTCCTCAGTGAGGTTGCTGATGTTGTAGTACGCCCCGCGGATCTTGTACGAGCGCACGTCCTGCAGGTCTTCCCGCTTGAGATAAACCTCCACGCCGTAGAGCTGCGACAGGCGCGGGCAGTACTGCAACGGTGTTGGCGCGATAATGCCCGAAATACTCGCCTGTGCCCTTTGAATATCTGCTGCGTGCACGGGTGAAAAATCAGGCGAATGTGTCATACCTCGCAATCATAGACTCCACCCGGAAACGAGAAGCTTGCTTGGCCGACGAATTCCACGCGGCGGCAACCGGGCTGTGAACCCCTTGGCATTCACCCATGCAGGGCGTAAAATTCTCAGAGGTTCCCACTAGATTGCCCAACTTCCTGTTGAAGAAGGAGTCCTCCGTGTAGAAGCGCACCGCACTCGTCGCCGCAGCACTTTCCGCCGCGATGGCTTTCAGCGCAACCCCGGCTATCGCCCAGACCGCCGACAACGAAACCGCCCCGATCAACTCCGACACCGCTGCTGGTGAAGGCACGGCCGACGCGGAGAACGAAGCGGACGAAAACGGTGCCAGCTCCGAGTCCGGCAAGGACGGCATCTTCGGTTCGTCCGGCCTGAACCGCGCCGACAAGTACTTCAAGAGCAACCAGTT
Source organism: Corynebacterium sp. P4-C1 (assembly GCF_030503595.1). Classification (NCBI taxonomy): domain Bacteria; kingdom Bacillati; phylum Actinomycetota; class Actinomycetes; order Mycobacteriales; family Corynebacteriaceae; genus Corynebacterium; species Corynebacterium sp. P4-C1. The sequence continues at coordinate 117,409 of NZ_CP129966.1, read as the reverse complement.
CAAGACGATCTCCATGATCGTGTCGGTCATCGCCGGTGTGATCACGGTAGGCTCTCAACTCGCCGCGATCATCATTTCCGTCTCCCCGACGGCCAAGGCGCAGTTCGAAGCCTTCATGAAGAACTTCGGGTAATCACCCTTCAACTCAGCCTTCCTGCGCGGGTGGGGGCTAGTGCCTCACCCGCGCAAACTTGAAGACTCCTCCACCCCTGGATCCAATTGTGGGCGGAGGAGTCGTCTGCTTCTCTACCCCAGGACTCCTGCGCCCATGGCTGCTTTGAGGTCCCCCATGAGGCTGCCCGAACGTTCGACACGCAAGTGGTCGCCCAAGACCATGAGCTGCGACTGGTCGCCGTTGACGAGGTTCAGGTACACATCGGAATCACCCGGGTTGTTCACCAGCACCTGCTTGAGCTTGCGGATGTTGTCCACTGTGCACTGCTCCGTGCGCAGCGTCAGGCGCAGGGGCAGACCAGCACCGTTTCCCGGCCCCAGTTCCGGCACCTTCACATCGTCGCCGAACAGGCTCATGCGCTCGTCGCGGATGGACACGTGGGCCTTGACGAGGATGATGTTGTCCTCCACGATCTGCGGCGCCACAAGGGCGTAGACCTTGTTGAACAGCAGGACTTCCACCTGGGCACCGTGATGGTCCTCCAGTGTCACAATCGCCCAGGGCGAACCGTCCTTCTTGGAGTAGCGCCGGTCGACGCTGGAAATGATGCCGCCGATGGTGACTTGATCGCCGTGGCGCATCTCGCCGCCGAGAATCTTCGGCAACGCGGTGTCAGTCTGTGCTTCCAACACCTCCTCGAAGCCGTCGAGCGGGTGGCCGGAAACGTACAGGCCGAGCATTTCGCGCTCGAGGGCGAGCTTGTGCTTCTTTTCCCACTCCTCGTCCGGCACCTCGATAGTGAACGCGTTAGCCGCGCTCTGCTCGTCGCTGTCGTCCCCGCCGAAGGAGGAGAACAGATCGAACTGCCCCTTGTCCGCGGCCTTCTTGGTCGTCAGCACCGAGTCCACCGCACCGTCGGAGACGAGCAGCAGCCCCTTGCGCGGGTGTCCGAGCGAGTCGAAAGCGCCGCCCTTGATCAGTGATTCAGTAATTCGCTTATTGCACGGCAACAGATCGATCTTGTCGAGGTAGTCGGAGAAGCTCGTGAACGCGCCCTTAGTGCGGCGGGTCTCCATGATGGATTCCACCACCTCAACGCCCACATTGCGGATCGCTGCAAGACCGTAGCGGATGTCCTTGTCCACAGCGAGGAAGTTCTCTTCGGACTCGTTGATGTCCGGTGGCAGGACGGAGATCCCTAGGTGGCGGCAGTCGGCGAGGTAGATCGCGGACTTGTCCTTCTTGTCGCCGACCGAGGTCAGCAATGCCGCCATGTACTCGGAGGCGTAGTTCGCCTTCAGGTATGCCGTCCAGTACGACACCAGCGCGTAGCCCGCGGCGTGCGACTTGTTGAACGCGTAGGAGGCGAACGGCTCGATCGTGCCCCACAGCGCGTCAACGGCGGATTTTGTGTACCCGTTGTCGAACATGCCCTGGGAGAACTTCTCGTACTGCTGGGCGAGCACTTCCGGCTTCTTCTTGCCCATCGCTTTACGGAAGCCGTCTGCCTCGCCGGCCGTGTAGTTCGCCACCTTCTGCGAGATCCTCATGATCTGCTCCTGGTAGACGATAAGGCCGTAGGTCTCGTCCAGGATCTCCCGCAGTGGCTCCTCCAGCTCCGGGTGGATCGGGGTGATCGGCTTGCGCCCGTTCTTGCGGTCCGCGTAGTCCCAGTGGGCGTTCACGCCCATCGGTCCTGGGCGGTAGAGCGCCAGGGACGCGACAATATCGTTGAAGCCCGTCGGCTTCATGCGCTTGAGCAGCTCCTGCATGCCACCGGAGTCGAGCTGGAACACACCGAGCGTGTCGCCGCGCGACAGGAGTTCGTACACGGCTGGATCCTCAGTGTCCAGGCTTTCCAGGTCGAGATCCTCGCCGCGGTTCTTCTGGATGTTCTCGATCGCGTCACCGATGACAGTGAGGTTGCGCAGACCGAGGAAGTCCATCTTCAGCAGGCCGATTGCCTCGCACGCCGGGTAGTCCCACCCCGTGATGAGCGCGCCGTCGGCGGGGCGCTTCCACATCGGGATGTGGTCCATGAGCGGCACAGACGCCATGATCACCGCGCAGGCGTGGACACCGGCCTGGCGCACGACTCCTTCGAGGCCGCGGGCGGTCTCATAGATCTTGGCCACGTCCGGATCAGTCTCGATCATGGAGCGCACCTCGGCGGCTTCCGAGTAGCGCTCGTGCTCCGGGTCGGTGATGCCGGACAACGGAATATCCTTCGCCATGATCGCCGGTGGCAGTGCGGCGTTGATCCGGTCTGCCATCTGGAAGCCCGGCTGGCCGAAGTTCACCTTCGCGGAGTCCTTGATGGCCTGCTTCGTCTTCACTGTGCCGAATGTGATCACCTGGGCGATCTTGTCCTCACCCCAGTTCTCCGCGGCGTAGGTCAGCATTTCCCCGCGGCGGCGGTCGTCGAAGTCGATATCGATATCGGGTGCCGACGGACGCTCCGGGTTCAGGAACCTCTCGAAGAGCAGGCCGTGCTCCATCGGGTCGATATTCGTGATCGTCAACGCGTAGGCGACCAGTGAACCAGCCGCCGAACCACGGCCCGGTCCGACACGGATGCCCACCGAACGGGCGTGCTTGATCAGCTCGGCGACGATGAGGAAGTAGGACGGGTAGCCCTTCATGTCGATGACGTCGATCTCGTAGTCGGCACGCTTGTAGTACTCCTCGGGCACGTCCTTGCCCTCGAAGCGCTCCTGGAGACCGCGGTGCACTTCCTTGCGTAGCCACGTCGTCGGGGTCTCCCCCTCCGGCACCGTCGCGATAGGCATGCGGTCGTGCGGGTGCTCCTCCCACAGCTCGCCGTAGTCGCCGACGCGCTCGGCGATCCACAGGGTGTTGTCGCAACCGTCCGGGACCATGTCGTCCCACGTGGCGCGCATCTGCTCAGCGGACTTGATGTAGAAGTCGGTGGCGTCGAATTTGAAGCGGTCCGGATCGAGCAGCGTCTTGCCTGTCTGAACGCACAGCATTGCCTCATGGGCTGGTGCCTGAGATTCGAGCACATAGTGGCAATCGTTGGTGACCAGCGGCGGCAGGTCGAGCGCCTGGCCGATGCGCAACAAGTCGTCGCGGACCCGGCGCTCGATATGCAGGCCGTGGTCCATCAGCTCGAGGAAATAATTGTCCTTGCCGTAGATGTCTTGCCACATCGCGGCGGCCTCGAGCGCTTGGTCGTACTGGCCGAGACGCAGGCGCGTCTGGACATCGCCGGACGGGCAGCCGGTGGTGGCGATGATTCCGTCGGCATGCTCGGCGACAAGCTCTGCGTCCATGCGTGGCCACTTGCCCAGCTGCCCCTCGTAAGACGCCAAGGAGGACAGTTTGAACAGGTTGTGCAGGCCCGTGGCATTCTCCGCCAGCATCGTCTGGTGCAGGTAAGCACCGGAGGCCGAGACGTCGTCGCCCTTCTGGTCGGGAGTACCCCACAGCACACGCTTTTTGTTGAAGCGGGACTCCGGGGCCATATACGCCTCGATGCCGATGATCGGCTTCACGCCGGCTTCCACCATCCGGCGGTAGAAAGCGTTGGAGCCGAACATATTGCCGTGGTCCGTCATGCCCACGGCGGGCATGCCCTGGCGGACGACTTCCTCGGCCAAGAGATCCACCTTGGCCATACCGTCGAGCATGGAAAACTCGGTGTGGTTGTGCAGGTGAACGAACGAGGAGTTTTTGGCCATGCCGGTAGTTTACTCGTAGCGCAAAGCGTCGATCGGCTGCATCTTGGCGGCCCTGTTCGCCGGGTACGCGCCGAAGAAAACACCGATCGCCATGGAGAAGAGCAGCGACGCAACCACGGCACTGACCGGCGGCCACGCCATTGGTCCGTATTCGCCACCGCCAAACATGCCGATAAAGCCGCTGGCGACCGAGCCAATGAGACCACCCAAAACGATGCCGATAATGCCGCCGAGGAGACAGACCATGACTGCCTCAACGATGAACTGGGTGCGGATATCACGGCGGGTCGCGCCGAGCGCCTTACGTACACCGATTTCGCGGGTGCGTTCGGTGACGGTGATGAGCATGACGTTCATGACACCGATGCCGCCAACGAGCAGCGAGATACCGGCGATGGAGGCGATCACTGCACTGATGGCGCCGAAAATCTTGGTAAACGACGCGAGCTCGGCCTGCATGTCGATGACCTCGGCCTGCGCAGTATCGCTGTTGGAGTACCAGCGGTCCACATACTTCTGCAGTTCGTCGCGGAACTCCGCCGGATCCTCATCACCTTTGGCCTGCACGTTGAACATATCGGTGCTCGTGATCGGCTCCGCGACACGGTCGACAGAGCTGATGGGGATAAAGGCTTGACCAGCAGCGGACTCCTGGCCGAAGTTGCTGGCGTCTTGCTCCTCCGCCTCGGCGACACCGACAATGGTGAACACACCCGTCGATTCCACGGTCAGGTCGACGCGCTGCCCCAGGGCAGATGCTGCGTCGCCGTCGAAGAAGGCGTCGACAAGCTCCTGCGAAACGACCGCGACTGGGCGCTGGCTGTCGATGTCCCGCTGCTCGATCGCGCGCCCGTAGGCGATCTTCACGTTGCGCACTTCCATGGACTCGCCGAGAACTGGGTTCACCTGGGCCGAGGAATCCTGATCCTTGAATTTGGCAGTGCCGCCGAAGCTGTTCTGGATGTCCACGCCGACGATGCGGTCGCCGAAGTGGTCCTTGAGTTCGGCGAGCTGCTCGAGCGTGACTTTGTCCGCTTCGTCGGTGGCAGGCGGGTTGAAGCCTCCCGGTTCTTCTTCGCCGTCAGCGCCGTCCTGAGGTTTCTCGGTGATGAACACCGCTTGCTGCGAAGCGCCAATGTCCTCGAGGCCGCTGGTCACGGAATTCTGCAGTCCTCGTCCGAGGGTCATGATGATCACCACGGCCATGATGCCGATGATGATGCCCAGCAGGGTGAGGATCGAACGCATCTTGTTCGTCCGCAGACTACCGAGCGCAAGGTTGACTGATTCACGGAATTCCATGGCTTAGACCGCACCTCCCGTGCGCACGTCGACGACGCGGCCATCCTTCATCTCCACGATGCGCCCTGTTTCCTTCGCCAGGTCGGGGTTGTGGGTGATGAACACGATCGCCTTGCCGTACTCCTGGTTGAGCTGGTGGAACAAATCCATCACCATGCGGCCGGTCTCGGAATCGAGCGCGCCCGTCGGCTCGTCGGCGAGCAGGAGGTCCGGGTCGTTGGCCAGGCTGCGCGCAATCGCCACTCGCTGCTTCTGGCCGCCGGAAAGCTCGTTCGGCGCGTGCTTGAGGCGGTCGCCCATGCCCACGAGATCGAGCAGCTCAGCGGCACGCTCTTCACGCTCGCGCTTGCCCACACCGGCGTACATCATCGGCATGGCCACGTTCTGCAGCGCGTTGATGCGGCCGACCAAGTTGAAGTTCTGGAAGATGAAGCCGATGTTCTGGGAGCGGTACGCCGCGAGCTCGTTGTCCAACTTCTGGAAGATATCTTCACCGTTGAACGCGTACCCGCCGTGCGTCGGCTTGTCCAGCATGCCGATCAGGTTCATCAGAGTCGACTTGCCGCAGCCGGACGGGCCCACGATAGACACGAACTCGCCATGGTCGGTCTCGAAGTCGATGCCGTGCAGGACTGTCAGCTCAGTGTCTTTGCCTTTGTTGTAGGTCTTGACGATCCCGCGCATGAAGATCAGCTTTTCGGGGTCGATCTTGACCATGGCCGGCTGTTCGCCGCCGTTGATGGCCGTGCTCACAGGGCTATTCTCCCCTTACTTATCTGACTTGTCGGCGTCTTTGGCTTTGTCAGCCTTGTCGTTCTTGGAAGCCTTGTCCGCGCCGGACGGAGCGAAATTCTCGTCGGAGATCGTGACGGTCTCGCCGACTCGGTCGCGGAAGTCCTCCGGCCACGCGATGACGACGTCGCCCTCCTTCAGCTCGCCGCTGGTGACCGCGATGTCGGTGTCGTTCTTCACACCGGTCTTCACCGTGCGCTCTTCGATGGTGCCCTCGGTTGCGTCCTTGTTGGCACGGTTCAGCACGAGGATCTTGTTCTCGTCGTAGACGGCGTCGAGCGGAATGCTCAACTGGCCGCGGTCTTCTTCGGTGATGACCTCAACACGGGCCGAGCCGCCGAGACGGAGTCCCTTGGTGTCGCCGGTGACCTCGATTTCAACCGGGAAGCTGATGCCGGTGTCCTTCTTGCTGTTCTGGCTGTCGTTGCCGCCGCCCTGCATGGCACGTGCGGCGGCCGCGGCACCACCGTCTTCGGCGCCGTCGGCCATCGGCGCGACGCGGCGCACCTTTCCCTCGAACTTCCGGTCGCCGGTGATCGGGGTGGTGAAAGTGACGCGGTTGCCTTCCTTCACGTTTGCGACATCGGACTCGCGCACGGAGGCCTTGACCAGATACCGGGAGGTGTCGGCCACGGTCATGAGAGCGCCGCCAGCCGGGGAACCCTCCTCGGCCTCGATCTTGGTCACCACACCGTTGATTGGGGATGTGACCTCGCGCTCCTGCATCTGGTACTCGAGCATGCTCGTGTCACCGCCGGCGCCGCCGCCCTGCGCCATAGCCTGTTGCTCAGCCATGGCCTGCTGCTGCGCCATCATCTCTTCCTCGGACATGCCAGCACCGGCACCTGCGCCGGCGCCAGCACCCTCGCCGCCAGGCATCTGGGCCTGCTGCTGGAGCGCCGCTTGCGCTTCCTGGGCGCCCTGCGCGCGGCCCTGCTCATGGGCCTGGTTCAGCGCCTCCTCGATCTGTTCGCGCGACGGGCCCTGCGGCGCGGGCGCCGGCGCCGGGGCCGGTCCGGGAGCTGGCACAGTGACGCTGCCCGGAATGATCGGTTTCAGGCAGTCCTCGATGGTCTTGCCTGCGTCGGCGACGATCTTTTTCAAGTCGCTCGCGGCGGTCATCTGCACCGGCGCGTCGCCTTCGCCTTGGCTCATCACCTGCTGGTTGGCCTGCTGCTGCGCGTCGATCTCGCGCTCGATGGAGCTGGTGTCCATGGTGACCAGCAACTGGCCCTGCTTGACCTTGTCGCCGACCGCAACGTGGATCTTCTCCACCGGGACCTGCAGGGTCGTAGAGATGCCAGCCTGGCGGATGGGTGCCACCGTGCCGTCGACGATGATGCTGTTGACCACGTCTTCCTTGGCCACGACATCGTATTCGCCGGCGCCGAGGGAGTTGCCGTCGTCCTTATTGTCGCCACCACCGCCGATTCCGCACGCAGTCACGAAGAACAGCGTGGATGCCACAGCGAGCGATGCTCCGGTCTTACGGATAGCTGACACGTCTCATCTCCTCATTTAAGGACCGAAAAATAACCCTCAATGACCTTACACGACCATAAGGCGTAGACGATAGGCGAATTACTCAGCCTGAATGTCCACTGGACGCATCCCGAAGGCTCCCCACACGGCATCGGGCGGGAGCACTTCCACTGCGGCGATCCGCTCGTCAGCTGCGGCGAAACGCAAGGCCCTGCCGGTGTCGCGGACCACCGCGCCAACGATTTTCTCCCCCACCGCGATCCGGAAAATCTCCGTGCGGTCGCGCCCCGCCGCCGGCTCGCCCACAGGTTCAGGGGAGGCCCCGGCGGCAGCCACGGCGCTGACGCGGGCGACCGGCTCGAGCACCGCCGACGCCTGTTCCGGGGTGAGTTCGCGGGAGAAGGTTACGAGGGCGAAGGCGGGTTCATCCGCGGGCGCTGAATCCAGGGTGCTGGCAGCCCGGGCCGCGTAGTCGTCGAAGCTCTCTCCTGCTTCCTGCCCCAACTGGTCGCCATGCGGAACGGGGTCGACACCGGTGTGGGAACCGAGCAGGGCGACCGCGCCGATGAGGAGTGCGCCGACGACCAGAACGAGTCCCGCAGTGAATTCGCGCCGGTTCATGCACGCAGCTCGTCGACGGCGTGCTGGAGGTCCTCCGGGTACGGCGAAGTGACTTCCATCCATGCGCCCGTGCCCGGGTGGGTGAAACCGAGGGTGGTGGCGTGCAGCCACTGGCGCTTCAGCCCCAGGCGCTTGGTCAAGTTCGGGTCCGAGCCGTACATCGGATCGCCGACGCAGGGATGCCCCACCGAGGACATGTGGACGCGGATCTGGTGGGTGCGTCCAGTTTCCAGGTGCACTTCGAGCAGACTTGCTTCCCGGAACGCCTCGAGGACCTCGTAGTGGGTCACTGAGTGGCGGCCGTCCGTGGTCACGGCGAATTTCCAGCCGGACGACGGGTGGCGGCCGATGGGCGCATCGATGGTGCCCACGATCGGGTCGGGCAAGCCCTGCACCACGGCGTGGTAAGTCTTTTCCACCGTGCGCTCCTTGAACGCCCGCTTGAGCACTGAGTAGCCCTGAACCGAGTTGGCCACCACCATCACACCGGAGGTGCCCACGTCGAGGCGCTGCACAATTCCCTTGCGCTCTGGCGGCCCAGCATCGGGAAGTTGGAAGCCCATCGCCACCAATCCCCCGACGACGGTCGGTCCTTCCCACCCCAGTGTCGGGTGTGCCGCCACCCCGACCGGTTTGTCCACGACGATGACGTCCTCATCGTCGTAGAGGATCTCCAAGCCTTCCACCGGCTCATCCTTCGGCATGGGCACTTGCTTGGGTTCAGGCAAGGTCACTTCGAGGGTCTGGCCCGGGGTGAGGCGGGTGGATTTGGGGACAGCGGTGCCGTCAATAAGCACCTCGAGCTCGGCGGCGACGGAGCGGGAAACACCGAAGGCCTTGGCCACAGCGGCGTCGACGCGCATACCGGCGAGGCCCTCCGGAACCATCATCGACCTGTACCCGCTGGTCATGCTCACTCCTCTCCCCCGCCGCAGCCCTTGTTCCTTCGTCCATCCGCTGGGCCGTCCTCTTTACCTTCCCCGCCGTTTTCGATGAACAGCGTCTCCTCCTTGCTGAACAAGATTGCGAGGACGAACACCGCAACACCGATGTTGATCGCGGTGTCGGCGAGGTTGAACACGGCGAAATCACCGACGGAAATGTAGTCGACTACATGGCCGAACCAGAACCCCGGCGGGCGGAACAGGCGGTCGATGAGATTGCCCAACGCGCCGCCGGCGACAAGAGCGATGCCCACAGCCGCCGAACGGACGCGGAGCCGCGGCGCGGCGATGAGAGCGCCGACGACGAACGCCAACTGAATGGCGGTGATCAACCAGGTGAGGTTCTGCCCCATTGAAAACGCCGCGCCGGAATTGAACAGCAGCAGCCAGCGGAACCAGTCGCCAATGACGGCAACGGGCTCTCCCGGGGTCAACGTGGCCACCATGACCTGTTTGACCACCTGGTCAACGACCGCGACGGCGACCATAATGCCCGCGACCAGCGCGAGGTACGTGCGGCGGCGGGCAAAAGCAGTGGAACCGGCTGTTGCCGTGGACGCGTTGGAAGAAGTGGTGCTCATCGTCGCCTTACTGTAGTCGTTTCGCCGTGCGGTAGGTTCAATGTGTGAGCATTAGGTTTCTCCCAGCAATCGCCGCCGCGGCCGCTTTGAGCCTCACCGTGGCTCTTTCCGCGTGCTCGTCGCAGGATTCCGATCCGCTCGCGGAGGTCCCCGCCTTCGACGTCGATCCGCAGCGCGTGAAGCTCGTCGACGCGGGCGACGGCGAGAAGAAGGTGCTCTCCTACGCCACCGAGGGCGCACAGCAGGCGACGAGCGTCGAGGTGGCGAACGGCATCTACCAGGGCTCTGTCGCCACCGACAAGGTCGATGCCGCCGCACCTCAGCCGGGCGCCGCGGACGCCCAGACACTGCATCTGGATGTCACCAGCACGGGGACGACCACCGATGTCGTCGCCGAAGGCTTCCGCATGCGCTGGTCCTTCAACCCCACCGGGCAGATCAACGACGTGAAGCTGCTCCCCGAGGACGGCAGCAGCGACGAGGACCGCGAGCGCCTCGAGACCGCGTTGCTGCAGATCATGTCCTCCATGCCGGTCTTCCCGCGCGAGGAAGTCGGCGAAGGCGCAACGTGGACGTCGACGGCGCAGACCCTCGGCCGGACTTCCATGAACCGCACGACCACCTACACCGTCACCAAGATCGAAGGGACGACGGTGACGCTCGACCTCGACATTTCCGAGGAGCCGCCGCGGGAAGCATCCAGCCCCATCCCCGACTCCGGCTCGAAACAGGATGAGGCCGCCCCCGACGCAGAGCAGCTCAACGAAGAGAGCTTCAACACTACGTCGCAGGCGGAGATCACGGTCGATCTGACCAAGCCGATCCCCGTGGCCGGGCAGAATGCCGCAACGACGCGGCTTGTCTACGCCGGCCAAAACCAAGACTTCAAGGTGGTCCAGGACGTGACCACCGCGACACGGTACGGAAAGTAGCCGCATTATGCCCGCACCGCTGCACATCGGACTCGACGGTGTTTCGTTCACCTACCCCGACGGGCACCGCGTCCTCACCGACGTCTCCTTCGCGGTTCCGTCCGGCTCCGTCACGGGCCTGATCGGCGAGAATGGCGCGGGAAAGTCGACCCTGCTCGGTGTCATTTCCGGCGACCTCGCCCCCACTGCGGGCACGCTGGTCACCCCGCCGGTCACCGGGTTCATCGCCCAGGAGACGTCGCTTCCGTTCACCGAGCCGGCGCGCATGCTTATCGACGCCGCCGTGGACGAGCTCCGCGGCGTCGAGCGCGCCATCACGGACCTCTCCGGAAAGATGGCGGAGGACCCCGAGAACACCCGCTTGGCTGAGGAATTCGACCTTGCCTTGGCCCGCGCCGAGAATTCCGGGGTATGGGAGCTCGATGCCCGTATCGCGGCTGTCCTGGCCGGCCTCGGTTTGGCGAATGTCGACCTGGCCACCCCGCTGGGTGAGATGTCCGGCGGCCAGCGCCGCCGTTTCGCGCTGGCGACTCTGTTGCTGCGCCCCGTCGACGCGATGGTGCTCGACGAGCCGACGAACCACCTCGATGACGAGGCCGTGGACTTCCTCGTCGGCGAGCTCGAAGCCTTTTCCGGCCCAGTGCTCGCTGCCTCGCACGACCGTTATTTCCTCGATGCGGTGTGCGATGCGCTCGTCGACCTCGACCCCGGTCTCGGTGCGGAAGGAGGCATGGGCGAGGAAACCCGCCAGGGAGCACGGTTCACCGGCTCTTTCAGCGACTATCTGACAGCCCGGGAGCAGCGCCGCCAGCGGTGGGCCACCGATTACGCCGCCCAGGAGCACGAGCGCGAGCGACTGGAGAAAGCCGCCGAGCAGTCCGCGCAGGACATATTCCATTCGCAGGAAAACAAGACGGAGACGCGCAAGGCGGCGAAGTTCTACGCCGACCGCGCCGCGAAAACAGTGGGCAACCGCCGCCGCGCGGCCGAGCAGCGATTGGAAACGCTCGAGCGGTACCAGATCCCCGCTCCCCCGAAGCCGCTGCGCTTCAGCGGCATCCCGGAGCACACCGCGACCTCGCTCGGTGTGCCCGCTGTCGTCGCCACACAGTTGGCGGTTGCCGATCGTCTCGCTTCGCTGGATCTGAAGGTGCAGCCCGGCGAGCAGCTTCTCGTGGAAGGCCCGAACGGTTCCGGAAAGTCGACGCTGCTGAAGATCCTTGACGGGGAGCTGACCGACTATGCCGGCGAGCTTGTCATGCCGGAAGAAATGAGCGTCGCGCGCCTGGAGCAGGACGACTCATGGACCGATCTTTCCGTCACGGGTGCCGACATCGTTCCCGGCATCGTCGACATGGGGCTGATGACCCCGGAGCAGGCCGCAATGCCGCTGGAGGACCTCTCCCTCGGCCAGCGCCGGCGTGTCTCACTGGGCAAGATCTTGTCCTCTCCGCCGGATTTGCTGCTTCTCGACGAGCCCACCAACCACCTCTCCCTCGCCCTCGCCGAGGAGCTCGAAGCCGCGTTGGTGGATTTCCCCGGCACCGTCATCATCACCAGCCACGACCGGTGGATCCGTCGCCGCTGGCGCCAGCGCATGGCCCAGAAAGACGGACGCGCCACACTTCTCACCCTGTCCACGCTGTGGACCGAGGAAGTGTGGCGCGAGGAAAGCTAAGCCCCCGTCAGGCTCTTTCCTGTACTTCGGCTACAGAGCCGGTGCCTGTGCCGGTGCACCGCCGGCGTTGCCGCCCTGCGCCGGAGCCGGAGCTTCCTGTCCGCCCTGCGCGGGCGCCTGTCCGCCCTGCGCGGGCGCCTGGCCGCCCTGCGCCGGAGCCGGAGCTTCCTGACCACCCTGCGCGGGTGCCTCAGTGCCCTGGCCGCCCTGGGCGTTGCACATCGCCGGGACCTGCTCCGGGGTGACGGTGTTGGTGATCAAAGTGCAGGCCCAGGACTGGGACAGCTTCCAGGTGTTGTCCTCGAAGACGAAGGAGACATTCTCCGCCACGGACGGGCCCTGATTCGGCTGGGTGAAGTTCACCGCGGCGAGGACCTCGTTCGGGGTGTAGCCGGGCAGGATCGGCTCAACGACCTGGAAGTCGGCGCCGGATTCCTGCTTAGCCTGAGTCATCACGTCGAAGAGTTCGCGGGCGTTCTCGCCGCCCTGGACCGTCTTCACGCGTTCCTCCATCGGGAGCTGCGGGTTCGTTGCGCGGGCGAGAACCTCGTTCAGCTGCGCCGCGGTCGGCTTCTCAGCTGCCGGAGCGGCCTGTTCGGAGGCCGTGTTGGTCTCGGTGGCAGTGTCCGTCTTGGTGTCGGTGTCGTCGTTCGAGCACGCCGCGAGGGTCACTGCAGCGCCGAACGCAGCCGCGATGGCGGCGAATTTCCGTGCGTTGGTCGGTGCGTTCATTCATCTCTCCTTGGATTTCCGCTATCCGGCCCAACGTTACCGTCGCCGGATAGGCCAGCCCTAATTGGCACGCCTAATCTGAACTTCATGAACCCTTCTGAAATCGCTGTGGTCGCCACCGGTGGGACCATCGCTTGCGTGGCCGACGAGAATGGTGCCTTAGTACCCCGCCGCACCGCGGCGGAACTGATCGACTCGGCCGGCGTGGACATCCCGTGCCGTCCGGTGGATGTGCGCGCCCTCGACTCGTCGTCGATGACGCTTGCGGATATCGACGCCCTCGCCGCCACCGTCCGCGAGCAGCTGGCCGACCCTTCGGTCGCCGGCGTTGTGGTCACCCACGGAACGGACTCCCTCACGGACACCGCCTTCGCCCTCGACCTGTTCCATTCCGACCCGCGGCCGGTGGTGGTCACGGGGGCACAGCGCGCCGCCGACTCCGCCTCCCCCGACGGGCCGGGCAACCTGCGCGCCGCACTCACCCACATCGCGCGCACAGAGGGCGGCACCGGCCGCGGCGCTCTCAGTGCCGAACCGGATACCGTCCTGGGTGTCGCAGTGGCCTTCGGCGGGCGCATCCTCCCGGCGCGGGGCTTGGTCAAGGCGGATACGCACGCGCTCGATGCGTTCCGTCCCACCTACCCCGACTCCGCGAATCCCCCCGAGCGCCCTGAACCAGTGGCACCGGTTGCTTTGGCCGGAATGAACGTCCCGATCATCGCGGGATGGGCAGGTGCCGAACCGGACGTGCTCGACGCGGTGACCGCGATGGCCCCCGACGGCATCGTCATCGAGGGCATGGGCTCGGGCAATGTCTCTGAGCAGATGGGTGAAGCGGTGCACCGCGCCCTGGACGCAGAAATTCCCGTCGTGGTGACCACGGTGGTCCCCCACGGGAAGGTGGAATTTAGCTACGGCGGTGCCGGTGGCGGTGCCACCTTGGGCGACCGCGGCGCCGTGCCCGCCGGGTGGCTGTGTGCGGGCCAGGCCCGCATCGCGCTCGCCGCTGCGCTGTCCGCGGGCATTGACCCGCGTGCGCTTATCGGCGGCTGAAATGCCACGCCACAGCTGCTGCGGCGGCGACTACCCCGCCGAGAACCAACCACAGGCTGGCCGGCATCCGGCGACCAGCTTCAGCGGTGTCCGCGGAATTTCCGGACGCCGCAGATGCCGTGTCTGTCTCCATCCCCGCCCCGGAGACAGTCTCCTCCCCCGCGATGGTCTTCTCAATCCACTCGGCCTGGTCCGCCACCGGAGTCACAGCGACCTTCGGGTTGCTCATCAGGTCTTCTTCGGAGGGGTTGTCGGGGTCGTCGAACAGGCCCGCCGACATCACTGCGGCGACCTTGCCGCCGGCGAAGATCGGGCCACCGGAGTCGCCGCTCTGGATGCGCGCTCCGTTCTTGAGGGAAACGACGGCGGCGGACGGGGCATCGAAAAGCGCTGGAGCATCGCCACCGGCGGAGGTGTCCGCCTCGCCTTTGGCCACTGGGAGCTTCGTTGCCCCGCCGGTGCCCTCGGACGACCAGCCGGACACTGTCACTTCGCCGTCGGCCAACTCCTCGCGGGAGATCTCGGCGTAGTGGTCGAGCTGCATGTCTTCTTCCGTGTGCACCAGGCCAATATCGCCGCGCGGCGCCTTCTCCCAGCGGTCGACCTTGTACATGCGCTGGTCGTCACCCTCACCGGTGCGCACGGTGCCGCCGGGCTTGGTGAACATCTCCATGCAGTGGCGTGCGGTGACGACCCAGTGCGGTGCGATCGCGGTGCCGGTGCAGCTGCCGTCCTCCGGTTCGTTGTCCTCCATGCGCAGCGAGACAACGGTGTCCGACTCAGGCGTCGAACCGGCCATGTCCTTGCTGTCCAACGCCCAGGCAGGTGCCGGTGCGGCGAGCAACGCGGTGAGCGCGAGTGCGGTAGTGCGGGTGAGTTTCATGGTTCTCCTTACAAATTGGTCGAATTTTCGCGAGTTGTCCGCGGAAGAGCGCTACAGGCGCGAGTGGGTCTGGCACGTCTGCTCGGCCGCGACGCGACGCCGCTTTTCTTTGCCAGTGGGCCGGACGCTGGCCGCCGTCACTGTGTCGATGCACCAGCGCACCAGCGCTTCCATCGGCCCGCGGCGGAAAAATGCCGCCCAGACGACAGCGAAGACGGCAAAGAGCGTGACGCTGACCGCGAAGCTGAGCACCTGCGCGGTGAGAATGTGCAGGCAGTAGATGGTCAACGACATGGAGCCGAGGGGTTGCAGCACGAACGACCGCGTAACCGGGCTGCACAGGCCCAGCACCGCCAACGCCATGCCCACGCACCCGGCGATGTCGAGCAGGCCGCCGGTGTGCCCGTTGGCCTCCATCCATGCGAACGGCACGACATAATTCATGCGCACCACGATCACGGTGGTGGCGGTGACAGCGCCTGCCACTGCGGCTGCCGCGGTAGTTGCGCACGACGGCAGTACTGTCTCTTCCGCCACCATCCCAGCCACGATGAGCGCGCCCCACATGGCCAGCGGGTACGGCGGGCCGAACAGCGCCCACGGTTCGAGACCGAACTGATAGATCAGCCCTGATGCCGCTGTCAACACGGCGAACAGCGCGAGCTTGCCGCGCACGTCCCACCGGGTGGTGAATCCGAGCGCGATCATGCAGATGCCAATGGGGAGCAGGACGACGGTGATACCGCCCGCGAACGGCAAGAGTGCGCAGTGCACCGCGATGAGCAGCACCCCGCGGACGGTGAACTGCACAGGCCCCGCGGTACGCGCCATGAGCATCATGGACACGCCAGCGAGGAAGGCGAACAGCGCGGCCGGGAATCCGTACAGCAACTGCCCGGTGATTCCGAGGGTGTTCGCGCCCGTGGTTGTCAGGTGCGCGGTGGTCATCGCGATGAGCGCGACCGCGCGGCACACGTCGATTCCTACAATCCGTTTTGGCATGCTGTGCACGCTATTCAGGCCGATGTTGCGAGAGCGTTAAGATCGTGGAGCATGACCCCGCGCGTACTCATCGTCGAAGACGAACGCTTCCTCGCCGACGCCATCGCAACCGCGCTGAACAGGGAGAATTTCGACGCTTCCGCGCTTTACGACGGCACCTCCGCCCTCGCCCACCTCACCTCGCATGCGGGGAGCATCGACGTGGTCGTGCTCGACCGCGACCTGCCGGGCGTGCACGGCGACGAGATCTGCGCCCGTATCGCCGCCGACTACCCGTACATCCGGGTGCTCATGCTCACCGCGGCCGGGACTCTCGACGACCGGTTGAGCGGATTCGGTCTCGGCGCGGACGACTACCTGCCCAAACCGTTCGAGCTTCCCGAGCTCATCGCCCGCGTGACAGCCTTGTCGCGCCGGTCCTCTCCCCAGCGCAACACGGTTCTGGTCCGCGGCGACGTGCGCCTGGACGGGACCCGCAAACGCGTCATGCGCGGCGATGCGGAGATCCCCCTTTCCCCGAAGGAATTCGCGGTGCTCCAGGTGCTCATGGAGGCCGGCGGCGCGGTGCTCTCGGCCGAAGAATTGCTCGAGGAAGCATGGGACTCCAATGCCGATCCCTTCACCAACTCACCGCGCGTGACCATTTCATATTTGCGGCGCAAGCTCGGCGAACCATGGATCATTCACACCCTGCCTGGCGAAGGATATTTCGCCGCCGACCCCGCGGAGATGGACTCATGAAAAAAGCGTTGAGTCTACGCGCCCGCATCACTTTGCTTTTCGTGCTCACCGTCGCCGGTGTCGGCGGCATTCTCATCGCGGTGATGTACGCCTATTTGAAGCTCACTCCAGTGCCGTTCGAAGCAGTTTTCCCCGACGATGCGGCGATCAGCGGTGCCGTTCCTGTCACAGACGACATCTTGAAGGTCGTGCTCACGGTGTCGCTGACCACGCTGGCCGTTCTCACCGTGTTGGCCGGCGCGATCGGCTGGTTCGTCGCTGGCTGGGCGATCACTCCCCTGACCGGTATCGCACAGTCTGCACGTCAGGTCACCGCCGGGAACTTGGACCAACGCACGGGCTACGCCGGCGCTAACGACGAGGTCGGCGACCTTGCCAACGCTCTCGACACCATGCTGGATTCACTCGCCGCTTCCATTGCCAGCCAGCAGCGTTTCTCCGCGAATGCGTCGCATGAGCTGAAAACACCCATCGCCACCATTCAGACCGTCGCCGACGTGGCGCTTGCCCCCGAAGCCGGCGAGGACGAGATGCGCGCGGCGCTCACCCAGATCCGCACCGTGAACGCACGCAGCTCCGAAACCGTCTCCGCTCTCCTCGACCTCGCGCGCGCCCAGACACCAAATGTGTCGGTCTTCGACCTCGCCGATGCGCTGCCCGTCTCCGCAATCACCTCCGCGACCGACACAGAAAGCTCTCACGGCGATGCACCGGTCACCGTCGCCGGCGACCCAGTTCTCATTCGCCAAGCCGTGGACAACCTGCTGCGCAATGCGCACGCCCACGGGACGGAGGGAACGACACAGCTGCGTCTGTTCACCGACGCGCATACCGCGGTCATCGAAGTGTCTAACGGCGGGCCCGAATTCAGCGCGGAGCAGTTGAACCAGCTCAAAGAACCTTTCGCCCGCGGCGCGAACCGAGTAGCCGGGCCCGGTCACGGTCTCGGACTCGCGCTTGTGGACGCCATTGCCACCTCCCACCACGGCCACCTCGATCTCACCCCGCGCCGCGGCGGAGGTGTCATCGCCCAGCTCAGCCTTCCGCGCTCGGCTCACCAAGTGCCGGGGCATCGTCCATCTGGGCCGGAGCATCCTCAGTCGTAGCCAGCCAGTCCTCCCATGCCAACGACGCGACAGGGTCGGCGGGGCTCAACTCGGGATCGTCCGCGCGGAGGTTCTTCACCGGGCCAGGACCTGTCGCGCGGGTCTCGAACCGTACGGTGACGAACCCGTGACCCGCTCCTTGAATCCAGCCGTGGCCGAATTCGGAGTGGTGGACATCCTGCGTCGCCGCCCACGCGCGCGTGCCGGTGGGCATGACCGGAAGGATCTCCCCCGTCTGCGGCTCGGGCAAATTTGCTCGATCGAGCTCCGGGAAGAGCACTTCTTGCATGACGGTCTCTAAACCGGAAAATCCCACACCGACGAGACGGATCGGTCCGAGCTCGTCCGGGTAGCGGGCAATGCGGAACGCCGCCGCCGTGAGCGTGTCTATGTCATCGGTGGCGTACGTCAAGGTGCTGGAACGCGACTCGATGTGGAAATCAGCCATCTTGAGTTTGACGGTGACGGTGCGGGCGCCGCGGCCGTCGATAAGCAACCGCTTGTGCGCTCCTTCCGCCGCGCGCCTGATAGCGGCCTCGACCTCATTCTTCGTTGTCAGGTCTCGCGGGTAAGTGTGTTCGGCGGAGATCTGCTTCGACTCTGCGCGCGGCGCGACTTCGCGATCGTCGATGCCGCGAGCCAGCGTCCACAGCTGCTTTGCCACGACTCCGCCCAGCGCCACTTCCACCTCACGCTCGCTCATGGCCGCGAAATCGCCGATGCTCTCCACCCCGATGCCGGTGAGCTTATTCGCGGTCACGGGCCCGACACCCCATAATTCGCCGACGGGTAGCGGGTGGAGGATCTCTGTCTGCTTCTCCCGCGGAATGATGAATGTGCCGTCCGGCTTTGCTAGACCAGACCCGATCTTCGCGTACTGCTTGCCTGTTCCCGCCCCGATGGAGCTGGGCAGGCCTGTCTCCCGGCGGATCGCCTCGCGAAGATTGTCCGCCCACTTTTTGACCTCGTCGGGGGACGCTCCCGCGAGTTCGCGCGGTTCGAGGAACGCCTCGTCGATGGAGAGCTGCTCGACGACATCCACTCTGCGCGCGATGATCCCGAAGACCCGGCGCGATGCCGTGGTGTACACCGGCCGACGCGGCGTGACCAGCACGGCTTTCGGCCCGACGAGTTGGACCGCGCGGTACGTTGGCATCGCCGAATGCGCCCCGTATTTACGCGCTTCGTAGCTCGCTCCCGCGACTACTCCCCGCCCGGTCACCCCGGCGACCAACACCGGCCGTCCTTGCAACGTCGGACGGGTCAGCTGCTCGCAGGACGCGTAGAACGCGTCCATGTCGATGTGCAGCACCCAGCGATTCATAGCCACTCCAGCGTAGGCCGGAAGGCCCGGTGACCGCAGGTCAGGTACCTGCCGCATCCTCGCTGACACGTAGCTAGCCGTGCTACGCTAACGCCATGACCGACATTATCAGCCAACGAGAGCTCCGCAATGACAGCGGTCGCATCATGCGTGAACTTGATGCGGGCCGCAACTTTGTCGTGACCAGGAATGCCCAACCCGTTGGTGAACTTCGGCCCTTGCGACGCCCTCGCTTTGCACGCAAAGAAGATCTCTTGGAAGCGTTCCGTAGTGCCCCGCAGGTAGATTTTCAGCGATTCCGCTCCGATGTAGACGCTTATCTCAATCAGGACATTGATCCGCGTGCATGAACGAGGTCTGCTAGACACGTCAGTTGTTTTGGATCTCACTGCCATTGATCCGAACCTCTTACCAAACGAATTCGCCATATGTAGTATCACAATGGCTGAGCTCCAGGCAGGTCCGGCCGCTACTGCCGACTGCGTTGAACAGGCCAAGAGGATCTCGCAGATTCAGCGCATCGAGTCTCTAATCGACTGCATTCCCTTCGATACTCAGGCAGCTCGCGCGTACGGGCTCGTTTACGCTGCAGTCGTGCAGTCAGGGCGAACCCCACGGCGACGCATTGCCGACCTCTTGATCGCTAGCTCGGCAATCGCTGAAAACCTTCCTCTTTTCACCCGAAATCCCGATGACTTCAAGGGCCTCGAAGAGCTGGTGCAGATTGTCGTTGTGTAATCGCGCACAACCATCGTCTCCACTGCAATAAGACAAACCCCTACTCCTAGGTACCTGTTCACAACGTGGTTGCCGCGGTGGGGTTTCCCGCGACGTTGTGAATAGGTGTTCTGGAATAGGTGTTTGGCGTAAGCGGACCGTTTAGCCGTTCTTGGTCACCTCCGCAGTGACGCCGTCGAGCACCTTGTGGCCGTCCTCGCCGCCCTCGCCGGCTTCGGTGGTGACGGTGAAGGATGTCGCCAAGGTCTCCGCGGCGATGTGGTCGGCGTGGCGGTTGGCCCACTCCTCCTTGTCCGCGGGGACGCGCAACGTGACTGTGATGCGGTCGGAGACGTCGAGCCCCTCGTTCTTGCGGGCGTCCTGCAGGCCGCGGATGACATCGGCGGCCCAGCCTTCGGCCTCCAGCTCCTCGGTGAGGGTGGAGTCGAGAACAACCAGGCCGTCCATGCCCTCCACGCGCGCGGTGGAATCCGGGTCAGCGGCGACGAGGCGCTCGGTGTACAGGTCCGGGGTGAGCACGAGATCACCGTCGACGACGACGTTGTCACCGTCCTGGACGTAGTTGCCCGCCTTGACGTTCTTGATCGCCCGCTGGACGTCCTTGCCCAACTTCGGTCCGGCGACCTTCGCGTTGACGACGACCTCGAAAGAACCGGCGGAATCGACATCCTGCGTGAGCTCGACGTTCTTGACGTTTACCTCGTCGCGGATGACGGACTCGAACGGGGCGAGCTTCTCCGCCTCAGGCAGAGCGACCTTGAGCGCCGGCAGCGGCAGGCGGTTGCGCAGCGTCTTCGCCTTGCGCAGGGAGGATGCCGCGGAGCAGACCGCGCGGGTGGCATCCATTGCCTCGACGAGCTCGTCGTCGGCCGGGAATTCCTCCGCCTTCGGGTAGTCCGTCAGGTGGACGGAGCGCCCGCCGGTGAGACCGCGCCACATGACCTCGCTGATGTACGGCAGCAGCGGGGCGGCGGTGCGGGCGAGCACTTCGAGCACCGTGTAGAGGGTGTTGAACGCCTCCGGGTGCTCCTCCTGGCCGGCCCAGAAACGGTCGCGGGAGCGGCGCACGTACCAGTTGGTCAGGGTGTCGGCGAAAAGCCGGACCTCGTCGCAGGCGCCGGAGATGTCGGTCGCCTCAAGCGCGGCACCGGTGCGCTTCACAGTGTCGTGGAGCTTCGCCAGGATGTAGCGGTCCAGCACGTTGTCCGAGCTGGTGTCCCAGGTGGCCTCGCGGTCGGAGTACAGCTGCAGGAAGCTGTACGCGTTCCAGATCGGCAAGATAGCCTGGCGCACGCCGTCGCGGATGCCCTGCTCGGTGACGATCAGGTTGCCTCCGCGCAGGATCGGACTGGACATGAGGAACCAGCGCATCGCGTCCGAACCGTCGCGGTCGAAGACCTCCTTCACGTCCGGGTAGTTGCCCTTGGACTTGGACATTTTCTGGCCGTCGTCGCCGAGCACGATGCCGTGGGCGACGACCTGCTTGTAGGCGATGCGGTCGAACAACGCGGTGGACAGCACGTGCTGCACGTAGAACCAGCCGCGGGACTGTCCGGAGTATTCGACGATGAAGTCCGCCGGCTGGCGGGTGTCGAACTCCTCCTGGTTCTCGAACGGGTAGTGGTACTGCGCGAACGGCATGGAGCCGGATTCGAACCAGCAGTCGAGGACATCCGGGACGCGGCGCATGGTGGACTTGCCCGTCGGGTCGTCCGGGTTCGGGCGGGTCAGCTCGTCGATGTACGGCCGGTGCAGGGACTTCGGACGGACACCGAAGTCGGCCTCCAGCTCGTCCAGGGAGCCGTACACGTCCACGCGCGGGTACTCGGGGTTGTCGGAAACCCACGCCGGCACTGGGGAGCCCCAGTAGCGGGTGCGCGAGATATTCCAGTCGCGTGCGCCTTCCAGCCATTTGCCGAATTGGCCGTCGCGGATGTGGCCCGGGATCCACTCGATTTCCTGGTTCAGCTCCACCATGCGGTCGCGGATGTCCACGACCTTGACGAACCATGCCGGCAGCGCCATGTAGATCAGGGGCTCACCCGAACGCCAGGAGTGCGGGTAGGAGTGGACGATCACCTTGTCCTGCAGCACACGGCCGCGTGACCGCAAATCGCGGATGATGTCGCGGTTGGCGTCGAAAACGAGCTTGCCCTCGTACTCCGGCACCTGGGAGGTGAACTTGCCGTCCGCATCAACGGGGATGACCAGGCCGATGCCGTATTTCTCGCAGGTGAGCATATCGTCCTCACCGAAAGCGGGTGCCTGGTGGACGACACCCGTGCCGTCCTCGGTGGTGACGTAGTCCGCCAGCAGGACTTGGAATGCGTTCTGCTCGTCGGCGAAGTACTCGAAGAGCGGCTCGTAGGTGATGCCCTCCAGGTCGGTGCCGCGGTAGGTGGCCAGGACCTCGGGGTTCTCCCCCAACTCCTTCGCGTACGACGGGATCAGGTCGGAGGCCAGGACCAGCTTCTTGCCGGCGAATTCTGCCACGGAAGTGTCCCCGCCGACGCGGACCAACGCGTACTCGATGTCCGGGCCCACAGCGAGAGCCAGGTTCGACGGAGTGGTCCAGGGGGTGGTGGTCCAGCCGATGAAGGCGGCGTCGGCAAGCTCCCCGTGCCCCTTGCCGTCCTTGATGGGGAACGTGACAGTGACTGTCGGATCCTGGCGCTCCTTGTAGGCATCATCGAGACGGGTCTCCTGGTTCGACAGCGGAGTGTGCTCGGCCCAGGAGTACGGCAGGACGCGGAAGCCCTGGTAGATCAAGCCCTTGTCGTAGAGTTCCTTGAACGCCCACATGACGGACTCCATGTACTCCGGGTCCATCGTCTTGTAGCCGTTCTCGAAATCGACCCAGCGGGCCTGGCGGGTGACGTAGTCCTCCCACTCGTCGGCGTAATGCATCACAGATGTGCCGCAGTACTCGTTGAACTTGGCCAGGCCCATGTCTTCGATCTGGGACTTGTCCGTGATGCCCAGCTGCTTCTCCGCTTCCAACTCGGCGGGAAGACCGTGGCAGTCCCAACCGAAAACGCGCGGGACGTGATATCCAGACATGGTGCGGAAACGCGGGACAATGTCCTTCACGTAGCCGGTGAGCAGGTGCCCGTAGTGCGGCAGGCCGTTCGCGAAAGGCGGTCCGTCGTTGAAGACGTACTCTTCGCGGCCCTCACGGTTTTCAAGGCTCGCCTGGAAGGTGCCGTCCTGGTTCCAGTAATCCAGGACAATCTGTTCCATCTCCGGGAACTTGGACGATCCGCCAGTCATGTCCATCTTCGGGTAGACACCACCGACGCCCTGTAGCTTGTCTGCCATGATTCCTCCACGCACTTTATCGCGCGGGGACGCAGCAACAGCGCTGCGCGGTACCACCCCGCTTGAGACTCCCCTATGAAGGCAGCCCCCACTTCATTGTGGTGAAGGATTGACGTATCCCTGGGCACGTCCGGTTCTACTGGGCCCGCGGCAGGCGGCCGCGAGCTGTTCTTCCGGAAACACTCCCCGGTGATGGCCGGATCGACGCGTGTCTCGTTATGACAAAGGTCAGTGTAGCCGCAAACGCAAAAGCCCGCCCACAAGGGGCGGGTCATTGAGGCTTTCGCGTGCTAGACGCTAGCTCCTACTTGTTCACGTCGCCGCTCGGCGCGGAGGAACCGCGGGTCTCCAGCTCCTCGAGCTGGGACTCGAGCAGCGTCTTCAGACGGGTGCGGTACTCGCGCTCGAAGGTGCGCAGCTCGGCGATGCGGGTCTCGAGTGCGGTCTGCTGCTGCTTCACCGTGTTCATAATCTCGGTGTGCTTGCGCTCGGCGTCGCTCTTCAGCTTCGCGGCCTGCTCCTCCGCCTGGCGGATCTGGGCCTCGGCACGGGAGTTCGCCTCGCTGGTGGTCTCGTCGGCCTTGCGCTGTGCGTCGCCGACCAGCTGGTTTGCGCGCTGCTCTGCGGCCTTGGTGGTCTCCGCGGCCTTCTTCTCGGCGTCGGACACCTGGGTCGTGGCGTTGGAGCGTGCCTCCTCGACGACGCGCTGGGACTCTTCAGCAGCCTCGCGGGTGAGACGGTCCGCAGTCTCCTGTGCGAGCTCGAGAACGCGGGCTGCCTGGACGTGCGCCTCGCCGGTGGACTTCGGCTGTGCGGCGGTGACCGGGCGGGAGATACCCTGGGCCTGCGACTCGGACTTCTCGGCCTGCTGGGACTGGGCCTCAGCCTGCTTGCGCGCCTTGGCCGCTTCTTCGCGTGCGGAGCGGATCTCTGCATCGGCGGCCTCGGCGCGGGAACGGGCAGCCTTCGCCTCGTTCTCGGCGTCGTTCAAGCGTGCCTCGTATTCCTTGCGCAGCTTCGCCTCGATCTCCTTGCGGATAGCGCTCTCGTCAACCTTGGCTGCCGGAGCGGCGGCTGCTGCCGGGGCGCTCGTGCCGGAGCCGAGCTCCTCAACGCGTGCGCGAAGATCGTCGTTCTCATCCTGCAGCTGGGCGAGGGTGTCCTCGACGAGATCGAGGAACTGGTCGACCTCGTCCTCGTTGTAGCCACGCTTGCCAATCGGCGGCTTGCTGAAAGCGACATTGTGCACGTCAGCTGGTGTCAGCGGCATTTGCGTTCCCTTCAAATAATGACGTTTGTTGCCGGCCCCGTGCGGGCCAGTGGCACGGTCTAGGCTTAAAGCCTAGCTGACAGTAGTTATACCCTCAACGTATACCCGAGGGTGAGTTTTCGCGCCGATTAAATAAGGAAGACGCGAATAAGCGGCTGCAGCACCGCAAGGGCGAGAAACAGCACGATCACGCTGACATCCAGCGCCACGCCACCGAGTGGCAGCGGGGGGATGAAGCGGCGCAGGAACTTGATCGGCGGGTCCGTGACCACGAAGAAGAATTCGCCCGCAACCATGAACCAGCGTGGCGGGGCGAAATGCTTGGAGAACGACTGGATAATCTCGATGACCAGCCGGACGATCACGAAGATCGTGTACAGACCGACGAGGGAATAGAGGACGGTTCCGAGCATATTCACGGGACACCACCCTACCTAGGCGCGCACACCAGTCGAATTAACGGAGGTGCGCGGCGCGCTCAAGCTCGCTGACGGTCGTGCGGGCGTTCTCCGGAACGATAGCGAAGACGAGGTGCGCGTCGCCGGTGCGGGAAAGCTTGTGCATCTTGCCGCGCGCGGCGAAGCACAGGCCAGCGGCGAAGTCGATCAGGCGCATTGCGGTCGGCTTGTCGACGTCGGACAGGTCCATGACCACTGCGTCGCCGTCGCGGAACGGTTCGCCGATCTCCTTGGCGTCGTTGTAGTTGCGCGGACGGACACTGATGATCGCGGCAGAGTAGTCGCGCGGCTCGTAGTAGTCGCGGTCACGGGTGCGCGGCTCGGCGACGGCGGCACCGGAGCGGGAGTACGCAGCCGTGCCGGCTTCCTCGTACGCCGGGTCGTCGTAGTAGGGGTCGACGGCCGGATCGTACTGGCCGATTCCGAAGAATTCTTTGAGGCTGTTAGAGAAGGACATTCGCGTAAGTCTCCTGTTCGCGGGAGGTTTTCAGGTGTCGGTCAAGCGCTGATCGTCAGCCTACGGGCCGCTTCCCCAGCAGCCCGGTTCCGACACGCACGACTGTCGATCCGTGAGCAATTGCCTCCTCGAAATCGCCCGACATTCCCGCAGATAGACGCAGGGGACGACCGAGCTTTCCCGCGTAGGAATCGCAGATGCTTTTCGACGCCGCGAACACCTCGCCCGGATCCGCGTCGAGGGGCGGGACGACCATGAAGCCGTCGAAAAGCAAATGCTCCGATTCCTCCACTGCGGACACCACTGCGTCAACTGCCTCCGCATCGTCGTGCGGGACTCCACCGCGTGCCGCGTCGCCGTCGAACGACAGCTGGACTAGGCACGGCAAGGTGCTACCCGTGCGGTCGCCGCGCTCGAGGGCGAGCCCCATGCCGCGGTCGAGTCCGTGGGCGAGCTTGACCGAATCGACCGAGTGGACCTCGCTGGCCCACCGGGCCACAGCATTGGCCTTCTTCGACTGGATCTGCCCGATCATGGCGAAGTCGAGCTCGACCCCGGCCGCGGCCAGTTCCTCGACCTTGCCGCGCGCTTCCTGCTCGCGGTTCTCACCCACGAGCCTGATCCCCAGCTCGGCAAGACTCGCGGCATCCGCCGCCGGATGGAACTTGGTGACCGGGAGGATGGACACACTGCCGGGTTCACGTCCCGCGCGCTTTTCCGCGGCGCGGACATCGGCGCGCAGCTTCTCAAGCTTTCCGGCGATCTCCTCGCGGCGCTCGTCGGTCATCCCGGGCAGATTCTTCGCGCTCTGCGCATCCATTACTCATTCCCCTTTCCTGTCAGCCAGACGACTCCAGCTTGGCGTCCGGTGGTCTTCTCCCGGCGGTAGGAGAAGAACGATGCGTCGGTCACGGTGTCACGCGGGTCCGCATCGATGTGGGTCACACCGAGGCTGAGCAGCTGGCGCACCAAGCCCGCGCGGATATCCAGGCCCGGCGTGCCTTTCTTGGTGCGCGCGCGGGATCCCGGGAGGTGGGCTTCCACATCGTCGGCCATCTCCTGCGGCACCTCGTAGGACTCCCCTGCCGCGGCTGGGCCGAGCAGCGCCTGGATGTTCGCCGGTTCCGCACCGAGCCCGCGCATCACCTCGACGGTCTTCGGGATGATGCCGTTGCGCGCGCCGAGACGGCCGGCGTGGGCGGCGGCGACGACCCCAGCGTTGTGGTCGGAGAGCAGCACCGGAACACAGTCGGCGACGAGCACGCACAAAGCGAGTCTTTCCGTGGTGGTCACCACAGCGTCCGTTGCCTCGACGGGCCCGTCCTGCGGGCCGTCGACGACGGTGACGTTGTTGGTGTGCAGCTGCTCCATCCACACGAAACGCGCGGCGTCGAGCCCGGCGATGTCCGCAAGGCGCTGCCGGTTAGCGCTGACAGAGTCCGGATCGTCGCCGACGTGCCCGCCGAGGTTGAATGAATCGTACGGGGATGCAGAAACCCCGCCCGCACGGCTGGTGAACAGCATGCGGACGGGGCGGCCGGTGGTGTCAATCATGACACCCAAGGCTACTACCGGAGGAAGTCCGGGACGTCGAGGTCGTCATCGCCGCCGCGCGGCGCGTCCTCGTAACGGCGGGACGGGCGGTAGTCGCGTTCACGATCGCGCTCTTGGTTCGTGAACAGACCCCCGCGGGACTCGTCGTAGCGGTGGCGCGGGGTGTATTCCTCCGGTGCCGCGGAGGGGGCGGTCTCCTCACGATCAACCGGCTCGAACAGGGAGCTGGAGGATGGTGCCGGGGTCGGGGTTTCGGCTGCCGCGGCCGGCTCGACCTGCACCTGCTGGGCCTCAGCCTGGCCTGCCGCCTGCTGTCCCTGATCCTGGCTGGGCGCCTGCGGACGGGCGTTGGCCTTCTCGTCGAAGCCGGTAGCAATGATGGTCACTCGGACTTCGTCGCCCAGGTTGTCGTCGATGATGGTGCCGAAGATGATGTTCGCGTCCTCGTCGGCCTTCTCCTCCACGATGGAGGCGGCGTTGTTGACTTCCATCAGGCCGAGGTCGGAACCGCCGGCGACGGAGATGAGCACACCCTTGGCGCCCTCCATGGTGGTCTCCAGCAGCGGGGAGTTGATGGCCTGCTCGGTGGCGGCCATGACGCGGTTCTCGCCGCGGGCCGAGCCCACACCCATGAGCGCGGAGCCCGCATCCGCCATGACGGAGCGGACATCGGCGAAGTCGACGTTGATCATGCCCGGGATGGTGATTAGGTTGGTGATGCCCTGGACACCGTTGTAGAGCACCTCATCGGCGGCGCGGAACGCTTCCATCATGGACAGGTCGGCCTCGCCGAGCTGCAGCAGACGGTCGTTCGGGATAACGATGACGGTGTCGCAGACTTCCTTCAGCGCGTCGATACCCTCGAGCGCCTGACGGGTACGGCGCTTGCCCTCGAAGGAGAACGGGCGGGTGACCACGCCGATGGTTAGGGCACCCATCTTCTTGGCGATGCCGGCGACGACCGGTGCCGCGCCCGTACCCGTGCCGCCGCCCTCGCCGGCGGTGACGAAGACCATGTCGGAGCCCTTGAGGGACTCCTCGATCTCCTGCTTGTGGTCCTCGGCAGAGGTGCGGCCCACCTCCGGGTTAGCGCCGGCACCAAGGCCGCGGGTCGCCTCGCGGCCGATGTCGAGCTTGGTGTCCGCGTCGGTGAACAGGAGTGCCTGGGAGTCGGTGTTTATGGCGACGAACTCGACACCCTTCAGCCCCTCTTCGATCATGCGGTTCACTGCGTTGACACCACCGCCGCCGACACCGACAACGCGGATCATGGCGAGGTAGTTGCTAGGTGAGGTCATGGGTGTGTGCTCGCCTTTCAAATAACGGGGACGTGTGATTCAGAGACGCCTCCCATCATGACCAACTACGGCGGCATTTCGGCGAATTTTTTCGGCGTGTCGGCACCCTCAACCTCTACTTTAGGGTTTATGACCTGGGGTTTTCCGGCCCCATGGACCTAAAGTACGAACCCCTCAGTCGGGGCACCACCGCGCCCGCCCGCTATTTCACGGTGACTTGGCGCGGATTGGTCACGTTGAATTCCTGGCCCTCGCGTTGCAGCACGGTGTCCACGGCGAGCGCCTTGTTCCCGTTGTCCTCGCTCGCACCCCAGATAATGGTGCGGTCGTCTTTGAGGTGCAGGACGAATTCGTACTTGGATTTCGCCTCGATGGACTTCACGGCACCGCGGCCCGTTTCGCTGAGGGCCGCGGCGATCTCCACGGCATCTTTGCGCACCGCATCGTCGGAGTCGACTGCCCCAGTGAGTTCAACGGTGTCCTCCGGCGGGGTGTCCACGGCGAATTCCTTGCCCTCGGGGTCGATCAAGTGCGTGCCGTCGGAGGCGTTCAGGAAGGCCACCGCGGTGTTCTCCTCCACCTTCAGCATCACTGTGGATGGCCAGGAACGCGATGCCGTGGCCGATTTCACCCACGGCAAGGAGACCACATTGGAGGCGGTCTGGCGCATATCCACCTGCGCCAACGGCGTTCCTTCAGGAACTCCGGCGGCAGAGATCACGTCCTCGGGCGCGAGGTGCTCGCTTCCCTCCACTTCGACGTTCTTCACCGCGAATAACGGCGTGAAATACACCACCGCCCACAGCACCGCCAGAACCAGCACCGCGATCGCGCCGCCGCCGAAGATCCGGCGCCACGGCAACGCACGCCGTCCACGCGCGGCGCGCGTGCGGCCGCGGTCTTTGCGGGTGCTTGACCCCGTGTCGAGTTTCTCTCCCAGATCTCCCGACTGGATGGGGCGCCGGGCCCGGTCAGGCTGTTCTGGCTGGTCAGGCCGGTCCGGCTGGTCGCTGGGAGATGGAGTCATAGAAGTGGACATGGCGCTAGTTCGCTTTCCCGGTGTTGGCAGCGGCGCCGGCCAGCTCATCGAGGATCGGGTCCGCGAGCATGGTGACAGTGCCAGCCCCCATGGTGATCACCACGTCGCCGGGGCGGGTGACGGCCGCGACGGACGCAGGTGCGCGGGAGAAGTCGGGTTCGTAGACCACCTCGGTTGACTCAGCGATGTGCTGGGTGATGATCCGCGAATCCACGCCTTCAACGGGCGTTTCGCGGGCACCGAAGATGTCGAGAACCACGGCGGCGTCGGCAAGCGAAAGCGCGTCGGCGAATTCCTCCGAGAATGCCTGGGTGCGCGAGTACAGGTGCGGCTGGAAACAGACGACGACGCGAGCACCGTTACCCTCGGACTCGACCTTGCCGCGCGCGGCGGAAAGCACCGCGTGGACCTCCGTCGGGTGGTGGGCGTAGTCGTCGTAGACGCGCGTGCCCTTCTGCTCCCCCGCCGTGATCTCTCCGCGCAACTCGAAGCGGCGGCGCACGCCGGTGAAACCGCTCAGGCCGTCAGCAAGCTTGCGCGGGTCCGCGCCGGCGACAGCGCTCGACACGAGTGCGGCGGCGGAGTTGAGCACCATGTGGCGCCCCGGAACCGACAGGTGGTACGCCACTGTGCCCTCGTGGCCGGCGACGTTCAGCTCCACGGCGATCTCGGTGACATGGCCCTCGACCGATTCTTCGGTGACCACGCCACCGGCGGGAATCTCCGGGTGGCGTGCAGCCGCCTCGGCGGTGCCGTAGCCCAGCACGTTGACGCCGCGCTCAGCCGCGCGGATTCCGCAGCTTACGGATGCCTCGTCGTCGAGGCACACAACGAGCGTGCCGTCCCCGGTGACGCGGTCGGCGAATTCGTCGAAGACTTGGTAGTAGCTCTCGGCGCTGCCGAAGTAGTCGAGGTGGTCCGGCTCGATGTTGGTGATCACCGCGACGGTCGGGCTGTAGCGCAGAAGCGACGCATCGGACTCGTCAGCCTCGGCGACGAAGATGTGGCCGCTGCCGTGGTGCGCGTTCGTGCCCGCCCGGTTGAGCTGCCCACCGATGGCGAAGGAGGGGTCCTCCCCCGCGGCCTGCAGAGCGACGACTGCCATGGACGTGGTCGAGGTCTTGCCGTGCGTGCCCGCGAACAGGACCTGGGTGTAGCCCTCCATCAGCTCGCCAAGCAGATCCGAGCGGCGGATGACCGGGATGCCGCGCTCAGCGGCGGCGACGAGCTCGGGATTGTCTTTCGGGATCGCGGCGAAGCTCGTCACCACCACGGTGGGCGGCTCGCCGGCGAGATCGAGGTTCTCGGCCGCGTGGCCGACCGCGATCACCGCGCCCTGGCTGTGCAGAGCGCGCACCGGACGGGAATCCTTCACGTCGGAACCGGTGACCACAGCACCGCGGTCCAGCAGGATCCGGGCGACGCCGGACATTCCCGAGCCGCCAATGCCGATCAGGTGGACACGGGAGAGGTCGATGGGTGCCGCAGAAGTCATGATGTCCTTTCGCCAATGATGCGCCGCGCGATTTCCTCCGCGGCGTTGCCCGCACCGGATCCGGCCAGCGCCGCGCGCATGTCGGCGGCGGATCCGTCCGAGCCGAGAATTCCGGTGACCGCCTCGACGAGGGCATCGGGAGTCAACGCGGCGTCGTCGATACGCACCGCGGCACCTTTGTCCACCAGGTGGGCCGAGTTTAAGCCTTGCTCGCCGTTGCCGTGCGGCAGCGGAATGTAGATCGCCGGCACGCCCGCCGCAGAATTCTCCGCCACGGTCATGGCGCCAGAGCGGCACACCACCACGTCCGCCACGGCATACGCGGCTTCCATGTCGTCGATATAAGGAACGGCGGTGTAGTGCTCGCGCTTGGCCGGGGCGTCGTTCTTGCGTCCGTACGCATGCAGGACCTGGTAGCCCGCGGCCGTCAAATGGTCGACAGCACCTTCCAGTGCCGTGTTGATGCTGCGCGCACCCTGGGACCCGCCGGTGACAAGTACCGTCGGGCGGTCCGGGTCCAAATTCCACGTCTTGTAGCCGCGTGCGGCCTTCACACCGTCATCGTCCACGCCGACGCCGGGGCGCACCGGGATCCCCAGAACCTCACCCGGCATACCGGAATTGGGCACCGCGTTGAATCCGGTGCCTCCCAGCTTCACTCCGAGTTTGTTGGCCATGCCGGCCAAAGCGTTGGTTTCCAGCACGTAGAACGGGATCCCGAGTGACTTCGCCGCCAGGTAGGCCGAGGCGGACACATATCCCCCGGTGCCGAAGACCGCATCCGCGGCCGTCTTCTTCAGCACCGCGCGGGTCTGACGCACAGAACGCGCCAGTTTCGCTGGGACACCGAGCAACTTCAACGGCTTCTTGCGCGGGATGGGCACTGGCTCGATGAGCTCGAGTGGGAAGCCGCGGGCCGGAACGATCGTTGTCTCCAGGCCTTTCTCGGTGCCGAGCGCAGTAACGTCTGCGCCGTGGGAGTCGCGCAAGACTTCCGCCACGGCCAGCGCCGGTTCGATATGGCCGGCAGTGCCTCCGCCGGCCACCACGATGCGTGCTGTCACGGGTGAATCAACCGCCTTTTCTATCCGGCGCGGCGGGTGTCGTTGTTCCGGTGGTTCCGGGGATCCCTGTTCGCGCGTGCGTTATCGTATCGCGTCCGCTCTATGGGCCGGGCGCTGGTGCGTGCCCCACTGCGGCCAGATCCGCGCGCCACCCCGCGGGGCTGGACCTTCGCTCGGCCCCGGCCGCGTGCCTGTGCGCGCTCGGGTGCTTTCGCCGGGCCGTTCGTGTTCGATTCCGGCACCGGGCTGCGGCGTGCCGTGACGGGAGTCCCGTAACGCGTCGCCTGCTCCTTCTTCGCCGAGCGGCCGGTGCGGGGGCGCGGTTCGCTCGCACTCGGCTCGCGAAGGAAGAACATGCGGTCGAACATCGGACGGCCGTAATTCTGCATCGCGGACACCGCGCCCGGTTCGTGGCGTGCCACGGAGGCGACCATGCCCATCGCCCCGAGGGTGATCACGGCGGAGGTGCCGCCGGCGGAAATCATGGGCAGCTGGATACCGGTGACCGGTAGCAGGCCGATGACGTAGCCGATGTTGATGAATGCCTGGGACACGATTCCGGTGGTGATCGACGCTGCCAGCAGCGCCTGGTACTGGTTCGCCGCGAGTCGCGCGGTGCGCAGGCCGAAGAACAGCAGCATGGTGAACAAAATGACAACCAACGCGCCGCCCCACAGGCCGAGCTCCTCGCCGATGACAGCGAAAATGAAGTCGTTCTTCGCCTCCGGCAGGTAGAACCACTTGGCGCGGGACTGGCCAAGGCCGACACCGAACAAGGAGCCGTCCGCCAGGGAGAGGAAGCCCTGGTAGGACTGGAACGCCACGCCGCGGGTGTCCTCGAAGCGGCCGAAAAGCGCATCGAAATAAACATGGAAGCGCTGGGAACGGTAGCCGCCGGCCGCCATCACGCCCGCAAACAGCAGGAGACCGAAGCCGGCGACCACGCCGATGAGTTTCCAGGAAATTCCCGCGAAGATAAGAATGAAGGCGACGACGATGGAGAAGGACACAGCCATGCCCAAGTCCCCCTGTGCTCCGATCAACAGGATGCAGAGTACGGCGACAACGGCGAACGGCACGTAACCGTTAGTCATTTCGAACATGCGGCGCGGGTCCTTGTTCGCCAGGATCGACGCACCCCACACACAGATGGCCACCCTGGCCACCTCAGACGGCTGCAGCTGGAAGCCGGCCACGTAGATCCATGACTGGGAGCCCACTTCCTCACGGCCTGTGCCGACACCGGGAATGAGCACCGCGATGAGCAAAAGGATCGCGATCACCATCAGGATCAGAGCGATGTTGCGCACCCGCTCAGGGGGTATCTGGAGCGCGAGCCAGAACATGAACAGACCCATCGCGACCACGATGACCTGCTTGAGCGGCTGAGCCCACACCGAGGAGTCGTTCAATACGGACCAGGTCATCGAGGAGCTGGTCACCATGACCACGCCGAGCCCGGCGAGCACCAGCACGATGGTGCGCACCATCGTGTAGTCCAGCAGCGGCCGGGCATCCATCCACGCGTTCATGCGCGCCAGTGCCCGAGCCATCCCGGAGGAGTACTGGCCCGAGGTCCGCTGGCGCGGCTGCGCGGGCCGCGGCGAGTTCTTCGCGTGCGGCTTACGGGGCTGTTGTGGCCGTGGTCGGCGCTGAGCTGCTGTGGTCATCGTGTTTCACACTGCCT
This sequence comes from Corynebacterium sp. P4-C1, assembly GCF_030503595.1. NCBI lineage: Bacteria > Bacillati > Actinomycetota > Actinomycetes > Mycobacteriales > Corynebacteriaceae > Corynebacterium > Corynebacterium sp. P4-C1. The sequence goes on along the minus strand of NZ_CP129966.1, from coordinate 84,042 downwards.
TAAGCGTCGTGTTTTCCGTCGAGGGCGCGCGCGGATTCAGCGAAGATATTTCCCCGCTCAGCCATTCCTGAGTACATGTCCAGGCTCGCGGCAGCTGGTGCGAGGATCACCGCATCGCCCGGTTGTGCATGCTGCGCGGCGAACTCGACGGCAGCGGCCATCGCGTCGTGCGGGTCGGTGCTCTCCGTCAGGAAGACTTGGCATCCGGGGGCATGCTTATCGACGGCGCGCGCGATCTTTTCCCTGTCCACCCCCAGCAGGGCGACCGCCCGGAAACGGTGGGCGTGCTCCGCGACGAGCTCGTCGACCTCGGCGCCTTTGAGCTGCCCTCCCGCGACCCAGACAATGCGCCCCTGGCCCGCCCCGCGCAGCGCGGAATCCGCCGCGTGCGGGTTGGTGGCCTTGGAGTTATCCACCCAGCGCACTCCGCCCGCCTCGTGGACAACGGCACCGCGGTGTCCGGAAACCCGGTAGGTGTGCAGCGCCTGGTCGATGTGCGCGGGCGAGACACCCTGCGTGACAGCCACGGCAGTGGCTGCGAGCGCGTCGAGCACACCCGCCTGCCCAGCCGGCTCGATGCCGACGATGGAGGTGATCTTCACCGGCTCCGCTTGATCACCGATCCGGCTGACGATCATCCCGTCGACGACACCGACCTGGCCGGCGTCCGGCTCACCGGCCGTGAACCCGATAACGGTTCCACGGCCAGAGCGGCGGGCGTACTCGCGGACGTGGGTGTCGTCGACACCGGCCACGGCCACGGAGCTGGAGAAGACTTTGGCTTTCGCCGAGGCGTACGCATCGAAGGAGCCGTGCCAGTCGATGTGGTCCTCAGCGAGATTGAGCAGCACGCCCGCGTTCGGGGTCAGTTCTTCCGACCAGTGCAGCTGAAAGCTGGAAAGCTCCGCGACGAGCACGTCGATGCGCTGCGGGGCGGTCAGGGCGTCTGCTACAGAGACACCGATATTGCCGCACGCGGCTGCACGCTTGCCGGTGTAGGCGCTGCCCTCCTGCATCACTGCGGCGAGCATGCCGGTCGTCGTGGTCTTGCCGTTCGTGCCGGTGACCACCAGCCAATCGCGCGGCGGGCCGAAGACCCCAGCGCGGTCGAGGCGGTAGCACAATTCCACATCGCCGATCACCTCGCAGCCCGCGTCGCTTGCCGCGGCGAGCAACGGGGAATCCGGCCGCCATCCCGGCGAAGTCACCACAACCGGATAGTCGCCGGCCGACTGCGCCGCAGCCACCGTCGACAGGCCGCCGCGGTAGCGGGGACCGGCGGCCTGCTCAACGACAGCGAGCTTCTCGGCGTTGTCGTCGGCGACGGCGAATTCCAGGTCTGTCTGCGCCAGAAGTTTGGCGGCCCCCAGACCGGAGACACCGGCACCCGCGACGAGCACGGGACCGGAGAGAGGAAGCACAGGTGAACCAGCAGATGTCAGCTGCTCCGTCATGACAGGCTCACCCCGGCGGTGGAGAGCCATTCTGCGTAGAAGATGGCCAGGCCCAGCACGACCGAGATCGCGCAGATGACCCAGAAGCGGACGACCACAGTGGTCTCAGCCCAGCCGCCGTTCTCGAAGTGGTGGTGGAACGGCGCCATGCGGAATACGCGCTTGCCGGTCGTCTTGAACACTGCGACCTGGATGACCACGGATGCGGCCTCCATCACGAAGAGTGCTCCGATAACGACCATGAGCACCTCGGTGCGGCTGGAAATGGAGACACCGGCGACCAGGCCTCCGAGCGCGAGGGAGCCTGTGTCTCCCATGAAGATCTTCGCCGGAGCGGCATTCCACCACAAAAAGCCGATGCACGCGCCGAGACCGGCGGAGCACAGCACAGCCAGATCGAGCGGGTCGCGCACGTCATAGCAGCCCGCGCCCGGCGCCTGCGCACAGGAATTGCGGAACTGCCAGAACGTGATCAAGGTGTAGCCGAACATCACCAGCGCGGTGGAGCCGGCGGCGAGGCCATCCAAGCCGTCGGTCAGGTTCACCGCGTTGGACCACGCGGCGATGATGAAGTACACGAAGACGAGGAAGCAGATGGTGCCCAGCACGACTCCGCCCGCGGCGGCGTCGAACGTCTCGATGTCGCGGATGAAGCTCAGGTGAGTCGAGCCCGGCGTGAGCCCCGTGCGCTCGTTGGGGAACTGCAGGAGCAGGAAGCCGAAAATCAGCGAGACAGCGAGCTGGCCGACAAGCTTCGCGGTCTTGTTCAGGCCCAAGTTGCGGTTGAAGAAGAGCTTCAACCCGTCGTCGGCGAAACCGAGCAGGCCCAGGCACATCGTCAGCCCCAGAACGAGCAGTCCGGAGGCGGTGAAGCCGCCGTGGCCGGTAGCCATGCCCCAGAAACCCACGACCAGATAGGCGACGAGAATGCCCAGCAGGATGGCGATGCCGCCCATGGTGGGCGTGCCGCGCTTACGAATATGCGACGCCGGGCCGTCCTCGCGGATCTCCTGCCCCTTGCCTGCAGTCGTGAAGTAGCGGATGAGGAGGGGCGTGGTGAAGATGGCGACGAGGAAGCTGATCGCTCCCGCCATAATGATCTGCGTCATGCTGGGCTACCTCGGGCCTTCCTGGTTCGTCTGCGTGGGATGGGGGTTCGGGGGCGCGGCGGCGAGCAGCGTCTCGGCCACCCGCCACAGCCCGACCGCGTTCGATGCCTTGACGAGCACCACGTCGCGGTCTGCACGGCTGCGCCAATTCTCCTCCCCAGGCGGGGCGGTGCGCACAATCTCGCCGACGATGTCCGCGGCATTGTCGACGCCGTCTGCGGTGTGGGTGGCGATCCCGCGCTCAGCGGCGCGTTCCGCCAGCACGCGGGTCTCCTCGCTGTCCCCCACCACAACGAGGTGCGTGACGCGGTAACGCGCCAGCTCGTCGCCGAGTGCCCGGTGCGCTTCGACGGAGTCGGAGCCGAGCTCCCCCATCTCGCCGAGCACGGCGATTGACCGCACACCTGGGCGCGCGGCGGCTGTGAAACCGAGTGCCGCGATGCCGGCGCGCATGGAGTCCGGGTTGGCGTTGTAGGCGTCGTTGATCACCGTCAGGCCGTCGGCGCGGGTGTTCACGTCCATGCGGTTGACCGAAACGCTGTGCGCGTTCGACAAAGCGTCCGCCACAGTCGCCGCATCGAGTCCTGCCTCGATGCCTACAGCAGCCGCCGCCAGAGCATTCGACACCTGGTGCGCGCCGAAGACTTTCAGGCTCACCCGCTGCGGGTCGCCTGCGGGGGAATGCATGGTGAAAGTGGCCCGGGCGACGTCGTCAAGCTCGATGCCTGTGGCGAAGTACTCGCCTCCGCCCTCTTTCGCGGAGAAGCGCACGACGCGCCCCTTTGTGCGCGGCGCCATGCCGGCGACCAGGTCGTCGTCGGCGTTGAGGATGGCCACGCCGTCAGCCGGGAGGGCTTCAACCAGCTCGCCCTTCGCCTGGGCGATATTCTCGCGCGAGCCGAATTCACCGAGATGGGCGCTGCCGACGTTGAGCACCACGCCGATGTGCGGCGGGGCGATGTTGGCCAGCTGGGCGATGTGCCCGATATTGCGGGCGGACATCTCCGCGACCAGGAAGTCTGTGTCTTCGGTGCAGCGCAGCACTGTGTACGGCAGGCCGATCTCGTTGTTGAAAGATCCTGGCGGAGCGACGGTCTCGCCGCCGCGCCCGAGAACATTCGCGATGAGGTCCTTCGTCGACGTCTTGCCGGCGGACCCAGTCACGCCCGTGATGCGCAGGCCGTGCGTATCGACGAGTGTCCGTGCCACATGCGCCGCCAGTTTCGCCATTCCGGCGACGACGGCACGGGCAGAGCCGTCCGGGTCGCCCGCGGCGAGGTCAGAGTTGTCGCCCTCGATCTCTTCGACCGGGGGAAGAATGACTGCCGGCACGCCGACCTCGCGGGCGACCAGCGCGCCAACCGCTCCGCGCGCAATGGCGGATTCGGCGAAATCGTGCCCGTCGACGTTGCTGCCGGGCAGCGCGACGAACAGGCCGCCGGCGGTGATTTTCCGCGAGTCGAACTCGACGTAGCTCGTCACCGTCGCATCAGCGTCGGCAGATTCGCTCAGCGTGCCACCGGTGACCTGCGCGATCTCCGCCAGTGTCATCGGAATCATGCCTGGTCCTCCTTAGCTGTGCCCTGGGTACCGCGTGCGGTGCCGAATCCGGCTTCCGCCAGCGCTTCGCGCACTTCTTCGCGGTCGTCGAAATGGAAAGTGGTCTCGCCGATGATTTGGCCCACTTCGTGGCCTTTACCCACGACGATAACCGCGTCACCGGGCTCTGCCCACGCCACGAGCTGCTTGATGGCGTCCGCGCGCGAATCGCTCTCTCGGATCTCCACGTTTCCGCGCTCAGCCGCGGCATCTTCGGCGCCACTGCGGACCGCGGCGCGGATCGCCGCTGGATCTTCCGTGCGTGGGTTGTCGTCGGTGACGATGACCAAGTCTGCGCGGCGCGCCGATTCGGCGCCCATGATGGACCGTTTCGATTGGTCTCGGTCGCCGCCTGCGCCGACGACGATGCCGACCCGGCCGTCGACCTGTTCGCGCAGGGATTCCAGCGCTGCCGCGATCGCCGCGGGTTTGTGGGCGTAATCGACAACGGCGACGAATTCCTGGCCGGCATCGATGCGCTCCATCCGGCCGGGCACCGCTGCCCCGCTCAGGCCCTGCAAGAACGTCTCTGCGTCAATGCCTGCGGCATCCGCGATAGCCGTTGCCAGCGCCGCGTTCGCCACATTGAAGGCCCCCGGCAGCGGCAGGCGGGCGGAGATTGCCGAACCGCCGAGCCGCACCGTGATGTCCTGGGCGCCGCTGTCCGTCGTGCTGTTGAGCTCCGCCGCGCAGTCGACGTCTGCCTGGCCGCGGGTGCCCACGGTGATGACTCTCCGGCCTTCCCCACCGGTGGCCGCCCGGCGGGCCATCTGGCGGCCCCACTCGTCGTCTACGCAGACGACCGACGTGCCAGCGGCGACGGGCGAGGCTGCGTCGAAAAGCATCGCCTTCGCGTCGAAGTACTCCTCCATTGTCGGATGGAAATCCAGGTGGTCCTGGGAAAGATTTGTGAAACCGGCGATGGCGAATCGCGTGCCGGTGACGCGGCCGAGGACAAGCGCGTGGGAAGAGACCTCCATAACGACATGGGTCACCCCGCGGCTAGCCATGAGAGCGAAGAGCTCCTGCAGCTTCGGCGCTTCCGGGGTCGTGAGCGATGTCGGCACATCTTCGCCCTTGATGCGGGTGCCCGTCGTGCCGATGAGGCCGACAGCGCAGCCGGCCGCGGTGAGACCGGCCTCAAGCATGTACGTCGTCGTGGTCTTGCCCGAAGTGCCCGTCACGCCGATCACTGTGAGCTTCTCCGACGGGTTGCCGTAAATCTCGGAGGAGACGGGCCCCAGCACCGCACGGACATCGTCGACGACGAGGACCGGGCGTGTCTCCCCTGCCGCGGAGAGAATCTCCCACCCCGGTTCATCCGTGAGAACGGCAGCTGCCTTCGAACCAGCCGCGTAAGTCGCGCCGTGCACCCGTGTGCCGGGCAGCGCCGCGAAGACGGAACCTGCTTCGACCGCGTTCGAATCGAGGCTGATACCGGTGACCGTCAGCGTGCCGGCCGGCGCGTTCTCCACGCGCGCCTCGGCGAGCGCCGCCACTGTGTCGAGTGCGACGGCGGCCGCCAAGTTCTCGTTGTTGTCGTTCATGACCACTCCTCGCTTTCTCTACTGGGCCTGCAGGACCATCGGTTCGCCCGGATCCGGACTCTGAGGGATATTCTCTCGGTTGATCAGCCAGTTGGCGATCTCGGTGAAGATCGGTGCCGACGACTGGCCGCCACCGCCTCCTTCGAGTGGCCCGCGCTCCGGATCATCCAGCATGACCGCCACCACGAAACGCGGATCGTCCGCGGGAGCCACACCGGCGAAGGTGATCCAATAATCCGAGTTGGAGTACGCGCCGGTATCCGGATTGACCTTCTGCGCAGTGCCCGTCTTACCGGACAGCTGATAACCGGGGATGGCGTTGCCCTGGGCTGTACCGCTGTTGACCCCGTTCGGGTCCTCCTGGAACGGGGCGCGGAACATGTCGACAACGGTCTTCGCGGTCTTCTCGCTGACAACCCGGGTGCGGCGCGGGTCATCCTGTGGGATTTCCTCGCCGGAGGGTTGAGTGACGCTCTTGACCACGCGGGGTTCAATACGCTCCCCGTCGTTCGCGAGCGCCTGATAGATGCTGGCCAACTGCAGCGTCGTCACGGACATGCCCTGACCGATCGGAAGGTTGGCAAAGGTGCCGCCGGACCACTGTTCGCGGTCCGGAACAAGCCCGGAAGACTCGTTCGGCAGCTCCACGCCGGTGGCCTGACCGACGCCGAAGCGATGGAGGTAGTCGTCGAAACGCTCCTCGCCCACCTTCTGGGCGAGCATCAGCGTGCCCACGTTGGAAGACTTACCGAAGATGCCCGCGGTGGTGTACGGCGCGACATCGTGCTGCCACGCATCCGCAACTGTCACGCCGGACATCTCGATCGTGCCCGGCACCTGGTGGACCTCGTCCGGAGTGGTCAGCCCCTCTTCGATCGCGGCCGTCGCAGTGATGATTTTCGCCACGGAGCCCGGCTCGTACGGGTGGGAGATCGACGGATTCTCGAAACTGCGGCCCGACTCCAGCTGGCGTTCCAAGTCGCCGTTCGGGTCGATCGTGCTGGTATTCGCCATCGCCAGCACTTCGCCGGTCTTGGCGTCCAGCACCACAGCCTCAGCGTCCTTCGCCTTCGCATTGGCCTTGGACTGTTCCAGCAGCTGCTGCACGTAGGCCTGGAGATCCAGGTCGACGGTCAGCTCGACGCGTGCTCCGTCCACCACGGGCACCACGTCGCGCAATGTTCCCGGAATCGCTTGGCCGTTGGCGGAGACATCCTCAGTGGACCGGCCATCGATGCCGGTCAGGATCGAATCACTCGACGCCTCCAGGCCGAATTGGCCCTGCCCGTCCATGGACACACGTCCAACTATATTCTCGCCAATCGCCCCGTTCGGGTACTCGCGAATGTCCTGGCGGTCCGCTGCGACACCGTGGAATTTCTCGGCGACCTTCGCCGCCACGTCCGGGTCGACGTTGCGGACGAGGACCTCGTAGTCGGTGTCGGCATGGAGCTTCTCCAAAATGTCCTTGGAGTTCACGCTGGGGGTGGGGAGCTTATCCTTCTCGCCCTTCGATTTTTCGGTGTCGCCGGATTCCCCGCCCTTGTCCTTGCCGCTGTCTTTGCCACTGCCACCATCAGGATCCTGGACGTTGTCCTCCCCGATCATCGTCGGGATCTCGTTAGCCATCTGGCGCAGGACATCCTCGACGCGCGCACCTTCCTGTGCCTCGGCCTCGGCCCTGCTCGCACCGTTTTCGTACATCTCGTTGCGAGCGATCTCGCCGAGCTCCCGGCGGAGCGTCACTGGCGAAACGGTCAAGGAACGAGCCTTCATTGTGTAGGCGAGGTAGTTCCCCTCGCGGTCCACGACCGCGCCACGGCGCGCCGGATCCTCAAAATCGCGTTCGCGCTGTTCCGCCGCGACGCTTTGCAGTTGCGGCCCCCACTTCAGCTGCACCCAAGCCAAACGGCCAATCAAAACGAGGGCGACCACGAGGAAGAATGCGGTGAGAATGCGCATGCGGCTGGCAGTGACGACTTTTTGCGCGGGCACCGCCCGCGCCTGCCGCTTCCGCGGGTCCATTCTGCTCACGTCGTAGTCACACCTTCTCTTCTTGTGCCGTGGCGCCCAGTCAATGCCTTCATCTTGCCCCGATCACGGGGCGGGGTTATGACCGCCACACAAGAAACGGGAACTTAATGGTGGCTTACAGGCCACCCGGGAGAGCCGGAAGAGGTGCTTCGGGGCCAGCCGGAGCTGCCGGTGCTTGCGGTGCCTGCGACGCGTCGCCCGCAGCCTGTGGAGCCGCCGGTGCCGGCGCGGCATCGCCGGCAGACGTGCGGGAAGAACGGCCGGCATCAGGAAGCGACGGGGATGCCTCGCGGCCGGCGGGAAGGCTCGCCTGCGGCAGCGCGGAAAGGTTGTCCGCAATATCGCGTGTGGCTTCACTGTCACTGGTGGCCTGATCCGTGCGGATGGTCTCCTCGTTGACATCGACCACGCGGATCGTCTTAGCCGGGTCCGCCTCGCGCGTTTCGTTGGCCTTACCTTCAGCATCGACGTTGATGATGCCCGGCTGAACCGGAACCACCATGCCGGCCTGATCAGCCTTCGCCGCAACCTCCGCGGCCGCGCGGCTGTCCTCGACATTGCGGTTGAGCGTCTCAATCTCGTTGTTGAGAGTGCGCTCCTGGCCCTGCAGCTGCTCAATAGTGAAGGTCTGTTGCGTCGACAGCGCCGATAGGAGCATGGCACCGAAAATGCCCAGGATGAGCAGAGGCAGGGCCATCAACGACCGCTTGGAGAACTTTCTCTTCGCATCCGTGGTGTTGACGCGGCGGCCGCGCACAGAAACAACCTGCTTAGAGCCCAGTCGGCGCGGGCCGCGCGGGACATGCGGCGCGATCCGCGGCTTCAGCCCCGAAGGGGCCGGTGCGGTACGCGTGCGCTCACCGTGACGGGTGGTCCGCTGCGGGGTGCGCTCCAGTAGCGCAGTCGAGCCGCCAGCAGTGGTCCCGGCAGTGAGGTCTCGGCTTGCTCCCATTGTCGTGCTCCCCTTCGCTAGTGGCTGTTCTCTGCGTGAATTCGGTGTTTGTTTGCTCGGTCTTGTCGAGTTTCCTGGTGCCCCTACGGTGGTCATCGCGCACCCCCGGGAGGCTCGTTGTTCAGCTTCTCTACGGCGCGGACCCGCACTGAGGCCGCTCTCCGGTTCAGTTCGATTTCCGCATCCGAAGCCTGCTCAGCTCCGTGGGTGACAAGACGGAACTTGGCCTCCATACCGGGCAGCTCCGTCGGCAACCCCGCCGGGGTCTTCGATTCCGTCATATCCGCGAAAGCACGCTTGACTATTTTGTCCTCGTGGGACTGGTAGCTCATGAAAACAGCACGGCCACCTGGTCCGAGAGCGTCCGCCACCATCGGTATGACATTCGCCAGGGCTTCGAGCTCCCGGTTCACTTCCACGCGAAGCGCCTGGAAGGTTCGCTTTGCCGGGTGTCCGCCGGTGCGGCGAGTAGCAGCCGGAATGACCTTGTACAGCAGGTCGACCAAACGTCCGGAACGGTCGAAAGGCTCCTTCTCCCGCTCAGCGAGGACAGCTGAGGCGATCTTTCCCGCGAAGCGCTCGTCGCCGTAGGTCTTCAGCACACGAGCCAGGTCCCCGTGGCTGTAGGTGTTCAGGACATCCGCGGCAGTCATGCCCGAGCTCGGATCCATGCGCATATCCAGTGGCGCGTCGACGCGGTAAGCAAAGCCGCGCTCCTCCTGGTCAAGCTGCATCGAGGACACCCCGAGATCAAAAAAGGCGCCCGCCAACCCTGTTTCGCGGACGCGCTCGAACACTGGGTGCGCATTAGCTTGCAATTCTTCAGCCAGGCAGTCGAAGCGGCCCCGCACTGAGACGAACCTCCCGCCGAACCGCTCCAGACGCTGCGTCGCTTTCTCCAGCGCCGCCGCGTCACGGTCGATACCAATTACGGTGACGCGCGGGAACTCAGAAAGGAAGTACTCCGTGTGCCCGCCAGCCCCCAACGTGCCGTCGACAATCACGGCGTCGTCGGCGAACTTCTCCACCGCCGGGCGTAGAAGATCCCCCATGCGGTCGCGCATGACCGGGACGTGGCCGTGGTTGGCATCGATGCCAAAATCCATGTCGGATTCCTTCGACGTGTGATGTGCCACCCTGGTCCACCCCCCTTGGTTGCGCCTGATGTGTCGTGCTTTGATTTAGGTCTGGGTTAGTTCCGGATTAAGTCCGGTTTTTGTCTGACTGCACTTGTATCCACGGGGAACGTGCAGGGCCCTGCTCGGGGCGGTCATTCTGATATCGGGGAAGTACACCAGAACGACTCGCGCCCCGAACAGAGTCCGTGCACGCTCTCCGTCCGCCCGCTTAAAGCAGACCCGAGAGAATGTCGTCCTCGTCGGCCGCCGAGAAAGCGGCCTCGGTATTTTCTTGGTATTTCTGCCAGGACTCGGCGTCCCAAATTTCCAAGAAATCCACTGAACCGATGACCACGCACTCCTTCGAAAGGTTCGCGTAATCACGGTGCGCCGGCGACAACGTGATGCGACCAGAACCGTCGAGCGTCTGTTCATCCGCACTTGCCGCCAAGTTTCGGATGAAGGCACGCGCCTTCGGGTTCGTGCGGGAAACCGCGGCCGCCTTACGTGCGCGAGCCGCGAATTCCTCGCGGGGATAGACCGCCAACGAGTGGTCCTGCCCCTTGGTCACCATCAGCCCGTCCGCCAGCCCCTCGCGGAACTTGGCGGGCAACGTCAGGCGCCCCTTGTCGTCCAGCTTGGGGGTATAGGTGCCCAGAAACATCCGGCGCCCTACCTTCCTTCGCTCGACGACTCCGGCTGTGAATTTTTGTCAGATCCGACCCGGCATCGTCACACCGGCCCTTCACTGTCCCCCACTTTAACCCACTCTCCCCCACAATCGCCACATTGGAACACAAAATTCTTTTCTTGTGTCATAAATATACAGTTCAGAGCACTATTCACGCGTGGCGGACCCACCCGTCCCCACGTCCAGCATCCTGCCCCAAAACCACCACAAGAGCATTCTGGTCACTTTGAGTCACTCCACCACCATGAATGGAGACGCCATTTCCCCAGGAAAATCTGAAGCTTAGAGCAACTTTCCGCTCCAGTGGGTGAAAGTGGGGACCCGTGGTGGGGCGAAGTGGGCACACGGAAAATCCCCCTCACGTTTCCATGAGGGGGATAGAAGAAGCCGCCTAGAAGCCGGTGGATCCCGGAGACCTACTGGCCTTCGAAGCGCCGGCGAAAATTATCTTCCATTCGCGAGCTGACACCGTCACGGCGCAACTGCGGGCCGGCATTTTGCACACGCCTCGGCGCAACATCCTCAGCCGGGGCACGCAAGCCCCAAACACCGCCAATGAACATGACCACAAACCCGAGAATGCTCAGCGCAACGAACCAGAGGCTCTCCGCCGCCAACGCCACGCCGGAAATAAGCAGCACAAGGCCGAGCACGATCAGGGCCACAGCCCGCATTGTCGGGCGGAACCCCCCGCCGGACGATCCACGATCGGAAACGGAACTCACAGACGACCCGAATTTCGGGTCATCGGCCATCAGCGACTCCTCGATCTCGCGGAGCAACTTCTGTTCCTGCTCAGATAAAGCCACTTTCACTCCCAGCCTGATTTGGTCGCTGTCTTCTCTGAACTACAACGCTTGAGCGTCTTGTTTAGTTCCTTCCATCATACCGCCCATGCTTCCGGGCAGGACAGCCCCCAAACGACTAAGCAGCGGTCATACCGTCTTCCTCCCCCGCGATCTCCCCGTAAAAACTAGAGGCGAGATCCAGCAGGCGCTCCGCTTCCTCGCGGCGGGGACGGAGTTCAATTCCGGACGCAACCCTCCCCCTCAGCCGCGAGAAACCAGAAAAGGTATCCGCCCAGTACTTTCCCCTCGGGCCGGTCAGGGCCAACTTGTCCCACGCACTCGTGGGGAGACGCTTGCGCTTGGCCACTACCGGCGACTGCGCGGCGGCCGCCCCCGCCGTCCTCAGCGCGGCACGGTAGGCACTTTCCAGGGCAAGGTCCGGCGTCCCCGCGGCGAGCTGATCGTGCGCATCATTGAGATGCGCATGCGCCGAGCTAAGGAACTCATCATGCCGCGATGGCGCGGGCGTGGCCCCGTACACAGCACCGGTCGTTGCAGAAATCACGCTGGACACGTCATCCTCCTCGCTCGAAACTCACCGCCGTGGTTGCTTTTGTGAAATTCACATTAGAAAGCGGGTCCGACACAGCATCACGCGATTCGCACACATTTTCGAACCATTGCCGGAAATGCCCCTCTTCGTCCCTCCCATCCTGCATGGATTCAATTTGAAGCCTGTGGATAACCCGAACCGGCAACGGCTACGCACGGCTCGTGGTTCGATGGAGTTCGTGTCCGTTACTATCCGCGAGCTATCCCCGCACGAGTTCTCCGCCATGGCCCCAGACTTGGTCGACCTGTACATAGAGGCGATGCGTTATCCCGTGCGCATCCGTGATGAGCGGGTGGCTGTGTGGCGCCGCGACTCCGTGGAGCACGACTTCACCGCCACTGCCGCTTTCGACAACGGAGCACTCGCGGGAATCGCTTACGGCTTCCGCGGATCCACGCGCCGGTGGTGGGATCAGCAGCTGCGCCGGGGACTGGTCGAAAACCACGCCATGACACCGCGCATGCTCGAAGTAGTGGAGAGCTATTTCGAGCTCGCCGAAGTCCATGTGTCCCCCGGCATGCAGTGCCGTGGCCTCGGGCGCGCGCTCATCCACCGGCTTCTGGAGCAAGCTCGGCAGCCGTACGTCCTCCTCTCCACGCCGGAAGTTCCGCAAGAGAACAACGCCGCCTTCGGCCTCTACCGCTCGCTCGGATTCAAAGACATTCTCCGGGGCTTCACATACACGGGCGACCCACGCCCCTTCGCCGTGCTCGGCCGGACATTGCCGCTGCCTTCAGCCGCCCCGGTAGAGTGAGCGGTATTCGTCCACCCCGCGGTTAGAAGGAGCCACGACCTTTGAGCGAGCGCACGACTCACATTGCGGTAACTGATGTCCCGCAGGAAGTGGAGAAAGAACTGCGGCGATTCTTCACGGACAACGCGGCGCGCATCACCGAAATCGGCGGACCGGTCGCAGAATCGCTCGGGCACTTGCGTGATTTCGTGCTCGGCGGGGGCAAACGAATCCGTCCGACGTACGGGTGGGTGGGCTACGCTGCGACGGTCGATCCCAAAAACACGGACGAAGATCCGGTTGCTGTCCTCCGCGCGGTGAGCGCCCTCGAGCTGATCCAAGCGTGCGCGTTGATTCACGACGACATCATCGATGCCTCCGACACCCGGCGCGGCAAGCCGACTGTGCACCGGGCAATTGCCGCGAAGCACGCGCAGCGCGGCTGGCACGGAGACTCGAACATCTACGGAGAGAATGTCGCCATTCTCATCGGGGATCTTGCCCTCGCGTGGGCTGACGATATGTGGCGTTATTCCGGTGTGAGCGATGAGGCCCTCCAGCGCGCCGCCGAGCCCTGGCGCGGAATGCGCTCGGAGGTCATTGGCGGGCAGATCCTCGACATCGCGCTCGAAGCCTCCGGCAGCGAAAGTGCCGAGCAGGCGGATTCGGTCAACCGTTTCAAGACGGCCGCGTACACGGTGGAGCGTCCGCTGCACCTCGGCGCTGCGATCGCGGGGGCCGACGAGCGGACGATTGACGCCCTGCGCGGCTACGGGCGCGACATCGGCATTGCGTTCCAGCTCCGGGATGATTTGCTGGGTGTGTTCGGCGACCCTGCGGTCACCGGCAAGCCGGCAGGCGACGATCTGCGGGAGGGCAAGCGCACGGTGCTCTACGCACTGGCGCTTGAAGCGGCGGATGCCACTGACCCGTCCGCGGCGGAGAAGCTGCGGGCCGGCATCGGTTCCGCCACGGACCCAGCGGACATCGCCGAACTTGCGCGCATCATCGAGTCCACCGGCGCCGTGGACGTCACGGAGGAACGCATCACCCGTCTCACCGAGTCGGGCCTGAAGCACCTCGAGGAGGCCGCTATCACTGACGAGGCAGTGGAGACGCTGACAGCTCTAGCGATCAAGTCGACCTCTCGCCGCAAATAAGAAGCACCTGCCCGATGACTGCACGACTTTCCCCGACAACCGCGCTGCGGCTTGGCGCCGTTGGTGCCGCGCTGCTCATGGTGGGCTCCTTCGGAGCGGGCGCGACGCGGAACCGAGGTGGCGTACTCGCCTATTTCGGCCTTGAATTCCTGAGCTACGGGCATGCCCGCGGCCTGCTCGACGTCGCGCTCATCGCCGGTCTTTTGCTCCTGGTCGCCGGCTGGGTTGGCGCGGGACGCTACGTGGTGGACGGCCGCGGTGAGACCGGCCCGCGCGACAGGCTGGGCTATGCTCGTGCGTCACTCTGGTCGGCGACTGCCCCGCTGCTGCTGGCGGCTCCGCTGATGTCGCGCGACGTGTACTCCTACCTCATGCAGGGAGCGATGGTGCGCGACGGATTCGACCCGTACTCCGAAGGTGCCGCGGTCAATCCCGGCCCGTACCTGCTGGAGGTCTCCCACGACTGGCGCAACACCACCACCCCGTACGGCCCATTCCACCTGTGGATCGGAAACGCGGTCACCAGCTTTGTCGGCGAGAACGTCATGGCCGGGATCATCTGCTACAAGTTCATTTCTCTGGCCGGCTTCGCCGCCATCGCGTGGTCAATTCCCCGGATCGCGCAACGCCTCGGTGGTGATCCCGCCCTCGCTTTGTGGTTGGGCGTGGCTAATCCGGTCATGCTCATCCACATGGTCGCCGGCATGCACAACGAGTCGGTGATGGTCGGTCTTGTCAGTCTCGGCCTAGTGGCGTGCCTGTCGCGCCGCTTCCTGCTGGGAACGGTGCTCGTCGGTGTCGCTGTTTCACTCAAGGCGACGGCCGCGGTCACGTTGCCGTTCATCGTGTGGATGGTGCTCCACCACTACGCACCGGAGGGGTCACGGCCTGCCCGCCGCGTCGGAGTCTTCCTCGCCGGCGGTGCTTCGGTGGTGGCTGTGTCGGTCGCCGCCGTCGCTGCCGTGACCGTGGGTTCGGGTACCTCCTGGGGGTGGCTGGAGGAAATTTCCGGCAACTCCAAGGTGGTCAACCCGCTCTCTGGGGCGACACTCGCGGCGGAGGCGGTCACGCCGTTCATTCAGCTTTTCGACGAAGAATTCCCCTATAACACCGTCCTAGGCGTCACCCGCACGGTCGGGTCGGTGCTGATGCTGGCGGGTCTCGTGCTGGTTTGGTGGACGTTCCGCCAGAACGACCGCCGGAACGTCATGGGCATGGCGCTGGCCTACATGGTCGCGTTCGTCTGCAATGCGGTGACGCTGCCGTGGTACTTCGCGTCCGCGCTGTCAGTGGCGGGCACGTTCAGCCCACCGAGGTGGCTGATCCGCCTGACTGTGGGGGCATCCGTCATTGTGGCGTTCGCGTTCAGCGGTAGCGGCAACCACAACTTCTACAACGGAGTGTGGATGCTCGTGACGCTGGTGCTCGGCTGGTACGCCGCGTCCTGCGTCTTGCCGCGGTCTAAAACGCCATGGCCTGAGCGCGCCTGATCACTTCACGCGCACCGTGGCCATGCAGCGCGTCGATCGGCCGCCCCGGCAGACTCTCGTCCTCGGTGAACAGGTAGGCGAGAATCTCGTCTTGGTTGAAGCCGCCGTCGAGCAGCACGGTGATGGCGCCGGCGATGAATTTGGACAGGTCGGTGCCGTTGTCGAGCATGAGCTCCGGAATCAGCTTCGTGCCGTCTTTCTTGTAGGACACGAGCTTGCCGGCGTTGACGTAGTCGTGGACCTTCGTCACGGGGACGCCGAGGCGGTCTGCGACATCCGGGAAAGACAGAAGCGTTTCACCGCTCAGCAGGGCATCGAGGTCGTGTGCGTTGGGATCATGCTCTGAAAAAATCACGCCCCCACTCTACTGTCCGCCGGGCCGCTACCGATCGGTGCGTCGCGTGCACCATACTGGTGGGCATGACTCACCTCGCAACCGGCGACGTGCTGGACGGCCGGTACCTCATCGACCGCCCCATCGCCCGCGGCGGAATGTCTACCGTGTACCGCTGCCTGGACACGCGTCTGGACCGCGAAGTCGCGGCGAAAGTCATGGACGAGCGTTATGTCCACGACGAGTTGTTCCTCGACCGCTTCGCCCGCGAGGCACGCGCGATGGCGCAGTTGAGCCATCCGAACTTGGTCAACGTGTACGACTTCGGCGCCGACGGCGTGGACGTGTTCCTCATCATGGAGCTCATCACCGGCGGCACGCTCCGGGAGCTTCTAGCGGAACGCGGTCCGATGCCGCCGCACGCCGCCACTGCGGTCATGCGCGCGATGCTGACCGGGTTGTCTGTGGCGCACCGGCGCGGGCTCGTCCACCGCGACATCAAGCCGGACAACATCCTCATCAACGGCGACAGCGCAGTGAAATTGGCAGATTTCGGCCTGGTGCGCGCAGCGAGCGACTCGCGGCATTCCACCGATCAGATCGTGGGCACGGTCGCCTACCTCTCTCCTGAGCAGGTCGACGGCACGGAGATCACGCAGGCCTCCGATGTGTACTCCGCCGGTGTCGTTCTTTTCGAGCTTCTCACCGGCACAGTCCCCTTCGACGGGGAGACCCCGCTCGCCCACGCGATGGCGCGGCTGCGCTCCGACGTGCCGGCGCCGTCGTCACGCATGCAGGGGGTGCCGAAGCTTTTCGACGAGCTCGTCGCCACCGCCACCGCCCGCGATCCCCGCGGACGCTTCGCGGACGCGGAGGAGTTCCTCGAAGCGCTGGACGATGTTGCAACTGAACTGGATCTTCCCGACTTCACAGTCCCGATTCCCACCCAGTCAGCCGCGAACCGGGTGGCAGCCATTCCCACGAGCGTGACGCAGATCGACGCTCCTGCCCCGGCACTCGACCCCGAGCCCGAGCCCGCGGAGGAGGTATTCGCCCCGGCCCCGGAGCCTGTCCCCGCGCCGGCACCGCTTGCGGCCCCTGCTCCCGCACCCGCACCCACGCCCTACGAGCCGCACGTGCCTCCGCTGGAACGGAGGCAGCGGCAGATCGAACGGCGGGAGCCAGAGCCACCACCAGTGGAGACGAACCGCTCGAGTGCGGCCATGGTCGTGGTCCTGCTGCTCATAGCAGCAGCCACCGCAGCTGTCGCTGTCGGTGGCTGGTGGTTCGGCTCCGGCGCCTACGGGGAGATCCCCGAAATCCTCCGGATGCCGGAGTAGAGCGGACGGGGAAGCCGCTGCCTAGTTGCGGAGCATCTCCGCGACCAAGAACGCGAGCTCGAGAGCCTGCTCGGTGTTCAGACGCGGGTCGCACGCGGACTCGTAGCGGCCCGGCAGATCGATATCGGTGATGTCCTGCGCACCGCCGAGGCACTCGGTGACGTGCTCGCCGGTCAGCTCGATGTGGATGCCGCCTGGGTGTGTGCCCAGGTGGCGGTGCACCTCGAAGAAGCCTTGGACCTCGTCGATGATCTTGTCGAAGTGGCGGGTCTTGTACCCGTTCGACGCGGTGAAGGTGTTTCCGTGCATCGGGTCGGACTGCCAGACCACCTTGTGGCCGGAACGCTCCACGGCATCGACGATGCCCGGCAGGACATCGCGGACCTTGTCGTGGCCCATGCGAGCCACCATGGTCAACCGGCCCGGTTCACGGTTCGGGTCGAGCTTGTCCGCGTAGGCAACAGCTTCTTCCGGGGTGACTGTCGGCCCGAGCTTGATGCCGATCGGGTTGTCGATCAGCGCGGCGAAATTGACGTGGAAGTCCTCCAGGCCGCGGGTGCGCTCGCCGATCCACAGCTGGTGCGCGGACAGATCGTAAAGCTTGGTCTCGCCGTGCTCGTTCTCCGCGAGGCGCAGCATAGCGCGCTCGTAGTCAACCAGCAGTGCCTCGTGGGAGGCGTAGATCTCGGAGGTGCGCAGCTCACGGTCGTTCACGCCGCAGGCATCCATGAAGTGCAGCGAACGGGTGATTTCGCGCGACAGGGCCTCGTAACGTGCACCGGCGGCAGAGTTAGCCACGAACTCGCGGTTCCACGCCTCGACGCGGTACAGGTCGGCGGTACCGGACGTGGTCAGGGCACGGACCAGGTTCATCGCGGCCGAAGAGTTCGCGTAGGCGCGGATCATGCGGGCCGGGTCGTGTCGGCGAGACTCCTCAGTCGGCTCCACACCGTTAACGATGTCGCCGCGGTAATTCGGCAGGCCGTTTTCATCCAGGTCGGAAGAGCGCGGCTTCGCGTACTGGCCGGCGATGCGCGCCAG
This sequence comes from Corynebacterium sp. P4-C1, assembly GCF_030503595.1. Lineage (NCBI taxonomy): Bacteria > Bacillati > Actinomycetota > Actinomycetes > Mycobacteriales > Corynebacteriaceae > Corynebacterium > Corynebacterium sp. P4-C1. The sequence goes on along the minus strand of NZ_CP129966.1, from coordinate 66,039 downwards.
CTTCACCACCGGCGTGGATGCACCGTAGGTGAGCACGACCGCCATCTGCAGCAAGGTCTTGATGTTCGCGCGGATGTGCGGCTCGGTGTTGGACTCGAAAGTCTCGGCGCAATCGCCGCCCTGAAGCAGGAAAGCCTCGCCGTTGGCAACGTCGGCGAGCTGCTTCTTCAGTCTGTGAATCTCCGGCGCCACCACGACCGGCGGGACCGACTCGAGGATCTTGCGCACATACAGGGACGCGTTTTCATCCCAGGTGGGCTGCTGCTTCGCATCGCGGGAGACGGCGTCCTGGAACGCCTCGTTGATGTCACCGGGAAGCGGCGGCAGATCGGGCAATACTTCTTTGGGGATGTCTACTGTCCAACTCACCCCTTTACTTGTAGCACGTCTGACCACCGCTAAGTGCCAGAAGGCCGAAACGAGCTCGGGCTATTCCGGCCGCGTAGTCGCGTGACCCCGGCGATCAAGCGGAAGCGCACGCGAGCAGATCCTGAATTTAAGGAGGTTGTGGCGGGCGTCGACAAGCGCGTCGTGGTTGCCCTGGGGTGCGGGAGGAAGTGTGGGGCGGCCCGCCATATCCCAGTATTGGCGCAGCTCACGCGTGTAACGCGGCATTTCCTTCGGCAGCTTGGCCATATCGCCCCACAGCTGCGCGAGCACGACATGGTCGTACGCGCCGACCCAGGCCCACAGCTCGGGCTTGGAACCGGCGGCGGTGAGGAACGCGAAGACCTCTTCGCGGATCTTCTGTTTGGACTTCCATTCGGGGCGCTGCGGGTTGGGCAACTTCTCCAGCACGTTCTCCCGCACCCACGGGTTCGCGCGCGAGGCATCGAAGTCGGTGGATACGGCGTAGTATTCGCGGCCGTCCTCGGCGACGATGCCGATGGAGATCAGCTCGATCGTTGTGCCGTCCTCGATGAATTCGGTGTCGTAGAAGTACCTCACTGCATGTACTGCCAGTCAGGCTCCGTGCCCTCCGGGTAGCCGTTGCCGGCCTCGAGGGATTTCTTCACATCGGAGGCGTACGCGTCGACATAATCGTAACCGGACAACTCGACGAGGCGCTCCATGAAGAAATCGGTGAACGGGCGCCACACGGCAGAATCATCCGGGTCGTAGCCGTTGTCGCTCGCCCACTGGTGGGGGTCGACGGGCTCGCCGACATTCACCCGGACCTTCACGGGACGCGGAATCCAAGAACCAATGGGATTGGCGTCGCGGGTGCCGATCATGGCGACGGGAATGCAAGGCACGCCCGTTTCCATCGCGATGCGCGCCATCCCAGTCTTGCCCTTATAAATGCGGCCGTCGGGCGAACGCGTGCCCTCCGGGTAGATGCAGAACAGGTCGCCGTTGGCGAAGACCTCTTTGGTCACCTCGAGCAGGTGCGCGCCCGCGTCCTTGGACTGGCGGTCGATCGGCACCTGGCCGACGGAGGTGAAGAAGAATTTCTGGATGCGGCCGACCACGCCCGGAGCGGTGAAGTACTCCTTCTTCGCCGGGTGGACGAGCTGGCGCGGGCACACGAGCGGGAAGTAGAAGGAGTCCATGACAGCCTGGTGGTTGGACACCATGAGCGCAGGGGTGCCCTCAGGCGGGATATTGTCCAGGCCTTTTGTCTCCGGCCGGTTCCAGATCCGCAGCCACGGCCCGATCAAGACGTGCTTGAAAAACGCGTACCACTTGTTGTTCATGTCTCCCCTAAACCAGGTCTCGGGCCAAATTAGCAACGCCAATCATACCTGCCTGCGCGCCGAGCTCAGCGGTTTCCAGACGCGGAGTTGGCCGGTATCCGGAACCGACCACGCCGGATTCCATACCGGAACGCGCGGTATCCATGAACAGGTCCGCGTCTTGGCTCACTCCCCCGCCAAGGACGATCAGCTCGGGGTCAAGGACGTCGCAGACGATCGACAGGCCCTGGCCAAGCCACTGCGCGAAATGATCCATCGTTGCCAGCGCGAGCGCATCGCCGTGACGCGCCGCGGCCACCACGTCGTTGCCGGAGGCACGCTTATCGACGACCCGGCGGTACAGCCCGCAGCCGTCGAACCCCCCGCGTTCCGCGATCTCCACAGCGGTGTCCACGAGGGCGGTGCCGGAAGCGTAGCGCTCTAGGCAGCCCCTCTTGCCGCATGAGCAGGCGCGTCCGCCGGGGACGACGGTGAGGTGGCCGAATTCAGGGGCCGTGCCGAAGGAGCCGCGGTAGATCTCCCCGTTGTGCATGAGGGTGGCCCCGATTCCGGTCCCCACGGCGAAGAGCACCCACGTGCCTGCGTCCCGTGCCGCGCCGAAGCGGTACTCCCCCCACGCGGCGGAATTCGCGTCGTGCTCGAGCCGGACGGGCAGCTCTAGTTCCCTCTCCAAGATGCCGCGCACCGGCTCGTTGTTCTTCCACGGCAGGTGCGGTGCGAAACGGACCACCTCGCACGCCGGATCGAGGAATCCGGCGACTGCGACACCGACAGCCGAGATATCGTGGCGGCGGCGCAGCTTTTCGACGAGTTCCACGATCACGTGAACGAGCCCGTCCTCGTCTTCAGGGGTGTGCGTTGCCTCGATGTCAAGGATTGCGCCCGACGCGTCCACGACTCCTGCGCGGGTGTTCGTGCCACCAATATCGAACCCGATAGTGAGCGGGACGGCACTGTCTTGCGTAGGCATGAGTCAACATTGTAGTCGCGCTGCGACGAGCCCCATATTCATCTATCCCGCCCCGCCCGGACCCGCCTCAGGCTGGAGCAGGCCGGCTAAGCGGGCCCCCAGTACCTGCCAGGAGAAGCGCCGCCCCACCATCTCGCGGCCCGCGGCTCCCATCGCCGCTCTGCGCTCCGGGTCGCGCAGGAGATCGATGACCGCCCCGGCCACAGCGTTGGCATCTGTCCCGTCGACAACGATCCCCGACTCCGCTGTCACAGTCTCGGGCGCCCCGCCCGAGTTTCCGGCGATAACGGGAACACCGCACGCCTGCGCTTCGAGATACACGATCCCGAGGCCTTCCACGTCCAATCCGCCGCCTCTGGTGCGCGCAGGCATGGCCACGATGTCGGCGGCGGCGACCAAATCGCGCATATCCTCCCGCCGCACTCGGCCGAGAAAGGTCACGAAGTCCTCCATTCCTCGGCGCTGCACGAGCTGCTCCAGCTTTCTTCCGTAGCGCCCCTCCCCCACAACAGCGAGACGTGCACCCGGCACTGCTTCGAGCACAGTTGGCCAGCACCCAATCAGTGTGTCCTGCCCTTTGCGGGGTACGAGGCGCGACGCCACCACCACCAGGGGACCGTCGCCGAAACCGTGGCGGGCCCGGGCGGCGGCACGTTGTTCGGCAGTCGCAGGGCGGAAGAACTCCGTGTCCACACCGGACGGCAGCGGCACGAAATCGGGGGAATCACCGAAAGCACTCCGGAAACGGCGCAAAGTGTAGTCGGAAATATACGTGATAGTGTCGGCCGAATCCCCGATCCGTCGCAGGACCTGGCGGGCACCGGGCAGCATCGACCAGCCGACTTCGTGGCCATGTGTCGTCGCCACGATCCTCTGCGCCCCCGCCTTGCGGGCTGCCGGCCCCATCACGGCAAGCGGCGCCGCCGCCCCGAACCAGACGGTAGTGATGCCGTGTTCGCGGATCAGCTCGCTCATGCGGCGCACAGTCGCCGGAGTCGGCAGCATCATCGAAGTGGGCCAACGGTGGACGGGATAAGGCAATGAAGCGTCGAAAAGCGCCTCCTCCTCCTCGTCCTGCGTGGATGCGAAAACGACGAGCGAACCCGCACCCCGTAAACGGACAAGCTCGTCGGTGAAATCCCGCAAATACGACTGAATCCCGCCGATTGTGGGCGGGAAATCATTCGTGACGAGGAGCGTGGCCATACGCCTCGGGCGCTAGTAGCGGACGGCGCCCTGCACCGGCATCGAATTCATCGGAACGACCTGGACCGGAATTCCGTAGTCGGAGGCGTGAACCACCTGGCCGTTACCCACGTACATCCCGACGTGGGTCACGCCCGGGTAGTAGCCGATGATGTCGCCCGGCTGGAGCTCAGAGAGGGGCACCGGGGTGCCGCCGGCGAGCTGGGCGCTTGAAGTGCGCGGGATCGATTTGCCGTTCTGGGCATATGCCCAGAACATCAGGCCGGAGCAGTCAAACTGGTCAGGGCCGGCAGCGCCCCAACCGTACGGGGAGCCGATCTTGGACAGCGCGGCACCGACGACACCGTTGGCGTTCGCTGACGGCGGCACGTTCAGCGAAACCGGGCCGTTCTTCGACTCCCAGCGGGAACGCTGTTCGGGAGTGAACGCGTCGACACGCTTCTCCACATTCTTCATCTGCTCCTCGAGCTCTTTGCGCTCGTTGTCCAGCCTCTTGCGCTTGCCCTCGAGCTCAGCCTGGCGGTAGTTCGCCACCGCGACTGCGATATTCGCGTCCGTGGCACGCTGAGCGGCCTCGCGGTTCAGCTTCTGGGACTCGTCGAGAGTGCGCTGAGCGGAACGCGACAAAGAGCCCAGGTACGCCGCACGGTCGATCGCCTCCTGCGGGTTGGCGGACTCGAGTGCGTTGACGTTCGCGTCGCTGGAGAGATTGCGGTACTGCGCGCGTGCGTGCTCATCCACATCGCCCTGCGCACCGTTCTGCGCCGTCGACGCCTTGCGGGCGTCACGTTGAGCATTGTCCGCCGTTTTCTTTAGAGCCGCGACCTCGCGCTCCCCCTTGGCGATATCGTCCTCGATCTGCTTGACCTCCTCCGACTTCGCGGTGGCCTTCTCGGACGTGTCACTGAGCTGCTTGATCAGCTCGTCGACCTCATCCGCCTGCGCAGGAGTGACGGTGCCGACGGCCAGCATCGCCGCGGCCAAGCCGGCGGCTTGGAATGCGCGAGTAAAGGAAAGACGGGAAGAAGCGCGGTGCTTACCCATTGGGAACCTCGATTCCAAAAACACAGAAGCGCCCCGATCTCCGAGGCAGCAGCGAGAGTTGAGGATTACAAACTTGTAACAAAGTTAATCGCCCGAAGCTCCCCGGTCAAACTCCGAGACCACTTATTTTCCCAGGTGATAACGCTGTGACAAGAGTGAAAAGATGAAAACGGCCGCAGTTCCCCAGTTGAGAAACAAGGGACTGCGGCCGGCAGATAGCGCCGCGGCGGCGCCGACGCTTAGAAGCGGACAGCCGAGTGGATCGGCATGTAGTTCAGCGGGCGGTAGCCCACCGGGGTGCCGGAGTTCAGGGCGTCGATGATCTGGCCGTTGCCGGCGTAGATGGCAACGTGCGATGCGCCGCTGTAGTAGACAACGACGTCGCCCGGCTGCAGATCGGAGATGGCGACCTGCTTTCCGGCGGAAGCCTGCGCACCGGAGGTACGCGGGATCTGCTTGCCAGCCTGGGCGTAGACCCAGGAGGTGAAACCGGAGCAGTCGAAGGCGTTCGGGCCAGCTGCACCGTAGACGTACGGGGAGCCGATCTTAGACTTGGCGATGGACACGATGCGGTCGCCCTGCGACTGCTTCGGGGCCGGCACCGGAGCGGCAGCCTTGGTCGCAGCACGGTACTCGGTCTTAGCCGGTGCCGGAGCGTACTTAGCCTCAACGCCGGCAATCCACTGGCTGAAGCCCGGGACGTTGTTGACACCCGGAACGTTCTTCACTGCGGCAATAGCGGCACGGACGTCCGCGTTACTGTCGGCCTTGCCGGCGAGGGACGGAATCCACTGATCAATGCCCGGGACGTTGGCGATACCCGGAACGTTCTCAATGCCCGGGACCTCGGTTGAGAAACCGGAGTTCGGGACGGTCACCTGAGCCGCGTTTGCGTTAGCCGGTACGAAAAGGGTTGCGCCCGCGACGATCGCGGAGGCGGTAGCGATGCTGCGCTTTGCAGTCACGGACTGACGGCGGTGCTTAGCCATGGACAATCTCCAATATCTTCCAGTAATGCCTACCGGGTTAGCTGTCGGGTTCGGTGCGGGAAATCACCTTGGGAAGCTCTGGCGCCGGCATGGCACCCCTTACTTCCCGCTCACCCCAGGAAACGTTGTCGGTTCCCCGGCTTCCACCTCCGCTTGGCCGCGGGCGGTGGAATTCGGCTTTGTGTTCAGATGTCTTATCGCTTGCGCCTCTGTGGCCGCAAGGTCTCAGATAGGTTACGAAATGGATACGGGACTTGTCTAACGACGCGCCCGTTATCATTTCGTGATTTTAGTCTATGCCTACGTAGGTGTACATACGGAAATCCGGCCCCCAAAGCTCTATCAACGACAAAGAATTGGCCAAACAGCTCCTACCAGCACAAATTGCAAGCAATCACGCTATCCACGGCGCCCGCTAAAGGTGCACTGAATCCACCGGCAAGATAATGTGATCCTCGACACACTGTTATATAAACGCTACAAACACGAGAACAGCCCCTCCCCCGAGCCCGGTTAAGACGGGCTAAGGGAAAGGGCCTTCAACGGCTACAGCGTGTAGCTTACGGGTAGCCTACTTGCGCTTGCGCTCGATGGCACCTGCATCACGATCGGAAGCTTCCTTCTCCGCCTCGAGGGCACGGAGAGTCTCGATCTCCTCGTGGTGGTTAGCACGCTTGATCTCGTTGCGCTTCGCGGTGATCGACGGATCATCCGGGGAGAAGATGCCGGAGGTCTCCGAGTCGGCGTAACCGAGCTCGTTGAGCTGCTTCGGCACACGGGCGCCAGCGTACTCCAGGGGCAGCTGGTGGCCGTGCTGGTCGACCGGCCCCAGCGGCTGGTGAACACCAACGAAGGCACCGTTCGGCAGCTTCTGGATGACGCCGGTCTCGATACCGTGCTCCAGCACTTCACGGTCGCTGCGCTGCAAACCGATGCAGATGCGGTAGGTGATGAAGTACGCCAGCGGCGGCAGGACGATCAGGCCGATACGGCCGATCCAGGTCATCGCGTTCAGGGAAATCTGGAAGTGGTACGCGAACAAGTCGTTACCGCCGGACAGCGTCAGGAGCAGGAAGAAGACCAGTCCCATGACACCGATGCCGGTGCGCACCGGAACATCGCGCGGACGCTGCAGCAGGTTGTGGTGGGCATCGTCGCCGGTGACCTTCTTCTCGATGAACGGGTAGGTCAGCAGCAGGACGACCATCAGGCCTGCCAGCAGTGCGACCCAGAACACGCCCGGGATCGTGTAGTTGCCCAGGTAGAGCTCCCACGCCGGCATGACACGGGCGGCACCGTCAGTCCACAGCATGTAGATATCCGGCTGCGAACCAGCGGAGACCTGCGACGGGTTGTACGGGCCGATATTCCAAATTCCGTTGATGGTGGTGACACCCGCCATCAGGGCCAGAACACCGAACACGAGCATGCCGAAGCCCATGGCCTTGACGGCGAACACCGGCATGATGCGGATACCGACAACGTTGTTCTCGGAACGGCCCGGTCCAGGGAACTGGGTGTGCTTCTGGAACCAGACGAGCAGCAGGTGCGCCGCAATAAGCGCAAGGATGATGCCCGGCAGGATCAGCACGTGAAGGATGTAGAAACGGTCGAGCATCAGATCCGACGGGAAGTCGCCGCCGAACATTGCCCAGTGCAGCCAAGTACCGATAATCGGCAGGCCGACGATGATAGCGGACATGATTCGCAGACCGACGCCGGAGAGCAGATCGTCCGGCAGGGAGTAGCCCATGAAGCCCTCTGCCATGCCCAGCAGGATCAGGGTCACACCGATGATCCAGTTGGCTTCACGCGGGCGACGGAAAGCACCGGTGAAGAAGATGCGCAGCATGTGGGCGAACATCGCCATCATGAACATCAGGGCGGCCCAGTGGTGCATCTGACGGACGAACAGACCGCCGCGGACCTCGAATGAGATGTTCAGGGCAGTCGCGTAGGCGCGCGACATTTCGACGCCGTTGAGCGGCAGGTAGCCGCCGTCGTAGATGACCTTGGTGATCGAGGGATCGAAGAACAGGGCCAAGTAAACACCGGTCAGAAGCAGGATGATGAAGCTGTACAGCGCCATCTCACCCAGCATGAACGACCAGTGGGTCGGGAAGACCTTGTTCAGCTGCGGGCGGAGAACGCCCGAGATTGTGTACCGCGAGTCAATGTTGTCCGCGGCTTGTTCCAGTTTCGTGCTCATTATGACTTACGCTCCCAGAATGCCGGGCCGACGGGCTCAATGAAGTCCCCGCGGGCGATGAGGTAACCATCTTCGTCAATTTCAATAGGCAGCTGCGGCAGTGCGCGGGCCGCCGGGCCGAAGACCGGCTTACCGTGCTCTAGCGCATCGAACTGCGACTGGTGGCACGGGCACAGGATGCGGTTGGTCTGGGCCTCGTACAGAGAGGTCGGGCAACCGATGTGCGTGCAGATCTTGGAGTAGGCGTAGTAGTCGCCGTAGTGGAAGTCCTCCTGACCTTCGCGCTCGACAACCTTGGCCGCGTCGGAGGAACGCAGGCGGATCAGCATGACAGCGTTACGCGGACCGTGGATCGAGTGCATGTGATTCTCGTACACGTCGCGCTCCGGGTCGTACTGGTCGCCGTCGTTGACGTCCTCTTCCAGGAGCGGGAACACCGTCTCCATGGCCGCTGCGTCAAGGTCCTCCGGGCGCATACGCACCAGGCGGGAAACGCCGGCGGTGCTGTAGTGCTTACCGGCCCCAGTCTCGTGCAGCTCAGCGATCGCGGCGGTGTCGCGGCCCAGGTACAGCTTCTTGCCTTCGCGGGCCAAGGACCAACCCTGAGTCCACAGCGTGCCGTCGCCGTTGTAGTTCATCTCGTGGCGGACGCGCCACGGGTTCTTGATGATGCCGCCGAACGGGGCGATGATGACCAGACCAGCCATTAGGCCGGCGCCGCCCAGCAAGCCCTTCATGACGTTGCGGCGGCCCAGGGTCGAGGTCTGCCACGCGTCGTTGAGAAGAGCCGTGGTGGTGCGGCGGTCCAGCTCCGAGGACCGGCCGTCGTGACGGCGCTGCACCGCGATCTCCTCGGGCACGAACTTCTTCACGTACTGGACGATGGCCACGCCCAGGGAGACCAGCGACAGGCCCGACGTCAGGCCAAGCAACGGGGTGTACAGCGAGTACTTCCACAGACCTTCCTGGCCATGGAAGCGTGCCTCCCAAGGCCAGAAGAGGTAAACGCCGAGGAAGGCCAGGCCAGCGATGATGGAGATGGCCAGCCAGATGTTGATGCCCGCCTGGGCACGCTTCTCAGCCGGGTCATTCTCGATCGGGAAGCGTTCCTTGCGGTACGCAACCGTGACGTCGTCAAGCTCGGTGCCGAGCGCCGCGAGCTCAGCGTTGCTCATCTTATCCAGCTCAGCGCTGGTGTATTTCTTCTTCACTTCATTGCTCATGAGCGCGATCCAATCCACATTGCGGCTGCACCGACGAGGGTGACGCCAATGATCCACATAGCCAGACCCTCAGCGACCGGGCCGATACCGCCCAGTGCCCAGCCAGCCGGGCTCGGGGTCTCCTTGGAAGACTTGATGAAGGCGATGATGTCGCGCTTCTCGTCCGCCGTCAGCTGACGGTCAGAAAACTTCGGCATGTTCTGCGGGCCGGTCAGCATTGCCTGGTAGATCTCCTGCTCATTAGCGGGGTCCAGGTACGGGGCGTACTTACCGGAGGACAGTGCGCCACCGCGGCCGGTGAAGTTGTGGCAGGAAGCGCAGTTCAGGCGGAACAGCTCGGATCCGCGTGCAACGTCACCGGCCTGAATATCGCCGTCGTAGTTCTTGCCTCGCAGCTCCTCCATCGCGATGGAGCCGTCCTCGTTGTACACGAGCTCCGGTCCGCCGCCATTCGCTGCAACGTATGCGGCCATTGCCAGAGTCTGTGCCTCGGAGTAGCGCGGCTTCTTGCGCTCTGCCTGAGCATCGTTGGACATCATCGGCATACGGCCGGAGTTGACCTGGAAGTACACGGCACCTTCGCCGGTACCGATGAGCGACGGACCGCGGTCCTTCACGCCCTGCAGGTTCGCACCGTGACAGGTGATGCAAGCCTGCTCGTAGAGGTCCTTACCTTCCTGGATCAGCGCTTGGTCATCGCGTTGGGCGGTGGCCACCTGCGCATCCGGGGTCAGGGCCGTAGCCAAAAGGCCGGCACCCGAGAGACCGATGCCGAGCGCGAGAGCGCCAGCGGCGGAACGACGCATACGACGGCGGTTCCGCGCCTTCTTTGGGGTGTTATCCATGTTGATCCCTTAAGCGAAAATCAGTGGTTAGTGCTTACGTCCGTCAGAAGACGCGCTACTGAACCAGGTAGAGAGTAACGAACACGCCGATCCACACGACGTCGACGAAGTGCCAGTAGTAGGAGGTCACCATCGCCGCAGTTGCCTGTGCCGGGGTGAACTTCGACTTGGCCACACGGAGGATCACGACGACAAACGCGAGGATGCCCGCGGTCACGTGAGCCATGTGGAAGCCGGTGATGATGTAGAACACCGAGCCGTACACGCTGGACTGCGGGGTAATCCCCGCCGTGATCATCTCGGTCCACTCGAATGCGACGAGGCCCAAGAAGACCACGCCAAGCAAGATGGTCACGGTGAACCATTTGCGCAGACCGAAGACATCGCCCTTCTCAGCCGCGAACACGCCGAGCTGAGAGGTGACCGAGGAGGTCACCAGGACGACGGTGATGATCGTTCCGAAGACCACGTTGAGGTGGTCCGTCTGGTTCGACCAGTCGCCGGTGGACATGCCGTTTGCGCGCGATGTGAAGTACATCGCGAACAAGCCGGCGAAGAACATCAATTCTTGGGCGAGGAACACGATCGTGCCCACGCTGACCATGTTGGGTCGGTTCAGCACGGGAAGACGATCGGGCGCTGTCGCCATACCTGGGTTCGTTGTTGCAGTCGTCACGCGTATCAGTATCGCCTTTTTGAACCATAAAGTCACCTTGTTCACCCCCGAATTTTTCATGTGAGCATGACCGGTACCTGCCGTTTTCTTGGCGCTTCTTTCGCGTGTCGGTCCGCACGAAACTTCCGGGAACTTTCTCGGCACGCTTTACGACGCATATCGGTGCAGGTCATTGCCGGACTGCCGAACTCGATAGATTCCTCAAGGACGGTTCGCGAATTTTTTCGTAGAATTCTCTCGTTTTCGTACGACCCCTTATAGTTCCCGGGTGTGACTCGATTCACACCTCACCCCTGCGGAAATGCCGCGGCTCCCCTACTTTCGTATGACCCCCTGACGGCAAGGCTCTACTCACCCCTCAGGCGCGCACCAGAAAGCCCCCGGCACCTGAGGGAGGTGCCGGGGGCTAGCGCTCGAAGCGGAAGGCTCTTAGTGCTTCTCGCGCGGAATGCCGTACTGCAGGTTCAGCTTCGTCGTCGCCCAGATCAGGATGACCGCGCCGACGGCCAGCAGCCACAGCTCCCAGAAAGCGATGCCGAAGGCCATAAGGCAGATGCCACCGGTCATGGCGAGCGGCCAGATAGAGCCCGGAGAGAAGAAGCCCAGGACACCAGCGCCGTCCTCGACCTCAGCTTCTTCCCAGTCCTCCGGGAGAACATCGCTACGGCTCTCGGTGAAGTTCAGGTACCCACCGAGCATGAAGGAGAACGCAGAGGCCAGAATGAGCGCGACACCGCCGGCCCATTCGTAGCCCTGCAGGTAAGCGTCATCGCCGACAAAGTTGGTGGCGAAGGCGTAGAACACCGCCATGATCGTCAAGAAGACGCCGATGGCGTAGAAAACTTTTGCTCCAGCTCCCATTGCTTTTCCCTAGCCTCTCTTAGACGTTCTGCACGGCGTTGTCGCCGCCGCGAGTTCCGGTTCGGTCGGTGTTGAACGGACGGGTGGTCGTTGCGAACGGCTCTTCGCCGATGGACGCGAGGGCCTCGGAGTTAGCTGCGTCCGGGTTCTGCTCACGGAAGCGCATGTAGTCGCGGAACTTCTCCGGGGAGACTGCGCGGATCTCGAAGTTCATCATCGCGTGGTAGGTACCGCACATCTCGGCACAGCGTCCGACGAACGCGCCTTCCTTATTGATTTCCTCGATCTGGAAGCTGCGCTCCTGCTGGTTCTCCTCCGGGTGGGAGTACACGTCACGCTTGAACAGGAACTCCGGAACCCAGAACGCGTGGGACACGTCGCCGGATGCCAGGCGGAACTCGATCGGGGTGTTCGTGGGCAGAACAAGAACCGGGATTTCCTCGGTGGTGCCCACAGTCTCAATCTTGTTGAAGTGCAAGTAGGACTTGTCGGACATCGACTTTCCGTGAATCGGGTTCGAGTTGTGGACGTCCTCGTCGTCGTATTTGGAGTCCTCGGCGAGCTTCTGGCGCTCAGCGTCCTCACCGACGTAGTCGGACCCCGTCGGGGAGAGCTCCGCCCCGACCTCCGCGTAACCGAACTTCCAGTTCCACTGGAAGGCGGTGACGTCGACGGTCACCTCCGGGTCCTTATCCAAGGCAACGACCTTCGTCTGAGCCTGGACGGTGAAGAAGAACAGCACCATCACAATCACGATCGGGACGATCGTCAATCCCAGCTCGAGCGGGACGTTGTACTGCAGCTGCTTCGGGAATTCCCCGGCCCCCTGCTTCTTACGGCGCTTCCCACCCCACGCGAAAATCGCGTAGAGGAAGATGCCCCACATGATGATGCCGATGATCCACGCCGCGAGCCAGACCCACACCCAGAAGTTGTACAAGCTTGCACCCTCAGGGGTGACGGGGTCCGGCCAGCCCATGTCGAGCAAGTTCGACATGGCGCTCGGCGGTTCAGTCTCACAGCCGGCAAGACCGAAGCCGCTCAGCGCGAGAACGCCTGCGACACCGATCTTCTTAGCCAGGCCACGGTTCTTTGCCGTATCCACGTGTGTCTGCCTTCCTGTCCACACAAACGAAAAAGCTGTGAATACTCTCCAATCCTCCGCCCTAGCTGGATAGCAGCCGGAGACGAGCAGAGCAGAATATTCCTACCCAGTCAGAATAGATTATCCGGGTGCCGTTCCTCACCTGCGCCGCCGACGGCGTTAAGCCTGCCTATTTCTCTTTCCCTGGACATGTTCCTGACAAGCTGTTTACCCGCTGGTTACCGGCCACGTCGCGGTATGTCCGCGATAACCAGCCCGGTACCGTGTAACTGCCGTCACATTATTTCGGTCAAATATCATCCGGAAGTTGCACCCCTATTGGGGACGGGCTAAAGGTGGCCCCGAGCTGCCCACTACAGTCCTCCTCGACCACCCCGCCAGCCGGCGCGCGCCACGCGGACGCGCGCTAATTCCGGTGGTGGCGGGTACGGCTTCTATTGTGGGTAGAGCTGAATTCACTTTGTTTAAATGACCATCTAAGGAGTCATTCCCATGTGCGGTCTTCTCGCCATGCTGACCAGCTCGTCCGACGCTTCCCGCTTCGCGGAGTCGGCCGAGCGCGCCCTCCCCTGCTTCTATCACCGCGGCCCCGACGCGGCTGGCACGTGGCACGACGATGACGCTGTTTTCGGCTTCAACCGTCTCGCCATCATCGACCTGGAGCACTCCCACCAACCGCTTCGGTGGGGTCCGGCGGAGAACCCCGAGCGTTACGCGCTGACCTTCAACGGCGAGATCTACAACTACGTGGAGCTGCGCGAGGAGCTGACCGCCGCTGGCCTGACGTTCAACACCGAGGGCGATTCGGAGACCATCGTGGTGGGATACCACCACTGGGGCGAAGACGTCGTCGAGCACCTGCGCGGCATGTTCGCCATCGCGATCTGGGACACGGAAACCCGCACAATGTTCGTCGCCCGCGACCAGTTCGGCATCAAGCCTCTCTACTACGCCACCACCGAGGCGGGCACAGTCTTCTCCTCTGAGAAGAAAGCCATCATAGAGATGGCACCCGAGTTGAGTCTAGACCTCAGCCTGGACCGTCGTGCGATCGAGCACTATGTCGACCTGCAGTACGTGCCGGAGCCGGAGTCCCTCCACTCCTGCATCCGGCGTCTCGAGTCCGGCTGCACCGCCACCCTCACCCCGGGCGGCGAAGTTAAAGCCAAGCGCTACTTCAACCCCCAGTTCAACGTCATCCCCGTCGCCAAGGACAAAGAGCAAGAACTTTTCAACAAGATCGCCGCGGCGCTGGAGGATTCCGTCGCCAAGCACATGCGCGCTGACGTGACAGTAGGCTCCTTCCTTTCCGGTGGTATCGACTCGACCGCGATCGCGACATTGGCCAAGCGCCACAACCCCGACCTACTCACGTTCACCACGGGCTTCGAGCGCGAGGGTTATTCGGAGGTCGACGTCGCCGCAGAATCCGCGGAGGCGATCGGTGTCGAGCACATCGTGAAGGTCGTCTCCCCTGAGGAATACGCCGCCGCCATCCCGAAGATCATGTGGTACCTCGACGATCCGGTCGCGGACCCGTCACTCGTGCCGCTGTTCTTCGTGGCACAGGAAGCGCGCAAACACGTCAAGGTCGTCCTCTCCGGCGAGGGTGCCGACGAGCTTTTCGGCGGCTACACCATATATAAGGAGCCGCTGTCGCTCGCCCCGTTCGAGAAGATGCCCGACCCCCTGCTGAAGGGCCTGAACAAACTCAGCCAGGTACTGCCCGAGGGGATGCGTGGAAAGTCGCTGCTCGAGCGCGGCACCACCCCGATGGAGACCCGCTACTACGGCAACGCGCGCTCCTTTAATTACGACCAGCTGCGCCGTGTCCTGCCGTGGGCGAAGCCGGAATGGGACCACCGCGAGGTCACTGCACCGATCTACGCACGGTCGAAGGACATGGACCCGGTCGCGCGCATGCAGCACCTCGACCTGTTCACGTGGATGCGGGGCGACATTCTGGTCAAGGCCGACAAAATCAACATGGCCCACTCCCTCGAGCTGCGCGTCCCGTTCCTGGACAAGGAGGTCTTCGCCGTGGCGGAAACCATCCCGGCGGATCTAAAGATCTCCCACGGCACCACCAAGTACGCCTTGCGCAAAGCCATGGAGCAGATCGTTCCTCCGCACGTGCTGCACCGCAAGAAGCTCGGCTTCCCTGTCCCGATGCGCTACTGGCTCGCCGGCGATGAGCTCTACGGCTGGGCGCAGCAGACCATCAACGAATCGCAGACGGACGACATCTTCAACAAGCCCGAGGTTTTGGAGATGCTCAAGGAGCACCGCGACGGCGTCTCGGACCACTCCCGCCGCCTGTGGACTGTGCTGGCGTTCATGATCTGGCACGGTATTTTCGTCGAGAAGCGGATCGATCCCGGCATCGAGCACCGCGAATACCCCGTGAACCTTTAAGAACCACTGTTCTTCGCTACCCCGTGGCTGGCCGTCATCGCGTCTGCCGCGGGGTAGCGCTGTCTCTACCCCGATCGGATAGCGGAATCTACTTACATTTCGTGCCTGCGAAGCTTCAATGAGAGCCATGACAGCGAAAACAGCGGAGACAGCGGCAAAGACCGCAAAGACAAAGTCCATGAAGACAAAGACGCAAAAGATTCTCACCGTCATCGGCGGGCTACTCGTCGCCGGTGTTCTCCTACTCGGCGCCGGGGCGTACTTCTACGGACCGACGCTCACCGCAATGACGACGGGATCCGCCCGCTTCCTCGGCACAGACTCACCGAAACGCTACACATCGACTGTGCTCAGTCTCGCTGAGCAGGGTATATATGCCGACTCGAAGGAATTCGCGGACGCAGCAGAGCACGCCCGGGCCGCCGCGAAGCAGGCAGATTCGCTTGACGACGTCCGCGCCACCCTCAATGACGCGGTCCGCGCCGCTGGCGGCAAGCACTCCCGCCTCATCGAACCGGACGAACAGAGTGGCGGCGACGATGCCGCGGACAGCGCGAGCTCGCCCGACCCAGGGGTGGAACAGAAAGACGGACTCGCCTGGGCGACAGTTCCCGGGATCGACCGAAATGACGATATTCAGGGCTACGCTGACACGCTTTCCAACGGCCTAGCCGCAGCACGCGACAACGGTGCCTGCGGTGCCGTGGTTGATTTGCGTGGCAATGGCGGCGGCGACATGGGCCCGATGCTTGCAGGCCTGTCTCCCCTGCTTCCGGATGGCACAGCCTTGGAATTCGAATTTGGGGCGAGAACGAATGCTGTGACCGTCGACGGAAATTCCGTCAAGGGCGGCGGCACCCCACTGACAACCGCAGGTGGCAAATGGGACGTCCCTGTCGCCGTGCTCGTGGACGGTGGCACGGCATCCTCCGGCGAAGCGACCATGCTCTCTTTCCGCGGCCTGGACAACTCCCGCAGCTTCGGCACCCCGACCGCCGGATTTGCCTCCGCGAATACTGTCTACGATTTTCCCGACGGCAGCGAGCTGATGCTCACCATCGCCAAGGACCGCGATCGCAACGGCGCAACATACTCGGAAGATCCTATAGACCCGGATGTGAAGACCGATTCCGGCGACGTGGCTGTAGCTGAGGCTGAAAGGTGGCTACGAGACGAAAGCGGCTGCAGCTAGCGCTCGAGACCAGCGCTCTGGGAAAACAAAGAACGAAGCGCCCCCGCCACTAGCGGGAGCGCTTCGTTCTTCTGTTCTTGCTTCGGCATTCGCCTTAGTTGAAGGAGTCGCCGCAGGCGCAGGAGCCCCCCGCATTCGGGTTGTCGATGGTGAAGCCCTGCTGCTCAATGGTGTCAGCGAAGTCGATCTCCGCACCCATGAGGTACGGGACACTCATCTTGTCCACCACGAGACGGACGCCACCGATGACATCGGCCTTGTCGCCTTCGAGTTCGCGGTCGTCGAAGTAGAGCTGGTAGCGCAGCCCGGCGCAGCCGCCAGGCTGAACGGCGATGCGCAGGGACAGGTCGTTGCGGCCTTCCTGATCCAGCAGCGCTTTCGCCTTCGCGGCGGCTGCCTCAGTGAGCTTGACACCAGTTGCGGAAGTCGGTGCAGTCATGATCGTTTCTCCTTGCCTACGGATCGTGTCGGGCACCGAGCCTACTCCGGGCCGGCACCTGGATGCTAGTACACCCTAACTTGCGCTGGTCACAGGCAAGAAAGTCAGTGTCGAGCGCCCTCGGGCGCTTCTAGATTCCACAACACCACCGAGCGCACCCGTATTCCCACCTGCGCACCCAGGTTTTGTAGCCTAGAGTGCGTGAAACTTCCCTGGCAGAAATCCGATGCCCCTGCGGCCGACAACGCGACCGCTAGCAGCGGCTCCACCAAGCTCGACCTCGGCGGCAGCACCTCCACGGACCCCCACGCCGTGAAGGCGGCCAAGGACACTACGTCCAAAGACTCGTTGCCGAAGGGCTACACCCCGCCGAAGGGCCGCCCGACACCGAAGCGCCACGACCAGGAGGTCAAGCGCGGAGTAGTGCGCGACCCGAACGCGATGTCGAGGCCGCAGCAGGCGCAAAGGCGCAAGGAACTCAAGACTTCCATGTCCAAGGAGGAATGGAAGGAGTACAAGAAGAAGGAGCGCGAGGAGCGCCGCGAGCGCAACCGCGAGGTTCAGGCCCGGATGGACGCGGGCGACGAGCGCTACCTCATGGACCGCGACAAGGGTGAAGTGCGCCACTACGTGCGCGACTGGGTGGATTCCCGGCGTTTCCTGTCCAACTACATGCTTCCGGCAATGGTCGTTCTGCTGGCCATCATGCTTCTGGGCCTTGTCATGCCGCGCGTCTCCGAGATCCTCTCCCTGGTGTCCATGGTGTTCATCCTGGCCATCTTCGTGGAGGCTTTCATCATCGGCCGCCGCGCGAACCGCGCTGTCCGCGCGAAATTCCCCGGCACGGACGAGACAGGCTTCGGCCTCGGCATGTACGCGTACTCCCGCGCATCCCAACCGCGCAACTGGCGCACACCGAAGCCGCAGGTTGCAATCGGTTCCAAGGCGTAGCAGGAAAGCTGGGGCACCACCATGAGCGTTTCTGTGCAGTTCGAACCGGTTCCCACCCCGGACAGCGCTGTTGAGGCGCGGGTCCGCGCGGCCATGACGGATAACCCGCGCGGTGTATCCTTCGGCCGGCTTGCCGGCCTCGGCGCGTGGATTGCCGGACGCCAGGGTGAAACGCCCCCACACCCGATCGAATCCCCGCGCATCGTCGTCTTCGCCGGCGACCACGGCATCGCCGCCCGCGGAGTCTCCGCGTTCACGCCGGATGCCTCCATCTTGCAGGCCGATGAAGTCGATGCCGGAGCAGCTCCCGTCAACACCCTGGCCCGCACCGCCAATGCTCCTGTGGAGCTCGTCCGCGTGAGTCTCGCCGAGGAGGGAGCCCTCATCCGCCCGGGCTCCGGGGCAATCGACATCGAGGATGCCATGAGTCCGAATGAATTCGCCCGCGCCGTGGAGTTGGGCCGCACGGTCGCGGACTCAGCTGTCGATTCCGGTTGCGACCTCGCTGTCGTCGGCGATATCGGGGTGGGCAACACGACGGTGGCCGCCGCAGTGATCGGCACCCTCACCTTCACCGAGCCTGTTGTCGCGGTCGGCCGCGGCAGCGGCATCAACGACGAGACCTGGAAGGTCAAAGTCGCGGCAGTGCGCGACGCCATGTTCCGGGCCCGCGACGCCCACGACGACGTCGAAGTGGTACTGCAGCGTATTTCTTCGCCGGATTTCGTTGCGCTCACGGCGTTCATCGCGCAGTGCGCGGCGCGCCGCACGCCAGTGCTTGTCGACGGCGCCTTCCCCGCTGCCGCCGCCTACACGGCGGAACGGCTCTCCCCCGGTGTGAAAGACTGGCTGCTCGCCGGCCAGTTGAGCCCGGAACCCTGCCACAAGATCTGCCTGCAGGCCCTCGATCTCACACCTGTGGCGGCACTCGACATGACCACCGGTCAAGGTGCCGGAGGAGCAGCTGTCCTGCCGCTGCTCACCTCTGCCGTGGAGCTGGTCGCCGACGAAATGCGCTCGCAGGAAACGGCACAATAAAGACAAAAACATGCACCGGCCGCCCCCGGCCCCAACGGGCCGTCGATAAGCGGCGGTGCCTGTACACGTGCGCCCTTACTTGGCGGGAACGAGCGTGTGCATCCAGCCGTGGGTGTCTTCGAACTCGCCGCGCTGGATCTTGGTCAGGCGCTCACGCAATTTCATCGTGACATCGCCGGCTTCGTTGCCGTTGACCGTGAAATCGATGCCGTCGCCCACGATGTGGCCGACCGGGGTGATCACCGCAGCGGTGCCGCAGGCGAAGGACTCGGTCATCGTCCCCTCCGCGACATCGTTCTTCCAGTCGTCGACCGAAATGCGCACCTCCTCGGTGGCGTAGCCGAGGTCTCCTGCGACCTGCAGCAAAGAGTCGCGGGTGATGCCCGGCAGCAGTGAACCGGACAGCTCCGGAGTGACCACCTTGATCCCGTTGTCCTCAGCACCGTAGACGAACATGAGGTTCATGCCACCCATCTCCTCGATGTAGGTCCGCTCGATGGCATCGAGCCACACGACCTGGTCGCACTGCTTCTCCTGGGCCTGCGCCTGCGCGAGCAAGGACGCGGCGTAGTTGCCCGCGAATTTCGCGGCGCCTGTGCCTCCCGGCGCGGCGCGGACGTAGTCCTCAGAGATCCACACTTTGACCGGCTTGACGCCGCCTTCGAAGTACGCGCCCGCCGGGGAGGCGATGACGTAGTAGGTGTAGCTGCTTGCCGGCTTCACCCCGAGGCTGACTTCGGTGGAGATCATGAACGGGCGCAGATACAGCGCGGCCTCGCCACCAGCTTCCGGTACCCACGCCTCGTCAACAGCGACGATCTGGCGCAAGGATTCCAAGAAGAGTTCGTCGGGAAGCTCCGGCATGGCCAAGCGCCGGGCGGAATTCCGCAGACGCTGCCCATTCTGCTCCGGACGGAAAGTGGCGATGGAACCGTCCGGCTGGCGGTACGCCTTCAAACCCTCGAAGATCGCCTGGCCGTAGTGGAACACCATGGAAGCCGGATCGAATTCGATCGGGGCGTACGGGGTGACGCGGGCATTGTGCCACCCCTCCTCCTCGGTCCAGTCGATCGCGACCATGTGGTCGGTGAATTCCTGGCCGAATTTCGGGTCCTTGAGAATTTCCGCGCGCTGCTCGTCGCTTGCCGGGTTCTCGTTCTTCTGCACGGTGAATTCCAATTTCGTCATGCTGCCCAAGCATACGCCCACAGACATGCGCCCAAGCCGGTTTCGTGCCCGGCTGACGTAGGATCGGCCGCGTCAACCCCATTTCTCCCAAAAGGAAGTAAAGGAGTATCCGCTCTATGCCGCACCTTCCCCGCACCACAGGTGTTCTTCCCGCCCACGGGTCCCTACCGCGCGTGGACTTCGCCTCCTCCGCAGACAGCACGCTTATCGACGGCGCCGCCCGCCTCATCCCCGTCGCCCAGGGCGAGGAACTGGAACTGCCGGTCTCCGCGTTGACCCGCGACGGCCTGCTGGAGGCGCTCGAAGCTGTCGGTGCGACCGGTTCCCACGGAGAGATCACCAAGGTAGTGCTCGACGGCGACCTGCACATCGCCGTCGGCCTCGGCGAAGACACCTCCCCGACATCCGTCCGCCGGGCCATGGGTGCGGCCGCCCGCTCCCTCAACGGCGTGGAGCGCGCGGTCGTCAGCGGCGAATTTGGCGTGGCCGCCACCGTTGAAGGCCTGCTTTTGGGCGGATATGCCTACGCCGGTTTGAAAGCGCCGAAAGACGAGGAAACCGGGGCGGATGGGGAAGGCACCGCTGATGCCTCCGCACCGCTGATCACCGTGATCGGGCGTGAGGACGAGCGCGGCGCCTTCGAGGCCGCGGTCACCGCGGGCCATGCTGTGGCCCTGGCGCGGGACCTGGTCAACACTCCTTCCAACCTGCTCTACCCCGAGGTCTACGCAGAATATGCCGAGCAGATCGCCACTGCAGCAGGTGTGCAGGTCGAGGTCCTCGACGACGCCCAGCTGCGCGGGCAGGGCTTCGGCGGGATCACGGCGGTTGGCCAAGGCTCCGCGCACCCGCCGCGCCTGGTGCATCTGACTTGGGCTCCCGGCAACGCCGCAGACGGCACCTCCGTCGCCTTGGTGGGCAAGGGCATCACCTTCGATTCCGGCGGCATTTCCATCAAGCCCGCGAACGGCATGGAGCAAATGGTGATGGACATGGGCGGTTCCGCCGCGGTGCTGGCCGCGACCTGCGCCATCGCCGCCATGGAGCTGCCTGTGCGCGTGGAGGCGTGGATGCCGCTCGCCGAGAATCTGCCGTCCGGCACCGCCCAGCGGCCCGGCGATGTGATCACCCACTACGGCGGCATCACCAGCGAGGTGATCAACACCGACGCGGAGGGCCGCCTTGTGCTCGCCGATGCCATCGCCCGAGCCTGCGAGGACTCCCCCACGCACCTCATCGAAACGTCCACGCTCACCGGCGCCCAAATGGTGGCGCTAGGCAAGCGCACCTTCGGAGTCATGGGCAGCGACGAGCTGCGCGACCGCATCGCCGAACACGGGCGCGAGATCGACGAGCCCGGCTGGGCGATGCCGTTGCTCGAAGAGCACGAGGACGAGATCTCCTCCAAGGTCGCCGACGTGAAGAACGCCAACAGCGACCGTTTCGGTGGCATGGAATTCGCAGCGACCTATCTCTCCCGCTTCATCCGCGACGAGATCGAATGGGCCCACATCGACGTGGCGAGCCCGGCCTGGAACAGCGACGGCCCCCACGGCTTCACTCCCAGCCGCGCCACCGGCGTTCCCGTGCGCACTCTTGTGGAGACGGTCCGGGGGCTGATCTAACATTCCCACCCCCCACCCAAGGGGGGAAGGAATGTGATTTTGGTCCGACTTATCGGATTTATTCGCCGCGCTCGAACCGGGCGCGGCGTTCCTTTTGCTCGGCGCGCTTGCGCAGGATCCTCTCCTGCTCCATCCGCTTACGCATGCGGTCGGGGTAGCCGGTCCCCTCCACGTCGTAAAGCGGAATGCCCAAGAGCTTGGCCACAGCGTCGATGCCCTTCGGACCCCCGATGCGGCGGCGGGTGAACTCACCGTTTTCAGCAACCAGCACCACAGACATCTCGTTGACCAAGGTCTCCGGCTCGACGAAACCCTCCACGAAGGCGTGCTGAGCAACCCAAGATTTCAGGTACTCGGCATCTTCAGCCCTCACGGTCTCGCCTGGGCCGCGCGGAGGCTTCAGGGGCGAGTTGTTTTTCCGGGATCCGAAGATATTGAACACGCACCACATCATATAAGGCGACATAAAACACACCCCATTGCGCACATGCTCGGGCGCACATGAGCAACTAAGCGGGTACGCTTGTGGCGAATCAACGTCTGGAATTTTTTGAGGAGACTCCATCACCATGGCTCACTCTGTAGAGATGCCCGAGCTGGGCGAATCGGTCACTGAAGGCACGATCACCACGTGGCTGAAGTCGGTCGGCGACACCGTCGAGGTCGATGAACCTTTGCTCGAGGTCTCCACCGACAAGGTCGACACTGAGATCCCGTCCCCGGTCGCCGGCGTTCTGCTGGAGATCAAGGCGGAAGAAGACGACACCGTCGAGGTCGGCGAGGTCATCGCAGTCGTCGGCGAGGAAGGCGAGAAGCCGTCCGGCGACTCCGCTGACAAGGCTGAGGCGAAGGAAGAGAAGGCTGAGTCTGAGTCGAAGTCCGAGTCCAAGCCGACCAAGAAGTCCGGCGGCTCCAGCTCCGCCACCGACGTCGAGATGCCTGAGCTCGGCGAGTCCGTCACCGAGGGCACCATCACCACCTGGCTGAAGGAGGTCGGCGACGAGGTCGAGGTCGACGAGCCGCTGCTCGAGGTCTCCACCGACAAGGTCGACACCGAGATCCCGTCCCCGGTCGCAGGCACCCTGGTTGAAATCCTGGCCCAGGAAGACGACACCGTCGAGGTCGGCGAGGTCATCGCACGCGTCGGCGACGCAGACGCAGTTGCCGCTGACAGCGACGATTCCGCCGACGAGACCGAAGAGGCTGCCGCTCCGGCGGAGGCCCCGAAGAAGTCCGCACCGAAGTCCTCCTCCGACAAGAAGGGCTCCGGCGAGTCCACCGAGGTGGCAATGCCCGAGCTCGGCGAGTCCGTCACCGAGGGCACCATCACCACCTGGCTGAAGGAGGTCGGCGACCTGGTCGAGGTCGACGAGCCGCTGCTCGAGGTCTCCACCGACAAGGTCGACACCGAGATTCCGTCCCCGGTCGCAGGCACCCTGCTGGAAATTCTGGTGGGCGAGGACGACACCATCGAGGTCGGTGCCGCGATCGCGCGCATCGGCGATGCTGAGGCCGCCGCGGCCGGTTCCGCCGACGAGGCTGATTCTGAGGCCGAGCCTGAAGCAGCAGAGAAGCCGGCTCCGAAGCAGGAAGAGAAGAAGGCTGAGCCGAAGCAGGCTGCTGCCCCGGCATCCTCCACCAACACTTCCGCCAAGATCGACAACGGCGGGAAGGTCCCGTACGTCACCCCGCTGGTGCGCAAGCTCGCCGACAAGCACCATGTCGACCTGAACACTGTCGAGGGCACCGGCGTCGGCGGCCGCATCCGCAAGCAGGACGTTCTGGCTGCCGCAGAGGGCGGCTCCGCCAAGGGCGCAACCGAGTCCAAGAGCGCCGGCACTGCCTCCGCCGCTCCGGAGAAGAAGGCTTCCGGCCCGCGCGCTCGCTGGTCCACCAAGGCTGTGGATCCGGCGAAGCAGGAGCTTATCGGCACCACCCAGAAGGTCAACCGCATCCGCGAGATCACGGCCTCCAAGATGGTCGAGTCCCTGCAGACCTCCGCGCAGCTCACCCACGTTCAGGAAGTCGATGTCACCCGCATCGCCGACCTGCGCAAGAAGGTCAAGCCGGCCTTCGTCGAGAAGCACGGCGCAAACATCACCTTCCTGGCCTTCTTCGTCAAGGCCGCGTCCGAGGCTCTGGTCTCCCACCCGAACGTCAATGCCTCCTACAACAAGGAGACGAAGGAGATCACCTACCACGAGGATGTCAACATCGGTATCGCTGTCGACACCCCGACGGGCCTCCTCGTTCCGGTGCTCAAGCAGACCCAGAACATGTCCCTGGCTGAGATCGCCCAGGGCATCGCCGACTTGGCTAGCCGCGCACGCGACAAGAAGCTGCGCCCGGACGACCTGTCCGGCGCCACCTTCACGGTCACCAACATCGGCTCCGCCGGCGCGCTGATGGACACCCCGATCCTCACCCCGCCGCAGTCCGGCATCCTGGGCACCGGCGCTATCGTCAAGCGCCCGGTCATCGTGACCGAGGACGGCATCGACTCCATCGCAATCCGCTCCATGTGCTACCTGCCGTTCACCTACGACCACCAGATCGTCGATGGCGCGGACGCTGGCCGCTTCATCACCACGATCAAGGACCGCGTCGAGACCGGCGACTTCGAAGAGGACATGGACCTCTAACCCCAGCGGGGTGTAAACCCTCCGGGTTCAAGACGGCCCGGCGCTGACCAACACGGTCGGTGCCGGGCCGCTCTTTATGCGCCCACACGCCCACAACCCAGTGGATAGACTGGGTTGTATGGCACAGGAATCACATGAAAAAACCAGTAAGCACAGCTCTTTCAAGTCGTTCCGCAACAACCCCTCCGCCTTCATGGAGGAAGCGCTCGGCGGGCTTGTCGCCGCGCACCCGAATGCTTCGTGGCACGACGAAGGGTTCATCGGGATCACCGAGGACAAGCGCAGTGACGGCCGTGTGGCGGTGATCTCCGGCGGAGGTTCCGGCCATGAGCCGATGCACGCCGGCTTCATTGGTGCGGGCATGCTCGATGCCGCCTGCCCGGGTCTGCTGTTCACCTCTCCGAACGCCGTCCAGATCACTGCAGCCACCGAGTGGGCCGACCAAGGCAAGGGTGTGGTCCACGTAGTGAAGAACTACACGGGCGATGTCATGAACTTCTCGGTCGCGGCGAACAGCGTCGACGGCGAGGTGGCCACGGTGACCGTCGCTGATGACGCCGCCACCGAGATCGACGAGGATGACGATTCCCCGGGCCGCCGCGGCACCGGCGCGACCATCATCGTGGAGAAGATCGCAGGTGCGTCCGCGGCCCGTGGCGACGAGGTGGCTACAGTCGCTGAACTCGCACAGAAAGCCGCCGACCAGTCCCGCAGCATGGCCGTCGCCCTCATGCCGGGCCACCTTCCCACCAGCGACCGCCAGACATTCGATCTGGAGGAAGGCGAAATCGAGATCGGTGTCGGCATTCACGGCGAGCCGGGCGTGGAACGCCGCGACACCACGGCAGGGGAAGAGCCGTCGGCCAAGGCGCTCGTCGGTGAGCTGCTCGACGGTGTCGCTGAATCCCTCGCCAACGCCGGTGTGAAGATCGACGGCGCCGATGTCGCGTTGCTCGTCAATGGCCTCGGCGGCACGAGCGAGCTCGAGTTGGACCTCATTTTCGGCGAGGCGCTTTCCCAGCTCGCCGACCGAGGCGCGAATGTGCGCCGCGGCCTGGTGGGCACCCTGGTCACCTCCCTGAACATGGCGGGCGTTTCCCTCACGGTCACTGTCGTCGACGACGAGCTGCTGGAGCTTCTCGACGCTGAGACAGATGCTCCGGCCTGGCCCGCCGTGGTCGAGGACCCGACGTACTCCCCCGCCCGCATGGTCGATGACCGTGAGGCGCCGAACGAGGGCGGCGAGAATGTCTGGCTGAGCGCCTTCGCCAACCGTCTGGCCGCTTCCTACGACGATCTGACCGAGTTGGACCGCGTCGCCGGTGACGGCGATTTCGGCCAGAACCTCGAAGCAGCTTTCGGCGACATTCAAACCCCGCTGAAAGGCACCGACGCCGAGGTACTCGAATTCTTCGCCCACCGCATGCTGGTCCGCGCGGGCGGCACATCCGGCGCTGTGCTGGGCACGCTCTTCCGCGAGATGGCGGACGCGTTCACCGATGCCCGGGTGGACTCCCGCGGCGCCGACACCGCGGACTTCACTGAGGCGCTAGCGGCGGGCCTCAACAACGGCGTCCAAGCGATCACCGACCTGGGCGGTGCGAAGGAGGGCGACAACACCTTAATCGACGCCCTGGCACCGGCCGCGAAGGAAGCGAAGCAGCTCGCGGACGGATCCGCCCCGGCATCGATCGACGAGGTGCTGGAGAAAATCCATACCCCCGCTGTGGAGGGCGCGAAATCCACCCGCGGCATGCAAGCGAAGAAGGGGCGCGCCTCCTACCTGGGCGAATCCGCAGCAGACGTGCCGGACCCAGGCGCAATCTCGATCACGTGGTTGTTCGGTGAGGCATCCGTCGACGAGTTCTAAAACCGGGTTTTCTAGACTCGTAAGCAACTGTGACGCACTGGAAAACTAAGGAGCTAGTTGTCGTGGATTACATTTCCCGCCACATCGGCCCGACGGACAGCGAGCGCAAGGAAATGCTCGATGCCGTCGGTTACGGTTCGATCGACGAACTGGTCGCGGCCGCGACCCCACCGGGCATTCTCGCGAAAGCGCCGCTCGATCTGCCTGCCCCGCTGACCGAGAACGAAGCCCAGAATCGACTGCGTGAGCTTGCCGGGAAGAACACGGTCCTCAAAGCGTTCTACGGCCAGGGCTTCTCCTCCACCATCACCCCGCCGGTGATCCGCCGCGGAGTCGTGGAGGATGCTGGCTGGTACACCGCGTACACGCCGTACCAGCCGGAAATCTCCCAGGGCCGTCTCGAGGCGCTGCTCAATTTCCAGACCATGGTGCAGGACCTCACGGGCCTGCCTATCGCCAACGCCTCGCTTCTCGACGAAGCCTCCGCCGTCGCTGAGGCCATCGGCCTCATGTCCCGGAAGGTGAAGAAGGGACGCCGCGTGCTTCTCGACGCACGCCTGCACCCCCAAGTCATCGCCGTCGCCGCCGAGCGCGCCCGTGCACTGGACCTCGAGATCGAAGTCACAGCGCTGGACTCCAACCTGGTCGGCGAGGACTTCGTCGGGGTCGTGCTGGCCTACCCCGGCACCGAGGGAGACATCGTCGACCCTCGCCCGGTGATCGAGGCGATCCACTCCCGCGGCGGCCTCGCCACCGTGGCCGCCGATCCGCTGGCGTTGCTGCTCCTGGAATCCCCGGGCGAGCTCGGCGCAGACATCGCGGTGGGCACCACGCAGCGCTTCGGCGTGCCGCTGTTCTACGGCGGCCCCCATGCCGCCTACATGGCTGTGACGGAAAAGCTCAAGCGCCAAATGCCGGGCCGCCTCGTCGGTGTGTCCGTCGACGCCGAGGGCTTCCCCGCCTACCGTCTCGCGCTGCAGACCCGCGAGCAACACATCCGCCGCGAGAAGGCCACCTCCAATATCTGCACCGCACAAGCCCTGCTGGCGGTCACCGCCTCCATGTACGCCGTGTACCACGGCCCTGAGGGCCTCCGCGATATTGCGCGCAAGGTGCACGAATGGGCGGGGCGCTTCGCGGCGTCGCTAAGCGCCGCCGGCCTCACCCTCAAGCACGGGCACTTCTTCGACACCGTGGCTGTCACCGTGCCGGACCGTGCCCGCGGCATCGTCGACGCACTGGCGGACACCGGTTACCTCGTCCGCGCCGTCGACGACGACACCGTGGCAGTAAGCTTCGGCGAAGACACCGAGGAAGCTGACCTCGCCGCGCTGCTCGAAGGCTTCGGCATCATCAACGACCCCGTTGCCGCCGGCGACGCAGTGAACGGTCTGCCGGAGGAGCTGACGCGCACCACCGAGCTGCTCACGCACGAGGTGTTCAACACCCACCACTCCGAGACGATGATGATGCGCTACATCCGCTCTCTCGGCGACAAGGACCTCGCGCTCGACCGCACGATGATCCCGTTGGGTTCCTGCACCATGAAGCTCAACCCCACCGCGGGACTGGAGGCCATCACCTGGCCGGGCTTCGCCAACGTCCACCCGTTCACACCCGACGCGTACACCGAGGGTTGGCGTGAGCTCATCGCTGAACTGACCAGCTGGCTGGTGGAGCTCACCGGCTACGACGCCGTCTCCGTCCAGCCGAATTCCGGCGCCACCGGTGAGCTGGCCGGCCTGCTGGCCATCCGCCGCTACCACGTGGCCAACGGCGACACCGAGCGCGACATCTGCCTCATCCCGGCCTCCGCGCACGGCACCAACGCAGCCTCCGCAACGCTGGCGAACCTGCGTGTTGTCGTGGTCAAGACCGCGGACGACGGCTCCATCGACATCACCGACCTGGACGCGAAGCTCGAGCAGTACGGCGAGCACGTCGCCGCCATCATGATCACTTACCCGTCCACGCACGGCGTGTACGAGGAGACAGTTACCGAGGTTGCGGACAAGGTTCACGCTGTCGGCGGCCAGGTCTACATCGACGGTGCGAACATGAACGCCCTGACCGGCCTCGCCCGGCCGGGCGATTTCGGTGGCGACGTCAGCCACCTGAACCTTCACAAGACGTTCACCATCCCGCACGGCGGCGGTGGTCCGGGCGTCGGCCCGATCGGAGTTGGCGCGCACCTCACCCCGTTCCTCCCGGCCGACCCGCAGATCAGTGGTGAAGACGCCGCGAAGGAAGCCGCGGAGGGCGCCGGTGTGCCCATCTCCGCCACCACGTACGGCTCCGCGGGCGTGCTGCCGATCTCGTGGGCGTACATCGCCATGTCGGGCGCCGAGGGGCTCGCCTCCGCCACCCGGAACGCCATCCTCAACGCCAACTACCTGGCGCACGGGCTGAACGACTCTTTCCCGGTTCTCTACACCGGCAATGCCGGCCTGGTCGGCCACGAGTGCATTATCGATCTCCGCGAGATCACCGATGCCTCCGGAGTCACCGCCGCCGATGTAGCCAAGCGCCTCGTCGACTACGGCTTCCACGCCCCGACGCTGGCCTTCCCCGTCGCCGGCACGCTCATGATCGAGCCGACCGAGTCCGAGGATATTGCCGAGCTGCAGCGCTTCATCACTGCGATGCGCTCCATCCGCGCCGAGATCCAGGACATCATCGACGGCAAGGTGGCCTACGAAGACTCCGTCATCCACCACGCTCCGTACACCGCACGCAGCCTGGTCACCTCCAACTGGGAGTACACCTTCACCCGCGAGCAGGCCGCCTACCCAGTCGAGTCGCTGCTCACTGCGAAATACTTCCCGCCGGTGCGCCGCATCGACGAGGCGTACGGCGACCGCAACCTCGTCTGCGCCTGCCCGCCGCCGGAGGCCTTCGACCTCTCCGCCTCCCCCGAAGAGGGCGAGGTCATCGAGCCTGTCGTCACCGAAGAAAACAAGAAGTAAAGGAGCACCCACACATGCCACAGACCCCGCTGCACAGCAAGCACGAGGCCCTCGGCGCATCGTTCACCGATTTCGGTGGCTGGACCATGCCGCTCAAGTACGGCAGCGAGCTCGAAGAGCACCGAGCCGTGCGCAACGCCGTTGGGATCTTCGATCTGTCCCACATGGGCGAGATCGATGTCACCGGTCCCGACGCCGGTGCGTACCTCGACTACGTGCTCATTTCCAACTTGTCCAACCTCAAGGTGGGAAAGGCCAAATACTCCATGATCGTCGACGAGAACGGCGGCATCCTGGACGACCTGATCACGTACAAGTTCTCCGACGATCACTTCATGGTGGTGCCCAACGCCGCCAACACCGCCACCGTGTGGGCAGCATTCCAGGCCCGCACCGAGGGCTTCGACGTGGAGATCCGCAATGACTCCGAATCGATCGCACTCATCGCCGTCCAGGGCCCCGGCGCGCTCGACGCGCTGAAGCCGCTGCTTGCCGACGACCCCGAGCCACTTGCCTACTACTCCGGCGCGTGGAGCACCCTGGGCGGCAGCGAAGTCTTCGTCGCCCGAACCGGCTACACCGGCGAAGACGGCTTCGAGCTCTTCTGTCAGAACAGCGACGCTGAAAAGATCTGGGACGCCGTGATCGACTCCGGTATCCCGTGCGGCCTCGCTTCCCGCGACTCGCTGCGCCTGGAAGCGTCGATGCCGCTCTACGGCCACGAGCTGACCTCTGACATCACCCCGGTGGAAGCGGGCATGGGCCGCGCCTTCGCCAAGAAGGAAGCGGACTTCGTGGGCAAGGAGGCGCTGACAGGCCGCGAGCCGTCCGTCGTGATCGCAGGTCTTACCTCCGAGGAGCGCCGCGCCGCACGCGAGGGCGCCGAGATCTTCCTCACCGACGACAACGGCTCCGAAACCCGCATCGGCGTCGTCACATCCGGCCAGCCCTCCCCCACTTTGGGCCACCCGGTCTCTTTGGCGCACATTGACCCCGCGCACGCTGAGCCGGGCACTAGAGTGGACATCGACATCAGGGGTAAGCGCTACCCGTACACCGTCAGCGAGACCCCGTTCTACTCCCGAAAGGACAAGTAACCATGTCTGATCTGCCCCAGGATTTTTCCTACTCCGAAGAGCACGAATGGGTCAACGCCCCGGCTGACGCCGTTGAGGGCCAGACCGTGCGCATCGGCATCACCTCCGTAGCCACCGAGCGCCTCGGCGAGATCGTCTTCGCGGAGCTGCCGGCTGTGGGCGACACCGTGACCGCCGGCGAGACCTGCGGCGAGGTGGAGTCCACCAAGTCCGTCTCCGACCTCTACTCCCCGGTCACCGGCAAGGTCACCGCGATCAACGAGGATATCGAGGACAACTACGAGGCCATCAACAACGACCCGTTCGGTGAGGGCTGGCTCTTCGAGGTCGCCGTCGAAACCGCCGGCCCGCTGTTGAACGCCGAAGAGTATGGCGCAGCCAACGGCCTCTAAACCTGTGGAGCGATCCACTCCGTAAGCGGCGCGCGGCGGGGTCTACGATGTAGGGCATGAGTGCCCCTCGTGAACCGTTCTTCCCGCCCGACCGCTCCATTCGAGCCTCAGATTCCCCACTTGACGTGCGGGAACTGGGGCTCGTGGACTATGCGGAGACCTGGGACTTGCAGGCAGAGCTCACCGCCCAGCGCGCACGCGACGAGATCGGCGACACCCTGCTGGTCCTCCAGCACCCCAACACCTACACCGCCGGCAAACGAACCCAACCAGAGGACATGCCGGACAACGGTCAGCCCGTCGTCACCGTCGACCGCGGCGGCCGCATCACCTGGCACGGCGAAGGCCAGCTGGTCGTCTACCCCATCATCAAACTCGCCGACCCGGTGGACGTGGTCGATTTCGTCCGCCGCATCGAGGAAGCCTTGATCGCCTCCGTGCGCGAATTCGGTGTCGAGGACGCCGGACGCATCGAAGGGCGTTCGGGAGTGTGGGTGCCAGCGGACGATCCGTCGGTAGGCGTGCGCCGCGACCGCAAAGTCGCACAGCTCGGTATCCGCGTCACCCGTGGCGTGACCATGCACGGTCTGGCAGTGAACTGCAACAACACCCTGGAATACTTCGGCCACATCGTCGCCTGCGGCATCAGCGACGCCGATGTCACCACCATGAGCCTGGAAACCGGGCGCGATGTCACACCCGACGACATTGCACCGACCGTGATCCGCAATCTCGACCGCGCGCTTTCCGGTGAACTCGCCGTGGCGGACCACACCATTTCGCACGGACGACTCTAAAAGGGGGCCTTCATCCTGCGATATTCGCGCCTTTGCGCGGGCGTGATTAACGTGGGATCCGTGACTGTCGCAGAAGAAGGACGCAAGCTGCGCCGCGTCGAAAAGCGCAACGCGCAGACCCCTATCGAATCTAAGCCGCGCTGGATCCGCAACGCCGTGAAAACCGGCCCCGAATACGAGGACATGCGGAAGAAAGTGAAGGGCGCTTCCCTTCACACCGTGTGCCAGGAGGCCGGCTGCCCCAACATCCACGAGTGCTGGGAGTCGCGTGAGGCCACCTTCCTCATCGGTGGCGCGAACTGCTCCCGCCGTTGCGATTTCTGCCAAATCAACTCCGCGAAGCCCGAGCCCCTCGATGTCGAGGAGCCGCAGCGCGTCGCCGAGAGCGTGCGGGAAATGCAGCTCAACTACTCCACCATCACCGGTGTCACCCGCGACGACCTCGAGGACGAGGGCGCATGGCTGTACGCCGAGGTGGTGCGCAAAATCCACGAGCTCAACCCGCACACCGGTGTCGAGAACCTGACCCCGGACTTCTCCGGCAAGCCGGACCTGCTCCAGCAGGTTTTCGAGGCCGAGCCCGAGGTTTTCGCGCACAACCTTGAGACGGTGCCGCGCATCTTCAAACGCATCCGCCCAGCTTTCCGCTACGAGCGCTCCCTTGACGTTATCCGCCAGGCGCGCGACTACGGCCTGATCACCAAGTCCAACCTTATTCTGGGCATGGGCGAGACCCGCGAGGAAGTCCTCGAGGCCCTCGCCGACATGCACGACGCGGGCACGGACATCATCACGATCACCCAGTACTTGCGTCCCGGCCCGATGTACCACCCGATCGAGCGTTGGGTGAAGCCAGAAGAATTCATCGAGTACCGCGATGCCGCCTACGACATGGGCTTCGCAGCCGTCATGTCCGGCCCGCTGGTCCGCTCCTCCTACCGCGCGGGCAAGCTCTACGTGGAGGCGATGAAGTTCCACGGCCGTGAGCTGCCGGAGAACCTCAAACACCTCGCGGAAACCTCCCAGGGTGCCACGGAGCAGGAGGCAGAGTCCCTGCTGACCAAGTACGGCCCCTCGCAGGAGACCCCGGTTGTTTCCGCCGGCCGCCCGGCAGTCGGCCTCGGCATGCCGGGTATCGGCGCCGAGTAAAAAGGAAGCGCCGCTTCGCGGTGATCCGGTTGTCTTCCCAGGCTTCCCGGGCCGCTAAACCTCGGGCTGCTAAATCCAGCTACTTGGAACCAGCTTTCCGCCTTAATAGGGACGATTAGCTGGATCCAGGTAGCTGGGTTTTAGTGGCAGGGCCGCTGATGCCAGCGCAACGATTCGCCCCGTCGACGATGAAAGCCCACCAGGGATGAACCCTGGTGGGCTTTCTCGTGTGCGCGGACCCCTCCGTGTTTAGAAGCCCGTCACTTCCCTACTCCTGGCCGGTCGGGATGTTCGATCCGACCTTCCATGCCTCCGGGTTGTCGCGGGAATCGTCCGTGCCGCCGTCCTTGAACAGCGGGCGGTCGAGGACAACCGACGGGATGGCGAACGCGTCCACGAGCACCTCGGACCACGGACCGAGGGAGTCGACCAGGTCGTTGATGGATGCGCGGGCTGCCTTGACGCGGCCGGAGGAGATCACGTTGTGCTCCTGGTACCAGCCGGCCTCGCGGACAATGGTGTCGAGAACGAACAGGTGGCGCACCTGCTCGAAGACGGCGCGCTCGGTGGAGCCCACCGGCAGGGAGCGCTCGGCCTCAATCATGGCCTGGACCATCAGGTTCTCGATGTACGCCCACGCGGCGTTGAGCATGTGGTCCTGAGCCTTGTCGATGACCTTCGCAGCCTCAGCTTTGTCCAGCTTGCGTGCGCTCTGGATACGGCGGATAAGGGAACGCATGACCAGCTGCTCGCGCATCTGGACGACCTTGAGCTGGTAGTCGGCGTCGAACAGGGACGCTTCCTCGCTGGTGAACGTGTCCACCACGGACTGGACGGTGGAACCCAGGCCAGCGCGGCTGCGGAAGATGTCGGTCACGTTGGTGGCCGCGAACTTCACGATGTCCACTGCGGACGGGTTAGCCATCTCGCTGGTGTACGCGGTCAGCAGGTTCTTGCCGGCGAGCTGCAGCAGGACGGTGTTGTCGCCTTCGAACGTGTTGTACACGTCCGTGTCGGCGCGGAAGGTGGTCAGCAGGTTCTCCGACATGAAGCCGGCGCCACCGCAGGCCTCGCGGCACTCCTGGATGGTGTCGGTGGCGTGCTCGGTGGCCACGGCCTTGAACGCCGCCGCCAAGGTCTCCATCTCGCGGGAAGCCAGAGCCTGTGCTTCGGTCGGATTGGTCACGGACCACTCGCCGGAGGCCTGGCGCTCCGTCTGGTCGGCGTAGCGGGCCGTCAGCTGGTTCTGCAGCAGCTGGAGCGCGTAGGAGCGGGCCAGCGGGATGATCAGGCGGCGGCGGTGCTGGCGGTAGTCGATCAGCTTGCTTTCCTCGCCGGTGTCGCCGTAGTCGAACTGGCGGCGCTGGTGCGCGTACTTCAGAGCGATCGCCAGGGAGGACTTGGTTGCGCCGGATCCGGCGGCACCAACGGCAATGCGGCCGCGGATCAGGGTGCCCAGCATGGTGAAGAAGCGGCGGTTCTTCGAGTCGATCGGGGACGTGTAGTTACCCTCCGCATCGACATCGCCGAACTGGTTGAGCAGCGCCTCACGTGGGATACGGACGTTGTCGAACGTCAGGGTGCCGTTGTCGACGCCAAGCAGGCCGCCCTTGTGGCCGTGGTCGCCGATGGTGACGCCCTCGACAGGGGAGCCATCTTCTTCGCGAATGCGCACCACGAAGCAGTGCACACCGTGGGATTCCTCCACACCCGGAGTGTAGAGCTGCGCGAAAACAGCGGACCAGCGTCCGTCACGGGCGGTGTTGCCGATGTAGACCTTGGTGGCCGACGGAGACGGGGAGTTGATGATGAACTCCTGGGTCTCCGGGTCGTAGGTCGCCGTGGTCTGCAGCTCCTGCACGTTGGAGCCGTGGCCACGCTCAGTCATGCCGTAGCTGCCCAGCTTGGACAGGTCCATGGCGCCCTGGGCGTACTCGCGGTGGCGCTCGGTGCCCAGCACGTCGACGGCGCCGCCCCACAGGCCGAACTGCACACCGGACTTGATCGCCAGCGAGCCGTTGAACTGCCCGAGCAGGTCCAGGCCCATGATGCCGACGTGGGCTTCACCTGAACCTCCGTTCGCCTTGGAGAAGGCCGTCTGCATCATGCCGGAGGCGGCCACCATCTTGACCTTCTCCAGCAGGGCGGCGCGGATCTCTTCAACGGAGCCCTCGATCATCGGCAGCGATTCTTCGCGGTTGAGCTGCTCGCGGATGTTGTCCTTTTGCTCTTCCCACTTGCCGTCGAGCAGCGTCTTCAGCTTGCCTGCGACCGCTGCGTCCGGGGTCTCCGGCAGCGCCTGCGGAGAACGGGATTCGGGAAACGGCCTCTGGGGACGGCGTTCCAGATTGACCTTGCGGACTTTATCCTCAACAGAAGTCATGATGTCCTTCTTTCCTTGAATGCTTCCTTTTAGGGGTGGGTGTGGTGAGTTAGCGCTCGATGATGGCGACGACGCCCTGGCCACCTGCGGCGCAGATGGAGATGAGGGTGCGGCCGCCGCCGTTCTGCTCGAGGGTCTTCGCGGCGGATGCGAGGATGCGCGCGCCGGTCGCCGCGAACGGGTGGCCGGCTGCCAGCGAGGAGCCCTTGACGTTGAGCTTGGAGCGATCGATGGAACCCAGCGGGGCGTCGAGTCCGAGGCGCTCGCGGCAGTAGGTCTCGTCCTCCCACGCCTTGAGAGTGGCCAGCACCTGGGAGGCGAATGCCTCGTGGATCTCGTAGAAGTCGAAGTCCTGGAGGGTCAGGCCGTTGCGCTCGAGCAGGCGCGGGACGGCATAGGTTGGAGCCATGAGCAGGCCGTCCTTGCCGGACACGAAGTCGACTGCGGCGAGCTCGGAATCGACGATGTACGCCTGGACCGGCAGGTTCTGCTCCTTGGCCCACTCCTCGGAGCCGAGGAGGACAGCCGCCGCGCCGTCGGTGAGCGGGGTCGAGTTGCCCGCCGTCATCGTGGCGGTGCCGCCGTGCTGCTCCGCGTCCTTCTTGCCGAAGACCGGCTTGAGCTTGGCCAGCTTCTCCACAGAAGAGTCAGGGCGCAGGTTGGTGTCGCGGTTGACACCCAAGAACGGGGTCATCAGGTCGTTGAAGAAGCCTTCGTCGTACGCCTTGGCCAGGTTCTGGTGGGAGGTCGCCGCCAGTTCGTCCTGTGCCTCACGGGTGATCTCCATCTCGCGTGCGGTGATAGCTGCGTGTTCACCCATAGACAGGCCGGTCCGCGGCTCGCCGTTCTGCGGCTGCTCCGGCGCCAGCTGGTTCGGACGGATGGAGCCGACGAGCTTCAGCTGGTCCTTAGCGGACTTCGCGGTGGACAGACGGATCAGGGTCTTGCGAAGGGTGTCGTTGACGGCCAGCGGCGCGTCCGAGGTGGTGTCCGCGCCGCAGGCGATGCCGTTCTCGATGCGGCCGAGAGCAATTGCGTCCGCGACCTGGATCGCGGAAGTCAGAGACGTGCCGCAGGCGTGCTGCACGTCGAATGCCGGGGTCGTGGACGCCAGCTCGGAGCCGAGCACGGACTCGCGGACGAGGTTGAAATCGCGCGCGTGTTTGAGCACTGCGCCACCGACAACGAGACCGAGTTCCTTGTCCTGCAGGCCATAGCGGGCGACCAGGCCGTTGAGGGCCGAGGTCAGCATGTCCTGGTTAGAGGCGTTCGCGTACTCCTTGTTGGAACGCGCGAACGGGATACGGTTTCCGCCGAGGATGGCTACTTTGCGGGGTTGATTCATGCTTATCTCCTGCAGTTCCGATTAGACCTCAGGCGAGTTACTGCTGTTCAGTGCCTCGCGCGAGGCTTTTTGTCTGGCACTTTACAAAGTTTGAACTTTGTAAGGTTCGTCACCATTGCGATCTTATAATAGTATCCGACACAGAGCTACCGAATGAGAACGGTCGCTATTGCCGAAAATGAAGGAGAAAAAAGTGGCAAAGCAAGGCCTCCTTGAACAGTTCATCAACTCCCCGCTCGCCGCGAAGGCGGGTGTCCCCCAGGGCTACCCCCTGCGCCGTTACAAGCAGGGCGAGCCGCTTCTCCACGGCCCGGTGGTCGTCGGCGGCAACGGCCGTCTGGCGGACCAGATCACCCCGCTTCTCGACGGGCCGTACAAGCTCATCAAGGCGGAAGCGGACACCAAGCGCGCAGGCATCGTTTTCGACGCGACCGAGCTGAAGAAGCCGGAGGACCTGGTGCAACTGTACGAATTCTTCAACCCGCAGCTGAAGAAGGTCCTGGACAACGCGCGCATCGTGGTCATCGGCACGACACCGGAGCTTATCGACGGCGCCGATGCGCGCATCGCCGCACGCGCCCTCGAAGGCTTCACCCGTTCCCTGGCGAAGGAAATGCGCAAGTCTGCAACCGTCCAGCTGGTCTACGTTGATCCGACGATCGATGGCGGCCAGATCAACAAGGTGGAGTCCACCCTCCGCTTCCTCCTGTCCGGCAAGTCCGCTTTTGTCGACGCACAGGTCATCCGCATCACCCCGGTCGATGTTCAGCTTCCGGAGAACTGGGACAAGCCGCTCGAAGGCCGCCTCGCTGTCGTGACCGGTGCCGCACGCGGCATCGGCGCCACCATCGCCGAGACTCTGGCCCGCGACGGCGCCAAGGTCATCTGCGTCGATATCCCGCAGGCAGGTGAAGGCCTCGCTGAAACCGCGAACAAGGTCAAGGGCACCGCCCTTCCGCTCGACGTGACCGACCCGAAGGCGGCTGAAGTCATCGCCAAGCACGCCGAGGAGCGCTACGGTCGCAAGATCGACACTATCGTCCACAACGCAGGTGTCACCCGCGACAAGCTGCTGGTGAACATGGACGAGGGCCGCTGGAACATGGTCCAGAACATCAACCTCGTCGCACCGGTGCGCATCACCGAGGGACTTCTCGACGCGGATGCGTTCGCCGAGAAACCTGCCATCATCGGTGTCTCCTCCATGGCCGGCATCGCCGGTAACCGCGGCCAGACCAACTACGCCACCACCAAGGCCGGTGTTGTCGGCTTCGTGGATGCCCTCGCGGACCGCATCGCCGAGCTCGGCGGCTCCATCAACGCCGTCGCCCCGGGCTTCATCGAGACCGACATGACCGCCGCAATGCCGTTCGGCCCGCGCGAGGTCGGCCGCCGCCTGAACTCCCTCAACCAGGGTGGCCAGCCGGTCGACGTCGCCGAGACTGTCGCGTACTTCTCCGCGCCGTCGTCTGTCGCCGTCAACGGCAACACGGTCCGCGTCTGCGGCCAGAACCTGCTGGGAGCGTAGATACGATGACTACTTCGGTGAACAAGGGCAATGGCGACCACCCGCAGAAGAAAGCCGGGCAGGCTTCGTCTGCCGGGGCCGGCGCTTCCCGCCAGTACGAGAACCTGAAGTCCATCCCGGACCTGAAGGCGATCAACCGCAAGATCTTCCGCAGCGCCATCCCTGGTGTGGGCGGAACGCGCGAAGCGAAGCAGGACCCGACCTCGGCGATCCAGGTCAACGGCGTGAAGGTGGACAAGAAGAATCTGGCCGCCTACACCAGCGCCACGGGCCTGCGCCTGGGCAACGAACTCCCGCCTACCTATTTCTTCGTGCTCTCCTTCCCGTTGGTCATGGAGCTGCTCTCCCGCCCGGACTTCCCGTACCCGGCGATGGGCGCCGTGCACGTGACCAACGTGATCGAGCAGTCCCGCACCCTGACGGTCGACGAGACGTACACCATCCGCTCCCACGGCGAGAACCTGCGCCCGCACCGCCGCGGGCTGCTCGTGGATATCGTCACGGAGATCTTCGCCGAGGGCGGGGAGAACAATGAGCCGGTGTGGCGCCAGACATCGACCTTCCTGGGCATGGGCGCGAAATTCGCCAAGTCCGCAGATGTCAGTGTGACCACCCGCGCAGAGGACAGCGGCAAGGTTCTGCCGAAACCGGAGCTTCCGGAATTCAAGCCGAACGCCCGCTGGCGCTGGACGGGTTCCGACGTCAACGCCTACGTCGAGGCCTCCAACGACCACAACCCGATTCACACCTCCAACCTCGGTGCGAAGCTGTTCGGGTTCCCGGCACGCATCGCGCACGGCATGTACTCTGCGGCTGCCGTGCTGGCACCGCTGGAGGGCAAGCTTCCATCGGCGCTGCGCTACTCCGTCGAGTTCGTCAAGCCGGTCGTGATCCCGGCGCAGGTCGCGCTGTGGACGATCGAGGAAGAAGACGGCTCCTACGACATCCAGCTGCGCAGCTCCTCCAAGCCGGACAAGCTGCACCTCAACGCTGAGCTCACCCCGCTGTAAGAGGGACAGGGCTAACGCGCCACCCGCCGCTCCCCCACGACAGGGAGCGGCGGTCTTTTCATGTGCGGCAGGCGGTGGCGGTTCGTTCCTTAAAGCTGCACTTCGATAATGTGGTGACCATGGCAAAGGACAACAAGGCAACCGCCGCCGAGAAGGCTGCGAAGAAGGAGCAGCGCTCGGCGAAGCGCACGCAACGCAAGCAGACCCGCTCGCAGATCTGGCAGGCGTTCAACCTCCAGCGCAAGCGCGACAAGATGCTGATCCCGCTCATGCTGGCCGCCATCTTGGGCCTCGGCCTGCTATTCTTCCTCATCGGCCTGCTCTTCAAGGGCCAGTGGTTCATGCTGGTGCTGGGCCTGCTGTTCGGTTTCGTTCTGGCCATGTTCATCTTCACCCGCCGTTTGGAGGGGTCGATGTACGACGAGGTCGGCGACACACCGGGCGCCGCTGGCTGGACGCTAGAGAACATGCGCAACACGATGGGCATTGTCTGGTTGACCAAGACCGGCATTGCCGCGACGCCGCAGATGGACACGGTTCACCGCGTGGTAGGCAACCCGGGTGTCGTTCTCGTCGGCGAGGGTTCCACCAAGCGTGTGAAGCCGCTGATGGAAAAGGAGCGCAAGCGTATCGACCGCCTGGTGGCAGGTGTTCCGATCCATGAGATCTTCGTGGGTTCCGAGGAGGGCCAGGTCCCGCCGAAGAAGCTGCAGCGCACGATGCTGAAGCTGCCGAAGAATTACAGCAAGGACGAGGTCTACTCCATCAACGCGAAGCTTGAGGCGATGGACAACGTCCGCGGCGGCCAGCGCGCAGGTTTGCCGAAGGGCCCGATGCCGCACCAGGCGCAGAATATGGCGGGCATGAACCGCAAGATGCGCCGTATGCAGCAGCGCAAGGGCAAGTAGAGCTCAACGATCCCGCATATCCGCTCGTCTGCCGGTCACGGCTACGAGCGGATTACTGCTGTTCCGGTCGCGCGGTCGTGCATGCCCCGGCCGTCGGCGTCGACAATCGCCGCGGGGAAGACGAAGCCCGTAAGGATGGTGCGCACGGCCGCGCGCCAGAAGCCGACGGGCTCGCCCGGCTTATCGACGCGCGCCACTCCCATCCCCAGCACCGCCATCCCCGGCGTGCGGGCGAAGAGCCACCCACTGATGATCCCCATCACCAGCCACAGCAGATATGTCACTGTGCCGGTTCCACCCAGTGCGTGGGTGTTCATCACAATGAACGCGGCGATGATCCAACAGATCACCCAGTCGATCAGCACCCCGATGGCGCGCCGCATCACCGAGGCCAGCGCGCCGCTCCCCGATTCCGGCAGCCCGAGAAGCTCCCCCGGCCAGCGGCCGACCATGAAGTCTTCGTCGGAGCCGCCCGCATTCATCGGTTCTCCATTCCCGGCGTTGCCGCCACGCTGCGCATTACCCATGGTGATCAAGGATAGAGCACGGTTTTTCTGCGCCGAAGTCCGCTTGTTGCCTTCCCATTCCTGCAGCGGAACGAACTCGCGGAGTCGTCCGCGGAGCCGGTGGTTTTCCATGTACGATCGGTTAGAGCACCCAATTTGCACTCAAGGAGTTTTTAACCGTGGGCTTTGAAAATATCCAGGACACAATGAGGTTCATCAAGGACGAAGAAATCGAATTTGTCGATGTCCGCTTCACCGATGTTCCTGGCATTGAGCACCACTTCAGCATCCCAGCATCCATGTTCGACGAGGACGCTGTGGAGGAAGGTCTCGCCTTCGACGGTTCGTCGATCCGCGGGTTCACCACCATCGACGAGTCCGACATGATCCTCATGCCGGATCTCGCCACCGCGGCGGTCGATCCGTTCCGCAAGGCGAAGACACTCAATGTGAAGTTCTTCGTCAACGACCCGTTCACCCACGAGGCGTTCTCCCGCGATCCGCGCAACGTCGCGCTCAAGGCCGAGGAATACCTGGCATCCACCGGCATCGCCGATACCTGCTTCTTTGGCGCTGAGGCGGAGTTCTACCTCTTCGACTCGGTGCGCTATTCCACCGACGCCCACAAGGCGTTCTACGAGGTGGACTCCATCGAGGGTTGGTGGAACCGCGACCGCGAGGTCGAGCACGACGGCACCCCGAACTTGGGATACAAGACCCGCTTGAAGGGCGGATACTTCCCAGTCCCGCCGTACGACCAGACTCTCGATGTCCGCGACGACATGACACTGAAGCTGGCTCAGGCAGGCTTTGAGATCGAGCGCTTCCACCACGAGGTGGGCACCGGCGGCCAGCAGGAGATCAACTACAAGTTCAACACCCTGCTCCACGCGGCTGATGATCTGCAGACATTCAAGTACATCATCAAGAACACCGCGAAGGAATGGGGCAAGACGGCCACCTTCATGCCGAAGCCGATCGCAGGCGACAACGGCTCCGGCATGCACGCCCACCAGTCCCTCTGGAAGGACGGTGAGCCGCTGTTCTATGACGAGTCCGGCTACGGCGGTCTGTCCGATATCGCCCGCTTCTACATCGGCGGCATCCTCCACCACGCAGGTGCTGTCCTGGCGTTCACCAACCCAACGCTGAACTCCTACCACCGCCTGGTCCCGGGCTTCGAGGCCCCGATCAACTTGGTCTACTCGCAGCGCAACCGTTCCGCCGCGATCCGCATTCCGATCACGGGTTCCAACCCGAAGGCGAAGCGCATCGAGTTCCGCGCCCCGGACCCGAGCGGTAACCCCTACCTCGGCTTCGCTGCGATGATGCTGGCTGGTCTGGACGGCGTGAAGAACCGCATCGAGCCGCACGAGCCGGTGGACAAGGACCTCTACGAGCTCCCGCCGGAAGAAGCCAAGTCCATCCCGCAGGCTCCGACCTCTCTCGAGGCGTCCCTGGCGGCGCTGGAGGGGGACAACGAATTCCTCACCGAGGGAGATGTCTTCACCGAGGATCTCATTGAGACATACATCAAGTTGAAGCACGACGAGGAAATCACCCCGGCGCGCCTGCGCCCGACCCCGCTCGAGTACGAAATGTACTTCGACGTTTAAACCACGGTTTCAACCCACGGTCCCGCACCTTAGCGGTCACCGTGGGTTTTTCGTTTCTCCTCTGGGGCGAATAGTGATTACCATGTGCTGAGTGACTGATAAGTTCCGCGAACTGCCCCCGCCCGGCCCTGCGTGGGGCGGCAGCCTCATGGGCACGTCGATCGTCGCCCGTCTACTCGTCGAAAAGCACATGATGGTGGCCGCGGGCATATTCGCCGCCATTGCCTGCGTGATTCTGGTCGCGTTGGTCGTCGGCTTCGCCCGCTACCGTCACCCGAGCTTCGAACGGACGACCATGGCGGAGTGGTCGATGTTCTTCATCGGAATTCTCGCACTCGGCGCCGCATTGTCCGGCCTGACTGGCGAGGGCGTTTTCCGCCTGATCGGGTTCTGGATCGGCGCTCCCGTTACGGTGGTCACCTGGGCAATCCAGCTCACGCGTTTCGACGGCACCCCCCGCTTCACTTGGGGCTTGCCACTGGTCGGACCGATGATTTCGGCGTCCGTGGCCGGCTGGCTCGCCCGCGATTACGGGGAGATGTACCACATCATGGGCACCGTCTTCTTCGCCATGTCGATCCTCACGGCCGTGCCGGTGTTCATCCGCGTGTACTGGGCCGCCTGGCACCGCCAAGTGGATCTCCGGGGTCCCAACTCCGCGACCGCCTGGGTGCCTCTGGGCGTGGTCGGCCAGTCCACCACGGCCATGCAGATTCTCTACCCCGGCCCAATCTCGATTTTCTACGGCCTCATCGCGCTTGGCATTGCCATCCCTCTGGCGCTGTTCGCGATGTTCACCTTCTACCCCAACGTCGCCCGCTGGGTCGACTACTCCCCCGCTTGGTGGGCGTGCACCTTCCCGCCGGGGACGATCAGCATGGGCGGCCACCAGCTCGCGCTCGTCAACGGTTCACACTGGCTCGACGTGGTGTCGCTGAGCATCCCGCTGCTGCTCATCATTCACTGGTCGTTGTGCTCGAGCCGCTTCCTTTCCTGGGTCGTGGAGTGCCGCCGTCAGCGTGCCTAGCGGGGCACCTCGGCCGCGGGTGCGCCCACTGCGGTTCTTCTGCGGCTGATTGGTCCGTTCTCCGGCGAACGTGCCGCAGCCCATATATATTGGTGCCGTCCGCAAAACTGCTCGAAGAAGGCGATAATGACTACTCCGAACATGCCCGGCCCGCAGAACGGCCCCGCCCCGCAGCAATGGGGCAACCAGGCTCCGCGCACACCCAACGGTCCCGGCCCGCAGAACGGCCCCGGCCCCCAGGGGCGGCCGCAGCCCGGCGGCCCCACAGGAGCGACAGGAACGAAGGCCTCGTCACTGCCGTCTTGGCCGACGTGGGCCTCGATCGGCATGTTCCTGCTCACCCTGATTGGTAGCTTCCTGCCGTTCGTCACGATTCGCCCGGACCTCGACGCCCAGCGCGAGTCCATTGAGAACGAGCTCGGCGACAGTGCCGGGAGCCTCGGGATCAACCCCGAAGATTTCCTCATCGACTTCACCGCGACCGTGAACTGGTGGGCCCGCGCCAAATTCAAGAGCGATGATCTTGGTGAATTCGCCAAAGAGGCCGAGTCCGAGTTTCTCTCCAGCT
The DNA here is from genome assembly GCF_030503595.1 of Corynebacterium sp. P4-C1. NCBI lineage: Bacteria > Bacillati > Actinomycetota > Actinomycetes > Mycobacteriales > Corynebacteriaceae > Corynebacterium > Corynebacterium sp. P4-C1. The sequence goes on along the minus strand of NZ_CP129966.1, from coordinate 22,562 downwards.
CCGACGTGAAGCAGTGGGCTGCCCTGCTGATCTCGCTGACCGTGATCACGCTGATCGGCTACCTCGCCGCTGCCGTCTTGGGCTTCTTCAAGAAGGACCGCTTCATGGCCATCGCGGGTCTTGTCGCGGCTCTTTTCCAGGTGATCAATCTGATCCTCGCCGTGATCAACCGCGCTAACGCCAAGTCCGAAATGGAGGACATGGGCTCTGCTTCCCTGTCCGTCGGGTTCTGGTTGTGGCTGCTCGTCGCCGTCGCGGCCATTGCCGTGTACGTGATCACCTTGATCGGCGGCACTCCGGGTTCCGCCAACAAGCCGGCTGCGCCCACCGGCCCGGGCGCACCGGGGCTCGCACCGCCGCAGCAGGGCTTCCAGCCGGGCCCGCAGGGTCAGCACGGCCCGCAGGGTCAGCACGGCCCGCAGGGCGGCCAGCCGTTCCCGCCGCACGGTCAAGGTCAGCCCCGCCCGGGCGGCAATCCGTACCAGCAGTACGGCCGCTAAATAGCCCCAGCTTTTCTACGCCGGCATCCGCAAGGATGCCGGTTTTTCTTGGCTGCTTGCACGCCGGCCGGCGAGAATGGCCGCCGCGTCGAACCCATCAACAAATAGCCCCTTACTGGCACGCTGATATTGTTCAATTATGAGCGCCTACCATCTTCTCGGCCGGATTCACCGCCTTCCGCGACCCGCTGAAACATCGGTTCCGCCTGCGGGCGCAACACCGCCCAGGCCGCCGTGGTGGCGGCCGCTGTTAGAGCTCATTCTCGCCCTTGCGCTCATGATCGGGCTCACCGCTGCCGCTACTGGGTTGTTCTACTTATTCGAGCAGGTTGCGCACCCGGAGATAAGTGCTTTCGAGGATTTCGATGCCCCCGACCACCCGTATCTGGCTCTAGTGACGTTCATCGGCTGGGTGGCAGCGATTCCGGCCGGCTTCATCGCGGCGCGCCTGACCGGACGAAACCCGCGGGCGCTGTGGTCGACAGATCTGCATTTCCGCTGGCGGCATTTTTTCGCCGCTCTCATCCCGGCGCTGATTTTCCTCGGCGCGGAGGGCGTGTACAAGATCGTCTCCGCCGACCACTCCAGTGCCACCTTGACCCCGCTCAATTTCGCTGCCTTGGCAGTGATCTTGCTGCTCGCGCCGCTGCAGTCCATATCGGAGGAGCTGTTTTTCCGCGGCTCCCTCGTCCAAGTCACTGGCCAGTGGTTCCGGTGGGCTCCGGTGGCGTACGCGCTGCCGCTGCTGTTCTTCCTCTCCGGCCACCATTACGGCTGGCAGGGCATGGTCAGTGTGGCGGCCTTCGCGCTGTGCGCGTCGTTTCTCACCTACTCCACGGGCGGGCTCGAGGCGGCGATCGCGGTGCACGCGGTCGGTAATTCCTTCGCCTACGCCCCGGATGCTTTCAACGTGGACGGGGTGAATCTGGGGGCGATGTCGGTCACCGATGCGATGATCTCCGTCCTCGCAACGGTGGCTGCGACAGCGGGCGCGTACCTTCTAGTCACGCGCCGCGCCGCGCGTTGACGTCCACCTCGTGTCCGGCCACCGTGCCGCGCGAACCGTACTGCCACATCAGCGGCAGCTGCTTGCCGATGTCCCCCGGCCACCCACCCGGGAAGATCTCCCGCGGCAGCCCCGGTTCGTCCGCGCCGTACTGCGCCACCCACACGGCTCCGAACTCCGCCGTCGCGGCGCCCAGCATCCGCCACCGCCAGTAGCGCGGGTAGGTGTAGATCCCGGCGACGGGCACTCCGCGCGCCATGAAATGCTCGCGGGCTTCGCGCACATGGCGGATGCCCAGTCCGGCGGGAGTTTCGCAGTCGAGCCAGATGGGGTGGATCCTCTCCCCCATCACCGCGCAGGCGGCTTCGACCTGTTCAACCACGGTGGTCCCTTCCGACGGGTTGCGCAGGTAGTGGTAGGCCTCCACCGGCAGCCCGGCGCGGCGCGCGTCGTCGACGTGCGAGGCGTAGGTGCGGTCCCGGTAGGTGCCGTCGGTGGTGCGCACGACGACGAACTCGATGCCTTCCGCCGCCGCGTCGACGAGGCTCAGCCCGTCCTGGTGCTCGCTGACGTCGATGCCGAAGCGGATGCCCTCTTCGATTGCCATGCCGGAGATCCTCTCACGCTGTACCGCGCTACCGCTTTACCGCTTCGAGAAGCCCATGCGCGGGGTGAAATTCGCGGGGTGCTTCCGCTCGGCAACAGCATCGGCAATAGCCAGGCGCCATTTCGGGTTCGTCACGGGCATCTGGGCGATGGAGAACCAACCGGTCTCTGTGTTCTCGTCGTCGCCGACGACGGGCTGGGCCGCGGGGTCGTCGGCTTCCAGGCGGATAGCTACCGACATGTAGGTCGCGTTGTCGCCGTTGGCGTGCACGACGGGACCGACGGCGCCGACACCGAGCAGGGCCGCGGCCGTCGCGTTGATCCCAGTCTCCTCCGCTACCTCGCGCACGGCAGCGTGGTGGGGTTCCTCACCTGGGTCGCAGATGCCGGTCACGGGAGTCCACTCACCATTGTCGGCGCGTTTGACCAGCAGCACTTCGGGCACCGCCCACGGTGAATCGTCGGTGGAATCACGCAGCACCACGGCCGTCACCGCAGGGATCCACATCAGGTCCGTGCCGATCTTCTTGCGGGTCTCCACGATGAATTCGGGGATGGGCATGAACGCACCTTTCTGCTCGGGAAGTTCGCGCCCAAGTCTACGTCCCGCGTCCCCGTTCGGGTGCCGGGGTGGACTAGCATCAGGTGCATTATGAGCACGAAGGCGACCACGAGCAGCAGCACCGGGGACGGGGACAAGACAACCCCGGAGCATCCCATGAGCCGGATTCCGTCGGCGGCGTTCATCGTCGGTTTCGGTGCGCTGCTGCTCGTGTGCGTTGTTCTCACAGTCGGACTGGTCAACTACGAGTCGAGCGCGCAGGAAAGCACGGCGGACGGAGCTTCCGCGACGGGCACCACTCGGCCGTTCCCGCACGACATTCCGACGGTGACCACGGTGACGGGGTCGGACGGCCAACCGAGCGTGTCCCGCCCGCCGAAGCCGGCCCCGCCGGAGACGAGTGAGGAGCAGGTGCGGTCGTCGATACGCACGCACTACATCGCGGATGCAGAAACGGCGCGCACGTACACGGGCGTTGCGGTGACCGGCAACATCACGGAGGGAGCGCTGGCCGACATGCCGGAATTCACTGGCCATATCAGCCGCCTGCTCGAGCAGAACTGCGTCGATTCAATGGCCCTGACCACGCCCGATAATGTGCGCGTGACGTTCAACGGCTACTGCTACACCACGATGCCGGGCGAGACTTTCGAGCGCATGCTCAACGTCGCTCTAGAAGGCGGGGCGGACACCATCGACTTCGCCAACAATCCGGCCTACGGCAACACGAATTACGTTTCCATGACGTGGTACGTCGACAACGAGGAGGAAGCCGCGCGCATCCACGAGACGTGGCACGACGTGCGCCGTCCGCGCACGGTGCAGGAGATCCGCTTCTACACCCATTCGTCGGAGAAGGTCCACCGCCTGGTCAAGGCGCGCGGAAAAGCGGACGTGTGGACCGACGACCCGGTCTTCTAAGCGAGCTGGCGCTAATCGACGCCTACCAGGTCTGCCCCACCCAATCGACTCCCGGAACCACCCGGTCGATGACCTGTATGACTTGGTAGTAGTTGGAGTAGGACATCATCTTCGTCTCCGACCCGGCTGCGTCGCATGATTCGTCCGCGCGTCCCGCTTCAGTCCCGGAGACCACGCCGATGATGCTGGCGCGACCATCGATGAGGTAGAACACCGGTCCGCCGGAATCCCCCGGCAGGGCACACACGTGGGCGATATCGCCGTAGGTTTCCCGCTCCACCTGCGTATCTGTGCGGATGATCTGGCTGCGGTTAGCCGCTTCAAATACACCGCAGGTGAAGCCTGTCGTGGCGCCCGTCTTGCAGATTTTCTCCCCGGTTTCAATATCCCCGGGATACAGCGCTGTCTCGATCGGCTTGCCCACGAGATCCATGTAGCGGTCGGGGTCGGTGATCTCGATGATGCCCACGTCGATGTCGCCGGTCTCTCCCACCTCCTCGCTGTAGAGGCCCGAGTAGATGTAGTGGCCGACCTCGCGCGAGTAGTCTTCGGCGGTCGACGCCGTCGTCGGCCACACTAGGTCTCCTTCCTTGCCGCAGTGCCCGGCGGTGACGGCGTAGTTGCGCTCGTCGGGGCCGCTGAAGCTGAACGCGACGGTGCAAGACTGCGCGGTGAAGGATTCGCCCGGCTGCGGGTAATGGTCCGTCGACTGGATCTTCGTGCCCGGCGCCCATAACGCGAATTTCGGTGATGTCACCAAGAAGCCTTTCGGCGGATCCGCCGACTCCCCCGCCGGCTCTTCACCGGGCCGCTGCACCTGCTCCCGCTCCTGGCGCTCCTGCGCCGTGGGCGTCGGGTCCTGGGCCGTCGTCACACCCAGCCATGCCACAGACACCACGAGGAACGTCATGGTGACCGCTAGCGCAACCCACAACGTCGTCCCTGCGGCGGAGCCGTCCCCGCCCCGTCCGTGCCCCTGGGCTTCAAGCTGCCGCTGCCGCGGGTCCATTCCGGTGTAGGGTTTGAACACCTCCGGCGAGCTGCCTTTAGGAGTTCTGCTCTCCGGCAGCTGCGTCATTGCCTGCACCTTCCGTGCTGTTTTCGCTGTTTTCGCCGCTTCCGTCCTTTGCACCCATGTCCTTGATCAGGTTCATGTCGCGGAGGAATTTCTCCGGGTCGAACTCGGTGTAGTGCTCGGGGCCTGCGAACTGCTCCTGAGCCATGGTGTGCCTCCTTGCGGGCTAAATGCGCGGTTATGCGCTGTCTGCGGTCTCAGCGATGTACTTCTTGACGGCTTCAGCGTCGTTGGGCATGTCCACGACGTGGCGCTCGGCCTCCATGATGCCGGCGAAACGCTCGGGCACATCCGGCTCCTGGCCGGTGGCCTCGACGATGGTCTCGGAGAATTTCACCGGCAGGGCGGTCTCCAGCACCACGATCGGAGTGTCCACTTTATCGGCCACGTCGCGTGCGACAAAGACGCCGTCGGCGGTGTGAGGGTCGATCATGACGTTGTGGTCGGAGTGGGTGGCGCGGATCGTCGATACGCGGTCCGCGTGCGTCGAGGTGCCGGAGAGGAACCCGTAGCGGGTGCGGATCTCCTCCATGATGTGGTCCTCGAGCTCGAAGCCGCCGTCCTTCGCCTTTACGCCGAAAAGCTCGGCGGTGAGGTGCGCGTCACGCTCGAGCACGTCGAAGATGAAGCGCTCGAAATTGGACGCGCGGGAAATATCCATCGACGGCGAGGACGTCGCGTGCGTCTCGGCCGCCGAGCGCGGGCGGTACTGACCGGTGGTGAAGAACTCGTGCAGCACGTCGTTCTCGTTCGTGGCCACGATCAGCTTGTCCACCGGCAGGCCCATCTGCTTCACGATGTGCCCCGCGCAGATGTCCCCGAAATTGCCCGTGGGCACGGAGAAGGACACCTGCTCGTCGTTGCTGTCGGTGACCTTGATGTACGTGGAGATGTAGTAGACCGTCTGGGCCAGCAGGCGCGCCCAGTTGATGGAGTTGACCGCGCCGATGCGGTACTTCGACTTGAAGGCGGCGTCGGCGTTGACCTCCTTGACCACGTCCTGGCAGTCGTCGAAGACACCGTCGAGGGCGATGTTGAAGATGTTCGGCTCATCCAGGCCGAACATCTGGGCCTGCTGGAAAGGGGTCATGCGGCCGGCGGGCGTGAGCATGAACACGTTGATGTTGTCCCGGCCGCGCATCGCGTACTCCGCGGACGAGCCCGTGTCGCCGGAGGTGGCGCCGAGAATGTTCAGGGTCTCCTCCCGGCGGGCCAGCTCGAATTCGAAGAGCTCCCCGAGCAGCTGCATCGCCATGTCCTTGAACGCGGCGGTGGGCCCCTCCGACAGGTGGGCGACGAACAGGCCCTCCTCGAGCTCGCTCACCGGAACGATCTCCTCGTCGGCGAAGATCGGGGTGCGGTAGGCGTTCGCCGTGAGCTCTTCGATCTTCGCCGGCGGGATGTCCCCCACGAAGAGTTTCACTACCTCGGCGGCCAGGGCCGCGTAACCGCCTTCAGCAAGAACCGTGCGCCACTGCGTCAGGCGCTCACCCGTGATCCGGGGGTAGGCCACAGGCACGTACAACCCGCCGTCGGGGGCGAGCCCGGACAGCAGAATGTCCGTGAACTTGGACGGGGCAGCTGATGCGTCGCGCGTTGAGATGTAATCCACCCAAAGCAGTCTACGTGGGATCCCTCACTCAACTGAAGGGTGGGGGTAGCGCGATGCGGGTTTTCCAGTGTATTCAACGTCCGTGCGCGCCAGGTGGATCTTGCCGCCCGGTGAGGATGTCCATGATTCCGCGCACGGCATTCTCCCCCAGCACCGGCAGGACGCGGTCCTCGAAACCGGCCGCGTCGCGCGCTTGGCGCGGATCGCGCGTATAACGCGCGGCACGTTCGTCGTCTGTCCGCGCCACGCTTACCGACGGCGCCGCCACAGAGACCTTCAGCACCGTGCCGTCCAACTCCACCGGGGTGGCGGAGTCCGCGCCGGCGGTTCGCGCGGCGTCCACCAGCGCGACGAGGTCGCCGTAGGTCGCGTCGTTCAGGTCGATCGACAGATTCACAGCCATGCCCGCCAGCATAGTTGCGAAGGCGAAATCTAGTCGTCGTACTCGAAGGACGGCTCCTCGCCCCAGAAGACTTCCTCCACGACGCGGTGCGCCCGGCGCGTGACCTTGAGGTAGTGGTCGAGGAAGGCCTGCGCGTCGTGGGGGTCGTAGCCGGCGGCGCCGGCGACCTGGTTCAGCTGCGCACCGGGGCCGGGCAGCTGGTCTGTGCGCTTGCCGGTGATCAGGACTAAAGCGTTGCGCGCCTCCGTGGCCAGAAGCCAGGCTTCGGTGAGCGTGCGCGCCTGGGGCCTGTCGATGATGTGCTGGCCTTCGTCGGTGAGCAGGAAGTCCAGCACTTCGAGGGTGGAGGTGTTGTGCAGCTCGGCGTTCTCGTGGGCGTGCATCATCGTGAGCAGCTGCACCGTCCATTCGATGTCGGACAGCGCCCCGCGCCCCAGCTTGGTGTGGGTGGCGCGGTCGGCGCCGCGGGGAAGGCGTTCGTTGTCCACGCGGGCTTTGATGCGGCGGATCTCACGGATCTCCGCCTCGCTCGCGCCGCCTTTCGGGTAGCGGAACGGGTCGATGCGTGTGAGGAATTCGGTGCCCACCTCGCGGTCGCCGGCGACGTAGGTGGCGCGCAGCAGCGCTTGCTTCTCCCACACCGCGCCCCATTCCTTGTAGTAGCGCTCGTAGGAGGCAATGGTGCGCACCACCGGGCCGGACCGCCCCTCGGGGCGCAGTCCGAGGTCGACTTCGAGCGGCGGGTCGCCGGACGGTTTGGACAGGCGTTTGCGCATCTGGTCGATGATCTTTGCGGCCCACGCCAGGGCTTCTGCTTCATCGACGCCTTCGGCGGGTTCGGCCACCACGATCACGTCCGCGTCGGAACCGTAGCCCAGCTCCTGTCCGCCGAGGCGCCCCATCCCGATGACGGCGATGCGCGCCAGCGGCTCGTCTATGCCGCGCGCGAGCAGGTCGGCGCGCACCTCCGCGCGCAGGCCGGCCTCCAGCACGGCATCCCAGACCCAGGAGAGCTGCTCGCACACTTCGCGCACGTCCATGAAGCCGAGCAGGTCCGCGGAGGCGATGCGGGCGAGCTCCGCGCGGCGCAGTGAGCGCGCCACCTTGACGGCTTTGTCCGGGTCGTCGTGGCGCTTCGTCGCGGCCACCAGTGCCTTGTAGACCCGGTCGGGGGCGGTGTCCAGCAGCTTCGGTTGGGACGCGCCGTCGCCGAACTGCTTGACCACATCGGGCGCGGAGATGATCAGGTTCGCCGCGTAGGGCGACGTTCCCAGAATGTGCATGAGGCGTTCGCCGACGACGCCTTCGTCGCGGAGCATGCGCAAAAACCACGCCTTGTCGACGGCTGCCTCCGACAACTTCCTGTAGTTCAGCAGACCCGCGTCCGGGTCGGCGGTCTCCCCCAGCCACGCCATGAGCGTGGGAAGAAGGATCTGCTGCAGCTTTGCCTTGCGCGAGGTGCCTTTGGCCAGTGCGGAGAGGTGCTCGTAGGCGCGCTCGGGGTGGGTGTAGCCGAGGGCTTTCAGCCGGGCCTTGGCGGCATCCGCACCCAGCTGCGCCTCGCCCACGCTCATGCCGGCGATGGAGTTGAGTAGCGGGCGGTAGAACAGGCGCGAGTGCAGGTCGGTGATCTTCTTGCGCTCTTTTTTCAGGCGCCGGTCCAGTTCGTCGACGGCCGACCGTGTCGGCGAGGAGATGAACCCGGAGGTCAAGGCGAGCCAGCGACGGTTCTCGACGTCGTCGTCGGCGGGCAGCGTGTGCGTGCGCTTGAAGCGGTGGAGCTGCAAGCGGTGCTCGAGTAGGCGGAGGAATTCATACGCCTCGACCAGGTCGGCGGCATCCTCGCGGCCGATGTAGCCGCCGGATGACAGGGCCTCGATGGACTCGATGGTGTTCTGCGTCTGCACCGACGGGTCGATGCGCCCGTGGACGAGTTGGAGGAGCTGCACCGCGAACTCGGCGTCGCGCAGCCCGCCGGTACCGAGCTTCAGCTCGCGGGAGCGCATATCCTCCGGCACATTCGACAGCACACGGCGGCGCATAGCCTGGACATCCTCGACGAAGGAGTCCCGCTGCGATGATTCCCAGACCATCGGCCGCAACCGGTCGTAGTAGGCCTGACCGAGCTCCATGTCGCCGGTCATCGGCCGGGCTTTGAGGAGCGCCTGGAATTCCCAGGTCTCGGCCCAGCGCTTGTAGTACGTCTCATGGGAGTCGAGGGTGCGCACCAGCGCGCCCGACTTTCCCTCGGGGCGCAGGTTCGGGTCGACATCGAAGAACGCCGAATTGCCCACCGCCGTCATTTCGCTGGCTACACGCGTGGCGCGGGTGTCCGCGGGCTCGGCGACGAAGATGACGTCCACATCCGAGATGTAGTTCAGCTCCCGCGCGCCGCATTTGCCCATCGCGATCACGGCGAGCTTGCCGTCATAGGCGTCATCGCCGTAGACGGCGCGCACCGCCACAGCCAGCGCCGCCGTCAACGCGGCATCCGCAATGGTGGTCAAAAGCTCAGTCACCTCGCCGTAGCTCAGCTCTTCCTGCTGCGCGCCGTAGCCCCTGAACGCGGAATACGTGCCCGCCAAATCCGCCGCGGCGACACGCATGACCAGCGTCCGGTACGCATCCTTCAGCGCACGCTTCGCCTCCGCGCCGGACTCCGCCGCGCGGTATGTGCCCGCGCACGCCAGGCTTTCCGACGCCGTCGGGTCCCCTTCCACCGGCTCCGCCCCCACGGCGCCCAGCATGGCCTGGAAAATCTCCTCGGCGCTCGGCAGCGGCTCCGCCAGCAGCTTCCACGCCCCGGGATGGGCCACCAAGTGGTCGCCCAAGGCTGTGGAGCCCCCCAAGAGGGCGAAGAAGCGGACGCGGAACACGCTGTCGTCGATAAGCGCTTGGCGCAATTCCCCGTAAGAATCGCCGAGCGCTTCCGCGAGACGGTAACTGGTGTTCAACGTGAGGTCCGGGTTTCCGGACCCGCCGAGCGTGTACAGGACGTCGTTGTCGGTCCAGCCGAGTTTCTCCAGGTCCTCGGCGGCGTGCGCCCCGGTGAGCGCAAGCTGGGCGGGCGACGGTGAGCTGCTGCGAGCCATAGTTCCTTTCTCGTGTCTCGTGTCCTCTACAAGTTCAGGTTGTTCGCCAATTCCCACGGGGTGATCTGGTCCTCGTAAGAGTGCCACTCGTCCCACTTGGAGCGCAGGAAGAACTCGAAGACCTGCTCGCCGAGCACTTCCGCCATGAACTCGGACTTCTCCAGCACCCGCAGCGCCTCGTCGAGGGAGCCCGGCAGATCCTTGTAGCCCATCGCGCGGCGCTCGCGGCGGGTCAGCGCGAACACGTCGTCGACCGCGGGCTCGCCGAGTTCCATGCCCTCCTCGATGCCATGCAGCCCCGCGGCGAAGATCGCCGCGTAGGCCAGGTACGGGTTCGCCGCGGAATCGATCGTGCGCACCTCGATGCGGCGCGACACCGGCTTGTGCAGGCGGTACGTGGGCACGCGCACCATCGCGGAACGGTTGGACACGCCCCATGTCGCCGCAGTCGGCGCCTCGGAGCCGAACTGGAGCCGCTTGTACGAATTCACCCACTGGTTCGTCACCGCGGAGATCTCCCCGGCGTGCTCGATGACGCCCGCGATGAACTGGCGGGCCGTCTTCGACAGCGAGTACTCGTCGTCCGGGTCGTGAAACGCGTTGTCCTCGCCCTCGAACAGGGAGAAGTGCGTGTGCATCGCCGAGCCGTTGTGCTCCCGGAACGGCTTCGGCATGAATGTCGCCAACACGCCGTTGAACTCCGCGACCGTTTTGACCACGTAGCGGAACGCGATCACGTTGTCCGCCATCGTCAGCGCGTCAGTGTGCCGCAGGTCGATCTCCTGCTGCCCCGGCGAGCCCTCGTGGTGCGAGAATTCCGTGATGATTCCCATGTACTCCAAAGCGGAGACCGCCTGCCGGCGGAACCGGGGAGCCTGGTTCTGCTTGGCCTGGTCGAAGTACCCGCCGTCGTCGACGGGCTTCGGCTCATCGCCTTTGAGCACGTAGAACTCGATCTCCGGGCTGGCCATGCACTCGAACCCGGCATCCGCGGCCTTGTTCAGCTGCCGGCGCAGCACCTGGCGCGGATCCGCGTAGAGCGGGTTGCCGTCCGGCATCGAAATATCGCAGAACATCCGCGCCGTCTGCAGGCCGTCCTCCACATCGAAGGGCAGCGGCCGGTAGGTCGACGGGTCCGGCAACAGCAGCGTGTCCGATTCGGAGACACGCGAAAAACCTTCGATGGAGGAGCCGTCGAAGCCCACGCCTTCGTCGAAAGCCGTTTCGAGCTCCGCCGGGGACATCATCACGGTCTTCAACTCCCCGAACAGGTCCGTGAACCAGAGGCGGATGAAGCGGATATCGCGCTCCTCGACGTTGCGCAGAACGTTTTCTTGTTGGCTGTTCATGCCTCCCAGACTAGTGAGCGGTACCCCATCTCACGCCACATCCGGTTAGGTAAACTGGGGGTGAACAAGAACCATATTTGCTCCGACTTTTGCGAAGAAGGCTGAATTCCATGAGCTCCCAAACGTTTATCGAGGTCGAGGCGAAATTTGCCGTTGACGACAGCATCGCGGTTCCCGACCTGACCGCCCTGTCCGCCGTCGAATCCGCGGGCGAGACTGTCCGCCACAGCTTGTCCGCGATCTACTACGACACCGCGGACCTGCGGCTGACACGCGCCAAGGTGACGCTGCGCCGGCGCACCGGCGGCAAGGACGACGGCTGGCACATCAAGCTGCCGGGCTCCACCGGCCGCGCCGAGCTCCACGCCGAGCTGACCGATCCGTCGACCCCGCCCGCCGAGCTTCTCGACGCGGTGCGCGCCATCATCCGCCGCGAACCGCTCGCCCCCATCGCGCAGGTGGACAACGAACGCGCCGAAACCCCGCTTTTCGACGCCGCCGGTGACAAAGTCGCCGAGTTCTGCGACGACCACGTCACTGCCTGGTCACTTCTGCCCGGCGGGCAGCAGACCTCTTGGCGCGAATGGGAGGTCGAGCTCGCCGGCGAGGTCGTCGAGTCCGTCGACGGGGCCGCCCTGCTCCACGAGGCGACCTCCCTGCTGATCAACCAGGGTGCCCGCAAGTCCGCGTCCCTGTCGAAGCTGGCCACCGCCCTCGGCGATTCGGCCGACACAGCCCCGGCCCCGCCGTACATGTCCGCCGCGGGCCTCGCGGATGACTCACCCGAGAAGGCCGTTGTCGATTCCCTACGCGTCCAGCGCGACCGCCTCGTCGAATGGGATCCCAAGGTGCGCAACGACGAATGGGACTCGGTCCACCAGATGCGCGTGGCCACCCGCGAGCTGCGCAGCCTGCTGGAGACCTTCGAGGGCATCCTCGCCGGTGACCAGCTCACCCACGTGGAGAACGAGCTCAAGGAGCTCGCCGCCCTGCTCGGCACCGCCCGCGACGCCGAGGTCGTCGAGGAACGCTTCATCGCCCTGCTCGACTCCGACACCACCGGCATGATCGACGGGCCGGCCTCCGAGCATGTCCGCGGCGACATGCGCCGTGAGTACGAGCGCGCGCACCGCCGCATCCTGCGCACCCTCGACTCCGAGCGCTACTTGGCGCTTCTCGACGACATCGACGCGCTCCTCGCCGACCCGCCCCTCGCCTCCGCTGACACTGACACTGACACCGGCGCAGAAACTGACGAATCCGCCGTTGAAACCGGCTCTGTGACGGGTTCTGAGGCGGGCACCGCCGAGCCCCGCTCCTCCGAAGAGATCCTCTACGAGCACCTCGAGCGCGGGTTCAAGAAGCTGGCCAAGCGCCACAAGGCGGCCGAGCAGCACTACAACGACATGTCGCTGCCGCTGCACCAGCGCGAGGAATACGTCCACGACGTGCGCAAGGCTGCGAAGAAGCTGCGCTACTCCGCGAACGCGGCCAAGGACAGCGGCCTGAAAGCGGGTAAGCTGTCGAAGGCGTGCAAGGAACTGCAGGAGATCCTGGGCGATTTCCAGGACGCGGTGACGTCGCGCGACCGCATCGAGAAGCTCGCCGGGGGAGCACGCCAGCGCGGGGAGGACACGTTCGCGTACGGCATGCTCTACCAGCGCGAGATGACGCGCGGCGATAAGTCGCTCGAGGACTACCCAAAGGCCTTCAAGGAGGTCAAGAAGGCCTTCAAGAAGGTCGAACCGAAGGCGAAGTAGCTACTTCTCCCAGGAGGCCGGCTGACCCCAGTTGTCGTCGGCCTCGTCCTGGGCCTCGGCGACCTTGTTGCGCTCCTTGGCGGTTGCCAGCGCTTGCTCCGCTTCCTCGCGGGTGTTGTAGGGACCCATGCGGTCGTCCCAGGAGCCTTCCTTGCCCTGGGAGACTTCGTGGGTGGCCGGGTTGAAGTAGAATTTCTCGTCGCTCATGGTCGTTTCCTTTCGGTGGGAGGCGACTACAACGTACTCACCCGCTAAGGCTACCTGCGTGCGGTTGGTACTGTTGTGGGGGTAAATTCGCCCGCCCCGAAAGGACAGTGCACTTCCCCATGGCTGTGTGGACCGCCCCGAAAACCCCCGCATCCGAGCGCGTTGCGCCGGCGCACCGCGAGCGCACAGGGACTGCGCCGCTCCACACCGCGGATGCCCCGGGCACGTTCATCGTCGTGGGCGAGAATTCGGACCACTTCGGGGGCGTCACCATCGTGGGTCTGACATCGCTGCGCGCCGCGGCCGCGGTCAGCCCCCGCGAGGACGACACGATCACGGTCTTCTGCGATTTCGCGGGCACGCTTATCGACGGCGCCACCACCTCCACCCGCATCTCCTCCCTCGCAGAACAGGACTCAGCTGATGGCGATTCCGAGTTCACCCTGGCGGAGCGGTTCGGTGGGCTGATGCACACGCTCGTCGGCAGGCAAATGCTCTCGCGCGACACGGCGGGCATGGACATCACCGTGATCGCCGATATTCCGCTCGGGGCGGGGCTGGGGGCGCTGCACGCGGCGGACGCCGCCGTGGCCCTGGCGCTGCTCGGCGGCGACGAAGAGATCGACGCGGCTCCGCTGCGCACCCGCCTCGCGGACATCGCCTCCCAGGCCGCCGCATCGTTTTCCCGGCTGCCGGTCCTGCGCGCCCGCCACTCGGCGGCGCTGCGCGGCCACGACGGGAAGGTCTCGGTGATCGACTACGCAGACGGCTCACTGACCCAGGCCCCATACCCGGGATACGCTGGCGTGCGGGTTTTCTCGGTGGCGGCTTCGCACGGCGAACCCTTCACCGATGAGGCGCGCTCCGTCGACGAAGGCCGGACCTTCATCGACGATGCCTGCAGTAATTTCGGTGTCGCCTCGCTGCGCCAGCTGCCCAACGCCGCCGACCGCGTCGTCGAGTGGGTCAACGCCCGGCACCAGGTGCACGGCACCGACTCCGCCCCATCGCTGGAGACGGCGCGCGCCTGGGTCGACTTCGGTGAGGCCGAAACGGAGCTGTCCGCCAACGCCGCGCGTGCGCTGCGCTCCATGCGCACCGACGAGTTCTTCGATGTCATCGGCGAGCCCGAGCGCACCCCCGGTCTGCCTGCGCCCGACCAGCTGGTGCAGCTGCTGCAGGTGCGCGGAGCCCGAGCGGCTCGCCCCGCCGCGGCCGGCATGTCCCAGGCCGCGCTCGCCTATATCCCGGACAGCGCCGCGGACGAGGCTCTCGCGGGCCTTGATTCCGACGGTCTCGCCGTCGTGGAGATCCACCCCGGCGCGCCCGGAAAGGTGCTGAGCTAGCGCCACTTTCCCCTCCCCGGGCTAGTCGGCGGGCCAGGCGAAGAGCACTTCGCGGTTTTCCACGTCGGCGCGCACCAGCGACATCGCTGTCTCCGTGGCTTCTTCTGGGTGTCCCGCGCACTGCGCAAGCACCGGAGGGTCGGCGATGAAGACGCGGGCGGGGTCGGCTTCCTCGTCGGTCTGCAGGACCACGCCGGTGAAATTCTCCCCCACCCACGGCTGCAGCACGGTCGCCTCGGTGAGCTTGAGGCAGGCGCGGTCGACGGTGTTGGCCAGCTGGGAGGTGCGCCCCATGGTCTTGAGCACGCGCGGGGTGTCCTCACGCACCCAGTCGGGCACCTCGGTGCCCGCGCACAGCGCCAGGCACACCTCGGTCGCGTAGCGGTCCACTAGGCGGCGCAGGGGTGCCGTCACGTGCGAGTAGTAGCCGCCGATTCCGGCGTGGACCTCGGGGGCCTCGTCGGCGACAGAAACGTACCCGGCGCCGCGGAGCAGCTTCTGCGCTTCACGCATGACGGCCATGCCGCGCGGGGTGTCGGCATCGACCGTCTGCAGGAATTCGCCGATGTCCCCGTCGTCGTTCAGATCGAAGCCGAGAGCGCGGGCCTCGTGCCGGAACGTGCTCTCCGCGTCACCCTCCGCCGGCCGCAACGTGCGCAGGATGCCCACCCCAGCCTCCTCGATCATCCGTCCTGCGGCCATTCCGGTGAGCAGGGAAATCTCGGAGTTGTAGTCCATCATTTTCTGGCGCGGCTCGATGAGGAGCTCAAAGCGGCCGTCGTCGAGCTCGACGACGCGCACTGACGGGACGCGCAGGTTGATCGCGTGCCTGCGCAGCGACGACGCAGCCCGCAGCTCCCCTACCTCGGGTAACAGAGCGATCGCCGGGTGCAGCGTCCCGGTGTCCATGTCGGCCTGCACGCCGTCGTAGTCGAGGCGCGCGACGGAGCGAACCACTGCGCGCTCCACATGGGCGCTGGTCAGCTCGCCTTCCGCGTCGAGTTCGAAGGTCCACAAAACTGCCGGCTTGTCCGCGTCCGGAAGCAGCGACGCCGATCCCTCCGACAGCTCCTCCGGGTGCAGCCGCGCCGGCTCGTCGGGCAGGTAGATTGTCTGGCCGCGCTTGAGCGATTCCTCGTGCAGCTTCGAACCCGGCTCGACGAACGCCGCGACGTCGGCGATCGCGTAGAAAACACGGTAGCCCGCGCCGTCCGCCTCAATCGCCACCGCCTGGTCCAGGTCCATCGAACCTGCCGGGTCGATCGTGACGAACTCGATGTCGCGCGCATCGCGCCGCTGGCCGGCGAAACGGTCGCGCGCATTGGCCGCCTCTTCGTGCAGCTCGGGCGGAAAGTCGGTGGGCACGTCGAATTCATCGGCGACAGCGCGGAAATCTAGCGGTGCGGCATAGAGCTTCATGCTGGCCAATTGTGGCAGAAACTGGGCGAGTGAGTCGGCCTATGAGCCGGATTCTGTGCCCTTCCCCGGACGGGGAAAGGTGGCGATCATCCATCTCGGATGCCGGTCGCCCGGCACCTCCAGCAGCTACCTTCGAACTGGGCGGGCAGCCTCGTAGCGTTCGACGACCCCAGCCGCGCGGCTGGGATTCTTGCCTTGCTCCCGGTGGGGTTTACCTGGCCGGTTGTGTCACCACAGCCGCCGGTGCGCTCTTACCGCACCCTTTCACCCTCACCCGGTTTCCCGGGCGGTCTACTTTCTGTTGCACTTTCCCGCGGGTCGCCCCGGGTTGCCGTTAGCAACCACCGTGCCCTGTGGAGTCCGGACTTTCCTCGACCCCTGCCTGGCCCACTGATGTGGCGGTACAGGTCGCCGCGATCACCCGGCCGACTCACTCGCAGCGTGTAACTGTACTCTGCGCGGGCGCTCTAGCGGAAGTGGGCGACGTCGTTGACGCACCGGACCACGCCGAGTTCGCCGTAGAATTCGACGACGCTGATCGACGCCAGGTCCAAAAACACATGCTTGAATGTGTCCGGCCCCGACTCCAGGGCCTGCCGGATCACCGATTTGATCGGGGTCATATGGGTGACCACCAGCACTGTCTGCCCCTCATGCGCTTCCTGCGCCTTGAGGCGGGCGCGAGTCACCCTCCGGTGCGCGGAGGCCAGGCTCTCCCCTTCCGGAGGGGCTTTGCTTGCCGACGCCTCCCACGCCCCGAATTCCTCCCCGTGGTCCCTGCGCGCCTCGTCGCGGGTGAGTCCTTCGAAGACACCGAAGTCCTGTTCCCGGAAACCGTCAGCTGTCTCTATCTCAGCTGCGTCGATCCCGAGGGCATCCGCGCAGGCCCGCGCCGTTTGCTGGGCGCGCCGTGCCGGGGAGGAGATGACCGCGTCGATGGCACCGAATTTTGCCACTGCCTGCGCAACGGCGTCCGCCTGCTTCAGCCCCACCTCGGTCAGTTCCGGGTCGGAGGAACCGCTGTAGCGCTTCTGCGCCGAGTGCTCTGTCTGGCCGTGCCGCACCAGCACGAACCGGGTGCGCGGGGCGGTGTTCCCGTGCCAGTGGGCGGGGCTGGCGGTTTCGTGGCGGGCGGGCGGTTGTGCGGTTGAAGAGCCCGTCGATAAGCTCTGCGTCTCCACAATGCCCGGCTTCGCGCCCCGCGCCGCGGCGTCCATGGCCACGTTGGACAGCTCGTCGGCCTTCTTGTTCTTCGCGCGCGGAACCCACGCGTAGCTGACCGACGTGAAACCAGCGGCGAGCTCCCGCGCCTCGAGCGCCAGCTTCTTCATGTCCGGGTGCTTGATTTTCCAGCGTCCCGACATCTGCTCGACGACCAGCTTGGAGTCCATGAAGACCTCCACCTCGCCCGCCCCTAGCTCGCGCGCTGCCTCGAGCCCGCGCAACAAACCGTGGTACTCGGCGACATTATTCGACGACTTCTGGCCGACAACGTAGGCGATCTCCGCGAGCGTCGCGCCCGACTCGTCGTAGACGACGCTTCCCGAACCTGCGACCCCCGGATTCCCCCGCGAACCGCCGTCCGTGTAGACAGTCACCTTCATGCGGTGCTCCCCTTATCCCGTGACGCGCACGAGCAGCGTGCCGCAATTCGGGCAGGTGGGCAGCTCGTTTTCGGGCGTTGCCATGACCTCGGCGCGCTCGGCCGGCGGGAGCTGCAGGAAACAGCTGTTGCACGTGCGGCCGTTGAACCGCGCCGCCCCGACCGTCGCGTACACATCCAGGACAGACGACGGCAACTCCGCCCGCAGCGCGTCGGTGTCGACTTCTTCTTTCTCCGGGACCGCCTCAGCCGCGCGGCGGGCAGCCTCGATCTTGCGGTCGAGATCGTCCAGCTTCGCGCCGTGCACGTCGCGGTTGTTGCGCAGCGCCTTGACCTCGCCGTGGGCTTCCTTGAGTTCGTACAGCAAATCTGCGATCCGGGACTTCGCGGCGTAACGGTCATGCTCCAGGTCCTTGCGGCGCTCCGGGTCCGTTTCGGCGGTGAGCTGGCGCTTGTCGTCGAGCTCGCGCTTTTTCAGCTTCCGCTCGTCCTCCTGGATGCGCAGAATCTCAGCCTCCAGGTCGTCGACGGCGAGCTGGGCCGCGGCGGCGGCGTTCGCCAGGCCGGGGCGCTGCGCCTCCAGCTTCTCCAGCTCCTGCTGCTCGGGCGACGCAGCCGCGTCGTGAGCCTGGCTGCGCTCCGCCTCCGCGAGCGCGAGCAGCGTGCGTTGCTTATCCAGTTCCAGTTCCACGTCAGCCTTCTTTCTGCTTCGTTCTGTCAACAGTGAAGAGTCTATTTCTGCGGGTGCGCGGAGACCGTCCACGGGTCGGTGCGCAGCGTGATGATTCCGGTGGCCACATCGGGGCACGCCTGCGCCACGATCCCGCTCGCCTGCTCCGTCCACGGAAATTCGCTCGCCCAGTGCGCGGTGTCGATGACTGCCGGACCACCGGCGCGCAGGTGCTCGTCGACCGGGTGGTGGCGCAAGTCCGAAGTGACGTACACATCCACTCCGAGGCCGCGGACAGCGTCGAGGAAACTGTCCCCGGAACCCGACGACACAGCCACCTTCTGCACCATCTGGTCGGGGTCACCAGCGGCCCGGACTCCCCAGGCAGTCTCGGGCAAGGCGTCGGCGACCTGCTGAGTGAAGTCGCGCAGGGTCATCGGCTCCGGCAGCTCACCGATCCGGCCGAGGCCGGTCGCTGTCGACAGATCCCCGGTTCCTTCGAGCTGCACGATGTCGAATGCCGGCTCCTCGTACGGGTGCACCTCACGCAGCACCTCGGTGAGGCGACCGCGCAGACGCGACGGTGCCACGAACTGCACGCGGGTCTCCGGCGCCGAGTAGTGGGAGCCGACTTCCCCGTCCGTCGGGTCGGTGCCGGGCTGCGGGGTGAAGCCGCCGCGGCCGTCCCACCGGAAGGAGCAGTCGGAATAATTGCCGATGGTGCCGGCACCGGCGCTGAAGAGCGCATCCATCACGTGGGTGACGTCGGCGGGCGGGATGTGCACACCCCACAGGTCGCGGGCGTCAGGGTCGACGACCTTGATGGGGCGGCCTGGCGTGACGCCGACGAGTTCGGCGAGCTTGTCCGACACACCCGGGCGCGCGGAATCAGCGTTGGTGTGCGCCGCGAACAGTGCGCATCCGCCGCGCACGAGGGTGTGCACGACCTTGCCCTTCGGAGTGTCGGCGGCGACGGATGTCACACCCCGCATGAGCAGCGGGTGGTGGACCACCAGCATGTCCGCGCCGAGCTCCACGGCCCGCTCCGCGACAGCCTGGGTGCAGTCAAGGGCGAACGCCACGCGCGCGACGGGGGCAGCGGGGTCGCCGCAGATGAGGCCGACGGCATCCCAGCTTTCAGCGAGACGCGGCGGGTAGGCGGTTTCCAGCGCCGCGACGACATCAGCAACAGTCGTAGTCATGTTGTCCCAGTCTAGGTCGATTGCCGGCGCTGCCTCGCACTGCCATGCTGGGGTGCGTGATTACTCTGCTGCTCGACGTGGACGGCACGCTCATCGATTCCTTCCCCGGCATCCGGGACGGCTTCCTGCACGCCCTCGACGCGGTCGGGTGGGAGCGCCCGGACGAGGAGTTCATTGCCCGCATCCCGGGCCCGCCGATGGAGGAGACGCTCGGCAGTTTGGGCATGGACGCCGCCACGCGGAAGAAGGCACTCGCCGCCTACATGGACTTCACGCACGCCGGCGGGTGGCAGCGTGCCACGCCGTTCCCGGGGATGCGCGAGCTCCTCGCCGCATGGAAGGACGAGGGCTTCCAGCTGGTGACGGCGACGTCGAAAGGCGAAGGTTTCGCGCGCGCAATCCTCGAGCGGGAAGGCATGCTCGAGTTCATCGATTTTCTCGGCGCCGCGCAGGAGGACGGCCCCCGCCGGCGCAAGGCGGACGTGATTGCGCATGTGCTCGATAATGTGGATGTGGGCCGCGGGCTCATGATCGGCGACCGGCTCCACGACATCGAGGGAGCCGCGCAATTCGGCTTGCCGACGATCGCGGTCACCTGGGGTTACGGCACCCAGCCCGAATGGAACCGCGCGTGGGCCACCGCCCGCACCCCAGACGAGCTCGCCAGCACCGTTACCGCTTTCAAGGAGGACCAGTGATCCACATCGACTTCGTGTGCACCGGCAATATCTGCCGTTCACCGATGGCGGAAGTCATCGTGCGCCAAAAGCTTATCGACGCCGCCTTGGACCCCCACGTCCGCGTCACCTCCTCCGGCATCGGCGGCTGGCACGTCGGCCACCCCGCGGACGAGCGCGCCCTGGCCGAGCTGTCCGCCCACGGCTACGACGGCTCCGCCCACCGCGCCCAGCAATTCAGCGGCCAGCAGATGGAGGCTGACCTGATCGTCGCCCTCGCCACACGCCATGTTTCCGAGCTCGTCGCCCAAGGCGTGCCCGAGGAGAAGATCCGGCTGCTGCGCTCCTTCGACCCGGCCGCACCCGAGAGCGCCAGCGTCGACGACCCCTACTACGGCGGCCCCGAGGGCTTCACCGTCACCCGCGAACAGATCGAAGCCGCCGCCGACGGCATTCTGGATTGGGTGCGCGCCCGGGTAGACTGACCCGCGTGACCACGCCGAAGACGAAACCGATCTGGAGGACCTTCCTCACCCCTGGTTGGGTCCTCGCCGCTGTCTTCGCCCTGGCGTTCTCTTGGTTCGCGATCACCTGGCTGTCGCCGTGGCAGCTCGGCAAAGACCACGACATCAAAGAGCGCAACGACAGGATTGAGAAGGCGTTCGAGGAAGACCCAGTGAACGCCGAAGAGGCCCTGTCCTCCGGCTCCCCTGAGGAGTGGACGCGTGTGACCATGACGGGCCACTACCTTCCCGAGGAACAACTGCTGCTGCGGCTGCGTCCCGTCGAGGGCACCCCCGCATTCCAGTCCCTCGTGCCGTTCCAGCTCGACAACGGCCGCACCGTCCTGGTCAACCGCGGCTGGGTCCCCGCCGATGCCGGCGGCACCACCGTACCGCCCATCGAGCCAGCCCCCGACGGCGACACCACCCTGCTCGCCATGATCCGGCTCAGCGACCAGTCCTCCATCGAGCCCATCACCGACCAGGGCTACACGATGATCCAGTCCATCAACACCGCTCAAGCCGCCGAACTCACCGGCACCGAGCTCGCCGAACCCTACGCCCAGTTGCTTGCCGACGAACCCGGCATCCTCAACCCCATCCCCCTCCCCGTCCTCGACCGCGGCAACCACCTCTCCTACGGCCTCCAATGGATCGCCTTTGGCATCATGGCCCCAGCCGGCCTCGCCTACTTCATCTACTCGGAGGTTCGCGAACGCCGCCGCTACTCCGCCGAGCAGCGCGAAATGGAAGCCCTGAGCGCCACTACCGCCGCGACCCCCTCCGGTGGCGCCCCGGATGACGCCTCTGCTACAGCCGCTTCTCCTACCGCCGCCACCTCCCCTGCCTCCGCCACCTCCACCACCTCTTCTCCTGCTCCCACCCACGCGCGTGCCCGGTACGGCCATACCCGTTCCAACCCCTGGGCCACGAAGCCCGACGAGGAGCGCATCTAGCCTTTTGTTGCGCGAAGCAGCCCCGTGCTAGCATTTCCTCCACGCGCGCCGTTAGCTCAGCTGGAAGAGCAACTGGTTTACACCCAGTAGGTCGGCGGTTCGAGCCCGTCATGGCGCACCACGGTTGACCAGGTCCTTTGCCGTTAGGCGACGGGCCTGGTTTCGTTTGTGACCACATTTTGACCACGCGCGGTTGAGAACAGTGTGTCCAATGTCTGCCCAAGGCGATGCAAGTCTGAGGCGAACAACGAGGCGTAAACGTCGAGAGTGAACGAGGCTGAGTGGTGGCCCATCGCCTCCTGCAGTTGTTTCGGATTGGCCCCCGCCTGAACCGCGAGCGAGGCGTAGGCGTGGCGTAGATCTTGCGGCGTTAACCCCGGAGCCCCCACCGCCTCCGCTGCGGCGTTGAACCAGTCACGCCTGGCGTTGCCTACCCGCAGGGCGGTGCCAGCGGGCGTGGTCATCACCAGGCCGGTCGGCTCTCCGTCGAGCAGCGGGGCAAGCGCCTGGGCGAGCTGGGCCGGAATTGGGACGCGCCTGATCTTATCGTGCTTGGGCAGCCCTGGGGTGAGGACGCCTTTAACCTCCTGTAGCTGGCGGCGCACGAAAATTTCGCCGGTGTCGAGGTTCACGTCTCGCCATTGGAGGCCTGCCATTTCAGACCAGCGCAGCCCGGCCAAGGCCATTAGGAGAACCGCGGCCCGGTAGCGGCCGGCCTCCTCGGCCATGGCCATCACTTGGGCGGCATCGAGCACAAGGAGATCGGGGTTGCGCGTTACTTTCGGGCGTTTGATACCGGAACATGGGTTGGCGTCAATGCGTCCGTCTAGCTGGGCCTGTTTGAAAATCTGCGACAGCACCGCGAAAGTGTTTTGGACTGTCTTAGGCGAATATTCAGCGGTGGCAGCGACAACCCATCGGCGGATGACCGCGGGAGTGATGTCTGAAGCGTCCTGGTTTTCGTTCCGCTTATTTAACGCCCAACGTTTGAGCGCCTGATCGTTGATAGTAAGCGTCCTCCATCTCCTGTGGAGTGATATATCCCAGGGATTGATGAAGTCGCTGGTTGTTCCACCAGTGCACCCAGCGAAGA